>JAFGFO010000005.1 GCA_016931085.1 Thermoflexales bacterium
ACGGACCAGGGGATATAGTCGCTCAGCAAGAGGGCGAGCGAAATTTCTCGGATGCCCACGCCGCCCGGCAAAAAGAACGCGAACACGCTAATGACCCCGGACAAGGCGACAAAGCCCCAGCAGACCGGCAGGAGGGGGAGTGATACGGGCGACACGGCCCCCATCAGAAAGTACAAGATCGATCCGCCGGCTATCCAGCCCAGCAGGTAAATGCTTATCCACAAGGCTTTGTTGCGGGGGCTGACTTGGACCAGGTGCTCGGCGCGCCAGTCGCGCCACAACCAGGGCAAAAGCCGCTGGAAGACGGATGGGAAGGCGACCACGAGCGAAATGGGGATCGTGGCCAGGAGCAGGTAGTTGAAATAGGCGTGTTGGCTGGCCCAGTAGAAGGGTCGGAAAACGCCGTAGATGGTCAAGCCTGACAGCACCAGCAGGGCCATTTCCCACAAGCTGCCTTGCACGACGACCGCAACCGGCACACCTGCATTCTGGTACAAATAAGCTCGGCCGGCTACGTACCAGACGATCCCTGGCAGACGTTTAGCGTGGGCCGCCAGGCAATAGATTTCCACGTTCTTGCGCAAGCTGGTCGACACACCCAGGCGCCGGATGATGACCGCCCACCCCCCCACGTTGCTCATAAAGGCCCCGAGCAGCGCGACGACGGCTCCCAACAGGTAAAAGACGTTGAAATGCCAGTCGTAGCTTTGCAGTTCTTGCCAGTTCTTGTAAAGGCTGTAGCCAAAAAACAACAGCGAGGCGCCCAGGACTGCCGCGGCTACCCCTTGCTTGATGAGCCTGGATTTTGCCTTGAGGGCCTGGATCATTGGGCTGGCCTCAGCAAGCGGATCGAACGCCCGCGCAGGGTGGTGTACGTGCTTTGCAGCCGGAGCAAGCCTGTCGAGACGAAGGCCTTGGCCCAATCCCAGCCGCGTTGTTTGAAGAGTAAGCGGATCAGGGGGAAAAAGGCCGGGAAGTGGACGCAGAAGCGGGTCAACTTGGCCAGTTGCTCGATCTGGCGCGCGTCTTGCAGCTTGAGGTTGACGGACGAAAACTCGGTTGTAAACTCTTCCGGCAGGTTATCGAGGTCTTGAGCCTGGAAAAAGCCCTGGTCGATGGCGATCTGGGCCAATTGCGTGTTGGGATAGGGTGTGTAAAAGTACAGGTTGGTCCGGTCGGGCTGGCAGGCGACGTTCAGCTCGATCGTGTCCAGCACGGTGTCGATCGTCTCGAAGGGCACTCCGAACATATTCTGGGTGGTCACGGTGATGCCGTGGGCCTTGATCGAGCGGCAGGCGTCGACGAGCTGCTGGCGCGAAATGCCCTTTTTCAGCACCATGTTGCGCAAATGGTCGTTGCCCGATTCCAGCCCCAGCACGGCGTGGACGCAGCCGGCGTCGGCCAGCACCTGGCTCATGTGGTCGGTCACCAGGTTAGCCCGCACGTGGCAGACGAAGGGCAAGCCGATCTCTTGGCGGTAGAGCTGGGCGAACGCTTCCAGCCACTTGAGGTTGAGCACGAAGGTGTCGTCTTGAAAATTGACAAAGCGCAAGGGGTAGCGCTCTTTGACCGCTTTGATCTCGCTGACCAAGTTTTCAGGGCTGCGCCAACGCACGTACTGGCCCTCGGCCAGTTTTTTGGCGATGTGGTTGAAGCAAAAGGTACAGTCGTATGGGCAGCCCCGCCCGCCCATAAAGTAGCGCGAGTCCTCGGCGTGCAGGCTGGCAAAGGCGTTCAAGAGCTCGCGGTCGGGCCACGGCAGTTCGTCTAAATCCTGCACCAGGGGACGGGGCGTGTTGCGGTGGATGTGCCCATCCCGCTTGACCCATAGATTGGGGATGTGGGTCGGGTCTTTACCGGCCTCTAAGGCTTCGACCAGCTCGAGCATGGGGTACTCGCCTTCTCCCCGGCAGATGATGTCCACGCCCTCTTGCTCGATCAGCTCGGGAAAGTAGCTGGGGTGGGGGCCGCCAAAGATCGAGGGCAGGTCCAAGGCCTGCTTGATCTGTTGGCTGGCGCGCACCAGGTGCCGGTGAGAGCCTGTGACGGCCGAGCATGCCAGCAAGCCCGGCTCGTATTGGCGCACGGCCTGCACCAGGTCTTGCTCTTGGGCGATGTCCACGGCCCGGCAGGCGTGCCCGTGCCGCTTGAGCATGGCCGAGATGTGCATGATGCCCAGCAGCTCCTGGTCGATGTAGCGTGTGTCGATGACGAACAAGACTTTCATACTTATCCTTATCCCTTACTTACCTGCCCGGCAGGCGGCGGTGATGAGCGAGCCTTTGCCCAGGCCGTCTACCAGGCGGAACAGGGGCACGGCCAGCAGCCGCAGCAGTCGCCAACTCGCCACGCGCTTGACCGCGAGCTGCGCGCGCCGTTCTGGGCCTGGCCTGTGCAGCCAGAAACGCAGGCTGTGCACGAAAGACTGGTAGCTTCCGAACAAGCACCGCCTGCTCAGCACTTGGAAGCCGGCCTTGGCCAGCAGCGCCTCCAAGGTCGCCGGCGTGAAGGTGTACAGGTGGCGCGGAACGTCGTAGCCTACCCAGGCCGGCCCAAAGATTTGCGCGTCCAAGCCAGACAAATTGGGCACGGCCACGACCAGCAGCCCGCCCGGCTTGAGGATGCGCCTGATCTCGACCAGGCTGGCGTAAGGGCTGTAAAGGTGTTCCAGGACGTTCCACAGCGTCACCGCCGCGAAATGGCCGGGGGGAAAAGCGATGTCGCCCAACTCGCCCACGGCCACGTCCAGGCCCAGTTCCTGGCGCGCGTAGGCCGCTGCCGATGCGTTGATCTCCTGGCCATAAACTTGCCAGCCGTGTTCTCGCATGTAATACAAAAAGCTGCCGTCGCCGCAGCCGACGTCGAGCAAGCGGCCGGGCTTGACAAATTTTTCGATCAGCCGCCGCCTTTTGCCCAGCCCATAATTATATTCCAGGCGAGCCAGGTGCTTGTGCCGGACGCGCTCAAAGCCCACGTGCGGCTCGTAATCATCCAGGTAAAAAGCGCCGATTTCATCCTTGGTGGGGCGCGGGTTGAGATAAACCAGCCCGCACTGCCGGCACTGAGTCACCGTGAAGTTTCCCGGCAGCCCGTGCAGGCGGTCTCGCCCTTCGAAGAGCGGGCGGGCCTCGTCTGCCTGGCACAAATCGCATGGGACGTGTTCGA
>JAFGFO010000198.1 GCA_016931085.1 Thermoflexales bacterium
AGAGACCCACTGAGGCTTTGAAAGGTTAAATCTTCTCTGTGAAACTCCGTGCAAGCTCTGTGTAGCTCTGTGACCTGAGTAGTTACCCTCATTTTTGCGTTTTGACGTTTTTTTGACGATGATATGCTAGAATAAATCACGAATGACACGAATATGCGAATGTCACGAATACGTGTTCTGAAAAGGAGGAACCGATGAATCTGCTTCGTGCCCGACAACTGTTTTTCGTTTCTCTCGGGGTGCTGGCGTGCTGGCTGGCATTGAGTTTCGCGCTTCGCCCGGTCGGCGCGCAGGATACGCTGCCCCCCACCCATGATTTGTATGCCGATGCCAACCGGCCCGACACGGTTGCCGACGACGACACGCTCTTTGTCGCCTACAGTAAGCTGGGCAGCCTGCAGAGCAATCTGGACGTGATCAACACGGCCTACTTGCAGTTCGCCGTCACCCGCACCGAGCCGGCCACCTACAGCGCCCTGGTGCTCAACGTGGTAAATAATCTGCTTGACGCCAGCAGCGTCCAGCTCTCGCTGTACGCTGTCTCAGACACGTGGGACGAAGCCACGTTGAGCTATACCAGCACGCCTCCCGTGGCCGACTTGTTACAGACGATCAGCGTCACCCAAGGCCATATCGGCCCGCTTGTCTTTGGCGACGGACAGGTTCTGCACCCCGTCGGCATGTATATCGAGCGCGAGCGGGCTGGGGACGGCCTCGCCTCGTTTATGCTGACCGTGTCGGACGCGGTCGACCCACTCTTGCTGGGGGCGCTGCAGTTCGAGGATCGCGAAGGCAGCTTTGACGGCGTCGATGGCGACGAGCCTTATCTCGAGCTGCACAGCAGCCCAACGGCCGTGACGCTGCTGGGTTTTGAGTTTCTCCCCCTCGCTAGCCCGTGGGCGGCTTTGGCAGCCATGCTCGCTGCCGTGCTTCTCGTGGCGGGGGTGTCGAGTATCAGGTTTCAGGTTTCAGGTTTCAGGTCTCAGGTTCCGCGTTTTACGTTTCACGCATTACGTTTCACGCATTACGTTTCACGTTCTCATCGCTTCCTTCTCCTCCTCCTCGCCTGCCTCCTCGCCCTGGCCGGCCTGCTGCTGGTCAGGCAAGCGCTGGCCGCACCGGCCCAGCCTCAGTCTTACTGTCTCGACCCCGTCACCCCCAGGGTGCGCATCCAGGTCAAGGGGGGCCGTGACGCCGTCTTGAGCTGGCAGGATGCCACGGCCAACAACGGCGGCTATGCCATCTGGCGCGACAGCGACAATCCCTACTTTGAGCCTAAGGGCACACTGCCATACACCACCGTGCCGGCCAGGAGCACCACCTTTGTCGACCGGGGCGTGCTCGATGCGCCTGACCAGACCTATTATTACGTCGTCCAAAGCAGCAACATCTGCAGCGAGTTGTCCAGGTTCTCCAACCGTGTTGGCGTTCGCAGTTTTGGCGTCGATAACCGGGGTGGGCGTTACAGCCTGCTCTCGCTGTCCTTCGCCAACCCAGCCATCGTCGACGCGGCCGGCCTGGCCGATTACCTGGGCTGGCAAGGCAGCCAGCTCAGCGCGCTGCTCAAGTGGGAGCCAGATCGCCAAGATTTTCGCTTTTTCGCGCCGCCCAAGTTTGGCGACAACTTTGGCCTGCAGGTGGGTGACGCGGTTTTTATCAAGGTCGAGAGCGGCGGCCCTGCCCTGGTCAGCCTGGCCGGCGATGTGGCGGCCAGCGAGCATCGCCTGACGCCGTCTGGTTTCAGCGGCATATCGCTGCCCGCACAGCGCCACGACATGATTCGTGCCAGCGACGTGATCAGCAATATCACGTGTGCCAGGCGAGTGATCAAGTGGGACGAGAGCAGCCAGGGTTTTACAATTTTCGATCCGGCCGATCCCCGTCAGAACTTTACGCTCAAACCCGGCTCGCCTTTCCTGGTCGACATGGACAGTTGTGCCCCGCCCAAGTGGCCGGCGGATCTATCCCAGTTGAACTGGGCCCAGTCCTATACCTCCTTGGGCCGGCGACGCAACGTGCTGCTGCAGTGGATGACGAGCGAGATGGACCCGGATGCCAGCTACGACGTCTATCGCAAGACCGGCGGCGCGGGCGAGGGTGGCTGGACTCGCGTGGCCAACCGTGTGGGCTTTGCTGCCGATGCCGCCACGATGGAGGCGCTGCTGGGACCTTTGACCGGCACGCTGTACGTCGATTTGGCCCAGGTAGCCCGCTTGGCGCAGCCCTTCACGAGCACGCAGCCGGTCTACGACTATCTGTACGCCAACCCAGGTGTGGCGGCCTTGTACGCCGAGCAGTACCACCAGGTTGCGCAGGCCGTCGGCCTGGCTTACCTGGATACTGTGACGACGACGGCTCTGATGGATAAAGTGCTGGCCTATTACGTGGTGCCGGCCAGGCACACTGGGCTGCCGACGCACCGGCCAGTGTGCATCCAGCCCAGCCCCACGCCGCCCACGCTCACCAACCTGGTCGAGGCGCCGGTCGTGCCGGTGCCGGGCGATCTGGGCGTGCGCAACAGCACCCGCCCTTATACCGCCCCCGAGCGTTACAACTGGGATGCCTTCCAGTCGGCCCGCCGCGTGGACGGGCGCGTTTTCCTGGATTGGGACCTGCCGGCAGTCCAAAGGCCGCCGGCTGACCCCTGGGCGTGTGTGGATTCGCCCGCCCTGGAAGTAGCCGGCTACAATGTGTATCGAAACGGCCCACCTACCAGTGGCGCCTGGCAGTTGGCTAACCCCACCAGCGATGGCGGTGGAGTGCTGTTGGTAGAACCTGGCACGGCCAGCCAGTATGACCATCCCGATCAAAGTAGTTTTCTCTTTGAAGATCGCGTCAGGCAGGTGTTCCCCACGGCAACGCAAAATGCCATTTACACCCGCTGGTACTACCACGCCTGTGCGGTGGACCGCCTGGGGCAAGAGCGCGCCTGTTCGGCCGATCTGGACGTGCTGGTGCGCGAGCTGGACAGCCCAGCCTCCCCCATTAGCCCAAGCGTGACGGTATCGCCTGACCACAGCGTGCTCACCCTGACCTGGGCTTATACCGACGCGGAAGAGATGAACGACATACTGCGCTTTTTCGTCAGCCGCAGCCCCAGCCTGACGCAGCCTTTGGAAGGGTGGGTTGACCTGCGGCCCAATGGCATCCAGGCTCGCCTGCTCGGCCCAACTTTGACGCTGAGCATCACCGACGTGCCGCCGCGGGGGACGCCGTACTGGTACCGGGTGCAAGTGCGCGACCCCAATGGCAACTGGTCGGCGCCCAGTGCGCCGGTCAAGGGCGCGCTGTACGACCGCACGCCGCCCAAGACCCCCAACCTGCCGGGCACGGGGGACTGCCGGAGCTATCGCATGCCCTATACGCTGCACAATCTCAGCTCGGATACCCGCCAGGTGGCCGTGTACCGATCCTTCGAGCTGAGCGGCACCTGGCAACTGATCAAGCGCATCCAGGTGACCAACCCGCTGACCGTGACGCTGTGGGATGATTACGTCCCACCTTTCGAGATCGTGGCCTACTACCAGGTCGAAGCGATCGACGGGCACGGCAACGCCAGCCAGCCTGGGACGATGTGCGCCGTCCTCGAACCCGATTCGCCACCGGATAGACTGCCGCCCCATCTCAGCACTCACATGGGAGACCTGGGAATACAGTACATCGACTGGGCCTGGTCCGGCGGCGGCGCGCCCGAAGGCGGGACGCCTGTCACCATCACCCAGCCTGGCCCGGGCGGCAATATCACGACGACTGTTGTCGTCACCTTGAGCAACTCGATTGGTATCCCCCTGGCGGAGGGTGAAACGGCTGTGGGCTGGATCGGTGTAGAAGGGAAGCAAGCCCAGGCGCTCTTGAGGCGAACCAACGACTTTCTAGACACGGACCGGCACATGGCTGACCTGGGGTCGCTTCCCCTGGTGCGTTGGTCGTACACGAGCCCTGAGCCGGCGGTGGAAATTATCTTTGGCCAGAAAGAGTATCTCAATCTGCCGCTGGTCGCGGTCTTTCGCCGCTCGGCCATCGGTGATGGGCAGTGGATGCAGGTCACGCCGGTGCAGCCTGTCGTGCACGACACGGCTCATGCCACGTACATGGTCTCGGATACGAGTGACCTGAGCCCCAACCAACCCTACGAGTACTCGGTGCTGGCTTTCAGTCCCAACAGCTACGAAGTGCTGGGTGTGTGGGAAACGGCTTACCTGACGCCGCTGATCACCGTCACCACCCCGGTGTCTTTTAGCGCCCCGCTCGACCCGGCTCCTAGCCTGCCAGATAACTGTTCTTTCTACGGGAATGAAGCGCTCGCCTGGGGATTGCCCGCGCGCATCAACTTGCACAATGGCTGGTACATGGACGTCAGCGTGCTGCGTTATTCAGACGATCCTGATTGCCCGATGGGACTCACCCCCGATCCCGCTCACCTGTATGGTAAAGCCACGTTGAGGAACGGCTGGGGAGATTCCTGGAGTCTCGCTTTTCACAACATTAGCCTCACGCAGATCACGACACAGAGTGCCAGTCTTGGTGATGGGCGAGTGGTCGCTACGCTCGACATGACCAGGACCGATTTGAGCGATTTCACGTTCAAGTTTGAGCGCATCGAGTTTTTGCCGGACCAGGCTAACGCTGAAATCATCCTGACGCTGCCGGAGTACGTGAACGTCTACCACAGCTCTGCCCCCGAACAGCGCTCCCACCGCCTGAGCGGCGTGGTGCCCGACGTGAAGACCAATTTCGATTTTGACGGTGCGATCAGCTCGCCGACTGACCTGGTCTTTGTGGACGAAAATTTGCCGTGGGCGTTTCATCCGGGTGGGCTGCGCGTGCTGCCAGACCAGGTGGATTTGTTGGATCTGGGCAATCACATTCACGATCGTCTGAATTACACGCCGCCAGCCATGACTAACGTGCCGCCTCCAGATAACAACCTGGCCCTGCTGCGGGTCAATTACACGGCTCAGGGCGGCGAGGCCAGATTGAGAGGCGACGGCCTGTACGGCAATTTTAGCGCCAGCGAGATCATCTCGTACAGCACGAGCACACCGGCCAGCGTCCTTATCCAGGCTGACGGTGCGTACATCGATGTCGAGGCCAGCCGCATTGCTGGTGGGTACCTGGACAATGCCCAGGCCTTCCTGGTCTACCGGGTGTCTGGGGCGGTCACTGACTACATGAACACCGAGAGCGACAGGCCGGCGCTCATGCAGGGTACCGTGGGCAATCTAGGCGCGCTGTGGTTGGTGAGTACGCCGCTGGCTCAACGTTTTGACTTGAGTGCTGGCGGGCGCTTCACCGCCGGGGTGACGCTCAACCGGGACATGAGCTGGCATGGGCACGAGGTGTTCAAAGTGATGAGCCGGACGGCCACTTTGTACATTCCAACCGCCATCTTTGCCGATGCGCCCACCAACGCGCTCGGCTTGCCGATGCCGGCTGAAAACGCCTGGGCGCGCCTGCCCGGCCCCGATAATGGTGAGCTGGATCCCGGCTTTAATCTCAATTTTATCCATCAAAGCTTTAGCCCGGTCGAGGTCAAGTTCGGATGCTACTCGCCGGACGCCTTCAATGGCGATATGGATCTCTACGTGCGGCGCGGCGGCGTCAGCGAGAACCTGGAGGTGCTCAACCTGGAGGCTACGCAGCGCCAGAACTTGAGTGGCTACACCGAGCAGCTCAAAACCTACGATGTGCTTTTTGTGGATAACCTGGCCTTTTCCGCGACGGTCGCGTTCGACATGATTTTGCCGTATCCAAGCGGCATCACGCTATCGCTCGAAACCGACGCCATGGGGGGGCTGGACGAGAACTATTGCCCGGCGCAGGGCGAGATGGTCAGCTCGACGAGCACCGTCTTGCACAGGTATTGGGATTTTGAGCAAGTCTTGGGCGAGCGCTGGGCCTACAGCCAGGACCTTTCGCGCTACAGCGGGGCGGATTTGCATGGAGTGGAAAAAGTCTTTAGCTTCGAAGGCACGGCTACCGTCGACGGCCTGGAGCGCGCTGGCGACTCGCAGGCGGTAGAGTTTCCCATCGTCAGCGAGTGGTTCCCTAACGGGGACGTGGGTGACGTCCAGATGCAGGAGATGGAGGGCGCCGGCGCGCTGCTGCAAAAGCTGCGCGTGAGCGGCTTTGTGTACGCCCTCAGCGGTGTCAAGCTCAGCCGCTACTACAGCACGCTCATGGACAATCGCAGCCTGCCCAGCCTGGCGGGGATCGACCTGGACAATGCCTTGCTCGACTTGCCGCCAGAGTTGCTGGACAGCGGCGGCAACCTCACCCCGCAGTCGCTCAAAGACTGCTCGGCCGGCGAGACGATCGGCTGCGGCTTTGTGCTGCTGGACGGCAACGCGGCTGTGGACTACTTTGGCGAGGTCGAGCCGGCGCCCGGCAGTCGGAGGGCTGCCGCTGCCATCCCGGCCGACGAAATGGCCGGCAAATCGCCTATGGCGGCCAACAATTATCATGCCAGGTCAAACCATGCGCCGCTTCGCCCACCCAGCCTCAAGTGGTCGGTGCCCATGCCATCGCTGGAGGACTGCCTGGAAAAGTTCTTGCCGGTCAAGTTCATGTCGAACCGGGACGGGGGCGCCTTTGCGGGGCTGGTGCGCGACTTTGGGCTGCTGCCGGGGGCCGAGGTCTTCCGCAGTGACCTGGGGGTGGTCTCGAGCAGTGACCGGGATGGCAGCGGCTTTCGCAGCACCTTCGGCATCTTCCTGGGCTATTCGGCCTCCCAGGCTGCCTTCCGCGCGCTGGCCATGCACCGGCCAGGCGGCGCCGGCTTTGATGACTGGCGCGACGTCGAGGTGGACGTCGGCACCTGGGCAACCGAGACCTTTGGCTACAGCCTGGGCGATGGGGCGCAGGACGACGCCGTCGACCTGGCGCGCGACACGTGGGACGGTTGGAGCCCTGTCACGGACTCGTTTGACTTCAACGCCGCCTACGATGTGCTGGAGCAGACGCTGATCGACCTGGGCGGGGAGGACGGCTACGGCGTGCGCGGGCTGGCGTCTGGCACGGTGCTCGAAGCGACTGGCACGCAACTGCACACCGGCATGGGCCAGGCTGTCTTTATGCGCTCCCCCGGCGGGGACTGGGGCCTGGACAGCCTGCAGTTTGGCGCCCAGGTCGAGGTCAACAGCGAGGCCGGCGGCCAAAGCGACAAGCTGTTGTACGCCGACTGGGTCAGTTTGGAGTTCAACCGCGACCGCGAGTTCATCGTGCGGGCCGACAACGTCAGCACCTCGCTTTCGGGCGATTACGACGTCACGGCCGACCTCATCCTCCTGATCGGCACGGCCGAGGGCTTCGAGCGCATCGAGGGCGGCGTGGCGGTCGAGAAAATCGAGATCAGCGAGGTGACCTTTAGCAATCTTGGGGCGGCCTTTGGCGCTGGGCGCTATAATGACGAGCCCCTGTTCTACCTCGGCCTGCAGGGCGAAGGTTCGTGGAGCGACTATCGCCTGGGCGGCACCATCCTGTTCGGTTACCTGTACGATAGCCCGGTGCTGCGCACGGCCGGCTTTGGCGAGGTGCTGGACAAGTTTGGCGACGAGCAGATCAATGGCCGCCCGGCCACCTTCCTGGGCGTCTACCTGGCCGTTTCGGGCGATTTTCCGCTCGTCGACGACGGCTGCATGCTGAAGGTGAGCGCGGGCGGCGAGATCCGCGGCTGGTACTTTAAGCCTGTCAATGGGGATGCCATCTATGGCGGGCAGTTGCGCGGCAGCGTGTGGGGCAAGTTCGCCTGTATCCTCAGCGCGCGCGGCGACCTGTCGCTGACGTTGGAGCGGGTAATGGATGGCGCCCAGAGCAGCCCGCCGCCCGGCTGGGCCAGCATGCGGCGCACCTGCCCGGCTGGCGGCCCCTACTGCACGGCCTTCTCGGGCATTTTCTGGGTGGCGATCGGCGTCGGCTTTGACTGCGACCCCGGCACCTGGCGCTCGTGGGACAGCCGCTGGTGGGGCGACAGTTGGTGCTACACCCTGGGCGCAGTCTTTGGCCTGACCTACATCGACCCGGCGAGTGGCAGCAACTGGGACTTTGACTACGACGTGGATTGGGAATAAAGAGACCCGAGAAGGGCGACTATAGCAAAGGAGATCAACGATGTCAAGGGAAAAACGTCTTACACGCTTCGTGCTTTCGCTTTCGCTGGCTGGCTTGGTCAGCCTGGTCTCGGCGAGTTATGCCACGGGCCTGGCCGGGGCGGTGATGGGCGAGGAGGGTGCGGCTGCTATAACGCTGACACTCGAGCTCCCGCCTTACCAAATCGTGCGGGACGAGGCCGGGCTGGACGTGCTCCAGGTTGAGGGCTTTGAGCTTGTCGGCCAGGCCGGCCAGCCCTGGCTGCCGCACAAGGTCTACAACGTGGCCGTCCCGCCTGAGGCGGAACTGGCCAGCTTGCGCCTGGAGGTGCTGGAGACAGATCTGACGCAGCTCCCTGGCACCTACCGGGTCAAGCCGGCCAGCCCCGATCTCACCGGCACGGGACTTGTGGCATCGAGCGATACGCAAGCTCCAGATAGCGCGTCTGAAGACTTTGCCAGCCTGCTGCCGTACGGGCAAATGCGCAAGTGGCGCTTCGCTCGGGTGAACTATGTACCCTTCCGCTACGACCCGGCCAGCGGCGAATTGAGCGTGGCCAGCAAGGTGACCGTGCGCATCGGCTACGACGTGCCGGGCGAGCGCCGCGCGGCGCAAGATACAAGCCTGCTGCAGGATACGGTCATGGACGACGTGGCCCAAAAGACACTCGTCAACTATGACACGGCGAAAGCCTGGTACCAACCGCCGGATGAGCTGCGCGCGCCTGGCGACGCCAGCCAGGCCAACGGTTACGTGATCATCACGACCAACCAGATCGAGGCGGCCAGCACCATGTTGGAGACTTTTGTCACCCACAAAAACGGCCGGGGATTCAACACCCTGGTCATAACCGAGGACAACTATGGCGTTCTGAACGGCCCAGCCCCCAACGGCAAGGCCGAAAAGATCCGGCAGTGGCTGCTCCAGTTCCACGACGACCACCACATCAAGTATGTGCTCCTCATTGGCAACCCCAACCCGGACGACCCCGCCAATCCTAGCGACTGGGAGGGCGACGTGCCGATGAAGATGGTCTGGCCGCGGCGCAACGTGCCAGACCTGGAGGATCTGGAAGCGCCTACCGACTATTTCTACGCTGACCTGAGCGGAGACTGGGACCTGGACGGCGACGGCTACCATGGGGAGTGGGACGACGACTGGGAAGCCGGCGGCGTCGACCTCACGCCCGAGGTGTACGTGGGGCGCATCCCGGTCTATGTCAGCCAGGCTGGCTGGGCCGACAAGCTGGACGACATCCTGCGCAAGATCGTCGATTACGAAAGCGAGCCGGACCCGGCCAGTTGGCGCAAGAGCGCCCTGCTGCCGATGAGCTTTGGCGGCGTGGACTACGATGGCGCGCCCCTGGCCGCCCAGATGAAGGATGATTATTTGGACGAGGCCGGCTTTACGTCGTGGACGCAGTACCAGCAGGGGGGCGGCAAGTGCGGCCTGAACTCGTCGTATGCCAGCGACCAGGAACTGCGCGGGGGCACGCTCGTGCGCGACCGCTGGTCAGCCAATGATTACGGCCTGGTGGTGTGGTGGGGGCACGGCAACTCGGCCGCGGTGGCGGTTGGCTGCGGCCGAGAGTGCGAGGAGGGCGATAACGACTGTGACCCCGACTGCTGGGACGGCGACTTGTTCAACAACACGCAGACTGGCTACCTGGACGATAACCATCCCGCCTTTGTCTTTCAAAATTCGTGCCTGAACGGCTACCCGGAGGAAGTCAACAATCTGCAATACGCGCTCCTGAAGCGGGGCGCCATCGCCACCGTGTCGGCCAGCCGGGTGTCCTGGTTCAACACCGGGGTTGGCTATGGCGGCTTTGACGGCAGCTCGACCAACTCGGGCCTGGCGTACGAGTATGCCAGGCGGCTGGTCGAGGACAATTTGCCGGCCGGCGACGCGTTGTACGAGACCAAGGCGGCCGTGTCTGGCGGCTGGACAGAGCGCTCGCGCCTGATGAACTTTTACGTGTTCAACCTGTACGGTGACCCGTCCGTCCCGCTGCTCACCACCCCCCCGCGCAGCATCACCGGCTACGTGCGCGACAGGCAGGCGGACGGCATCGAGGGCGTGACGGTGGGCTTTGGCGGGGCACGCCCGGCCGTCACCACCAACAGCCATGGTTATTATTACCAGTCCAGTTTTAGTCCTGGCTCCCACATCGTCACCTTCGAGCGCGCCGGCTATACCTTTAGCCCCATGTTGGACGCGCTCACGGTTGGCGACGGGGTCGTGCAGCACGACGCCATCGCTGACCATCTCCCACCAGCGGCCAGCTTGCCCTATAGCGATAACTTTGAGAGCAGCGAGCTGGGCGAGCACTGGAGCCTGGAGACCGATTTTGAGGGGAGGGTCAGGATTGGGACCGGCTATGCCCACTCGGGCAGCCGCAGCCTGCTGCTCGACGATGACATTAACGCCGGGGCTTACTCGCAGGCCTCGGCCATCCTCGCCCTCGACTTGAGCGGGCAGACCCAGGTCGAGCTGAGTTTCTGGTGGCGAGCCTTCAGCGACGAGCCGCACATCGACGGCGTGCAGCTCAGCAACAATGGCAGCAACTGGGCGTCGATCTTTAGCTTTGACGGGGACCAGTCCACCTGGGCGCGGACTGTCATCGACCTGGACGCGGCGGCGGCCAACGTTGGGATGAGTCTCAACGAGCACGTTTACGTCAAGTTCATCTTTTTCGACGATTGGTCCATACCCAGCGATGGCTATGCCATCGACGACGTGGTGGTGCGCGATCCCAGGCCGCAGATCAGCGGCCGCGTGCGCACGCCGTGGGGGAACGACATCGAGGGGGTCAGCGTAGATTTTGGCGGAGTGCGGCCGTCCGTCACCACCGGCAGCGACGGGCGCTACGTCCAGGGCACCTTCCCTGGCGGCGACGTCACCGTCCGCCTCAGCCACCCAGGCTACTTTTTCGTGCCGGCCGTGGACGAGTATACGCTGGCCTTTGGCGGCGAAGATGTGATTCACAATGTCAAAGCTTACCCGCTCCCCTCACCGGCCAGCTTGCCCTTTAGCGAAAACTTTGCCATCAGCGACCTGAGCAGCGCGTGGGCGTTGGAGACGGATTACGAGGGACAGGTGCGCGTGAGCGGCAGCTATGCCTACGAGGCACCCAACAGCCTGACGCTCGATACCGCGTCGAGCGTCGGGCGCATGTCTCACGCTGCCGCCATCCTCGGCCTCGACCTGGCCGATGTTCCTCACCCCATCTTGAGCTTTTGGTGGCGAGGCTTTTACAACGAATCCCACGCCGACGACGGGGTCTTTATCAGCGACGACGACGGGGCCAGTTGGCAGCGCATTTTCGCCTTCAGCACAGGCTCGGTGGCCTGGACCCAGGTCGTTCTCAACCTGTCGCTTGAAGCGACCGCGGCCGGGGTGGAGCTGAACGATCACTTTTTGGTCAAGTTCCAGTTCTACGACAATTGCCCGATCCTGGACGACGGCTATGCCATCGACAAGATCGAGGTGTACGACCTACCCAGCCACACCATCCAGGGTTACGTGCGCACCGACTTGGGGTATGACATCGAGGGCGTCACGGTCGACTTTGGCGGCCAGCGCCCCGCTGTCACCACCGACAGCTTTGGCCACTACGTTCAAAGCGGCTTCCTGGACGGCGACTATGTCGTCAGCTTTAGCCGGCCGGAGTATGCCTTTGCACCCAAGCAGACCCGCGTGACGGTCAATGGCGCAGACGCTAGCTGCGACACCACCGGCAAAGCGTTTAACTATTCGACCTCATCCGCCTTCTTTGACTTTGAGGACGACAGCCTGGGCTTTCGCTGGGCGCTGGAGACGGACTACCAGGGACGGGCGCAGTTGAGCAGCGCCTACTCCCACGGCGGCAGCACCAGCCTGCTGCTCGACGATCAGGCCAGTGGGGGCGGCAGCTCTCACGCGGCGGCCATCCTCGCGCTCGATCGGAGTGGTGGTAGTGCGCCCTCTCGCCTGAGCTTTTGGTGGCGCGAGTTCGGCGACGAGGACGACCCCGACGACGGCGTGTTCCTCAGCAGTGACGGCGGCCTGACCTGGCACCGTATCTTTTCCTTCAACGGCGGCTCCTCGACCTGGACGCACACCCTGTTCGACCTGGCCGCCGAGGCCAGCGCGGCCGGGCTGTCTGGCACCCACCTGTTGATCAAGTTCCAGTTTTACGACGATTACCCCAGCCCTCAGGATGGTTACGCCATCGACGACGTGAGACTGTACGTCCCCTACCGGATCAGCGGCTACGTGCGTGACCAGTGGGGCGAGGGCATCCAGGGCGTCAGCGTGGGCTTTGGGGCAGACTTGCCGCCCGTCACCACCGACAACGGCGGCTACTATCTCCAGGACGATTTCTGGAATGGCACCTATTCCGTCACCTTCAGCCGCCAAGGCTTTAGCTTCAGTCCCTGGCAAGACCAGGTCCAGATTTTGGTCGGCAACGCCAGTCACAACGCCACTGGCTATAGCTTGGCCCCCACCGGCTTGCCCTTTAGCGAGGGCTTTGAGAGCGGCGAGCTGGGGCTCCCCTGGGCGCTGGAAAGCGACCTGGACGGGCGCATCCGGGTCGAAAGCAGCTATGCTCACTCGGGCACCTACAGCCTGCTGCTGGACACCAGCAGCTACGACTCGCCCATGTCTCACGCGGCGGCTGTGCTCCCCCTCGACCTGAGCAGCGAAGGCCAGGTGGGCTTGAGTTTCTGGTGGCGCGAGTTTGGTGACGAGGATCACCCCGACGACGGCGTCTTTATCAGCGACGATTATGGCGCCACCTGGCAGCCGGTCTATTCCTTCAACGGCGGCTCCTCGAACTGGACCCAGGCCGTCATCGACCTGGCGGCCGCGGCAGCCGGGATGGACTTGAACGATCACTTCCTCGTCAAGTTCCAGTTCTACGACGACGACTCTATCATGGGTGACGGCTACGCCATCGACGACGTGGCGGTCTATCCCGTTCCCTACAGCATCCAGGGCCACGCGCGCACGGCGGCCGGGGTTGGCATCGCGGGCGTGGCGGTGAGCTTTGGAACGCAGCCGACCGTCACCACCAATGCCTCTGGCTACTATACCCAGACCGGCTTTTTGGGTAGCACCACGGTGCGCTTCAGCCGCGCCGGCTTCGTCTTTAGCCCGGCGGAGGCGCGGGTGTGGACGCCCGACCCGGCCGCCGTCCACGACACCACCGGCACGCCGCTCGTCCCTACCACGCTGCCTTTCAGCGATGGCTTCGAGGCCGGCAGCCTGTCCGGCAGTCCTTGGGCGGTGGAGACGGACTATGACGGGCGGGTCCAGTTGAGCAGCTCCTCGCCGCAGGCCGGCGCTTACTGCCTGCGACTCGACGACGATCTCTCCAATGCCTACCCTTCCCACGCGGCGGTTGTGCTCCCGCTGGATTTGAGCGGGGCATACCAGGTGGCGTTGAATTTCTGGTGGCGGGCGCTGCGGGGCAGCACGTGGCAGGCCGACAGCGGCGTCTTTATCAGCGACGACGACGGCGCAAGCTGGCACAAGATCTATGCCTTCCAGGCCGGAGAGATGGACTGGACCCACGCCGCGATCGACCTGGATGCCAAGGTCCTGCTGGCCCGCTTGGCCTTCAACGATCGCTTTTTGGTCAAGTTCCAGTTCTATGGCAACCGTGGCTTCGTGGACGCGGGTGGCTACGTGATCGACAACGTGGAAGTGTACGATCCCACGATCTACACGCCTTACGGCATCAGCGGCCACGTGCGAGACCAAGCCGGCCAGGGCATCGCCGGCGCCGTGGTCGATTTTGGCACAGGGTTAACGGCTACCACCGACAGCTTTGGCTATTACGCCGAGTCCGGCTTCCCCAACGGCGCCTACACGCTCACCTTCAGCCACCCTCTGTACGCCTTTAGCCCGACCAGGGATGGGCTGATCGTCGACAACATTGCCACGAGCTACGACGTCACCGGCACTGGCTTTATCCCGGCCAGCTTGCCTTTCCGGGACAGGTTCGAGACAGGCGCCTTGGGCGAGCACTGGGCGGTCGAGACCGAGTTTGGCGGGCGGGCCAAGGTCCAGAGCGCCTACGCGCCGTACGAAGGCACCTATGGCTTGCTGTTGGACAACAGCCAGGCGGTCTATCCCGAATCGCACATCGCAGCGGCCATCCTCAGCCTCGACCTGAGCCGGGAAGCCTCGGCCAGGCTGTACTTTTGGTGGCGCGAATACTCGGACGCCGACAGCGCCGACGACGGCGTCTTTATCAGCGACGACTATGGCGCGAGCTGGCACAAGGTCTTTAGCTTTACCGGCTCTGTGTCCACCTTCACCTACGCCGCCATCGACTTGCGAGCTGAAGCGGACGCGGCCGGCATGGGCCTGAACGACCACTTTTTGGTCAAATTCCAGACCTCCAGCCATATTTACGCCCCTTACAACGGGCGTGCCTTCGACGACGTCAACGTGCAGCGCTTCGACCTGTCGGGTGTCCTGCGCGGCAGCGTGACGAGCGACCGGCCGGGAGGGGCGCTGGCGGGCGTCACCGTGGAGGTGGCTGACGCGAGCAAGACCGTCATCACCGGCACGAGCGACAGCGCCGGGAGCTTTGGTCCGCTGTGGATGATCAGTGGCACCTACACCGTGACCCTGTCGGCTCCCGGTTACTTGAGCAACGTGCGAAGTGTGGACGTCGGCAGCGGACTGACAACCACCCGCAATGCTAGGCTGACGCTCAACGCGCCGCAGGTGTCGTTGGCTCCCTCCGCCTACGACGAGACGCTGGCCTGGGGGGTGAACGCCCGGCGCACGCTGACCGTGACCAACGACGGAAAGGTGGCGTTAGACTACACACTTTCGGGCCCGGCCTGGCTGTCCATCAACCCTGCCAGCGGCAGCGTGCCAGCCTCGGGCAGCGGGGCGGTGTCGCTCGGCTTTAACGGCTCGCAGCTCAGCCAGCCAGGCAGCTATGCGGACGTGCTGCGCCTGGCGAGCAACGATCCCTTCAACCCCTCCTTGGACGTGCCGCTGACGCTGACGGTGCGGCCGGCATCTGACATGGGCTGGCTGCGCGGCACGCTGATGGCCGACCGCGGCGGCGGCCCGGTGATAGGCGCCCTGGTCGAGCTCGGATCGGACGCCGGTGTGCTCGTGTCTGGCACGAGCGCCCTGGGCGGGGTGTACGGGCCGTGGTGGGTCACCAGTGGCACATACACCGTGACGGTTTCGGCCGGCGGCCACGTCAGCGCCAGCCAGCCGGTGAGCATCAGCCGCGGCGTGACGACCACCCAGGATTTCACGCTTTGGCAGGACATCCCGCGCGTCACCATCCCGATCGGTGACTGGAGCTATGACGAGGCGATCAAATGGGGCAAGCTGGTCACGCGCATCTTGACCATCACCAACGACGGGCCGGCGCCTCTGCACTTTAGCATCGTCGAGGTGCCAGACGCCCCCTGGCTGAGTGAGGACCCGGCCAGCGGCGTCGTGGCGGCCTACAGCATGGCGCGGATCACCCTCAGCTTTGACGGCTCCAAAGCGCCGCTCTTGGGGGTACGCCAGGCCATCGCGACAACGGCAGGCACCTACACGACCACTCTCCAGGTTTCGGGCGACGATCCATACAACCCCCTGATCGAGGTGCCAGTGAGCGTGAGCGTCGCGCCGCCAGCGCCCGAGCTGAGCCTGAGCAAGCGAGCCAACACCAAGACGGTAGCGGCGGGAAGCCTTTTGACCTACACGCTCACGCTGGAAAACGTGGGCACAGCCAGCGCCAGCAGCCTGGTCATCACCGACGCGCTGCCGGCCCACACGGCCTTTGCCTGGGCCAGTGCCGGCGGGCGTCTCGAAGACGGCGAGGCGCGCTGGTCGGGCCTGGCCATCAGCGCCGGCCACAGCCTGTCGGTGAGCCTGGCCGTCACGGTCACCAGCCCGCTGACCGACGGCACACTCATCCGCAACGAGGCCTACGGCGCGGCCTGCGCCGAAGGGGTCCGTGCGGGCGGGGAAGCCGTGCTCGTCACCGTGCGCAGCGCGCCGGTCCTGGCGATTGGCAAGACAGCCTCTCGTGACGTACAAGCCGGGGGGCGCCTGAGCTATACCCTCACCGTGCGCAATACGGGCAATGCCAGCGCCACCGAGCTGCTCGTCACCGACACCCTCCCGGCTCACACGGTTCTGGCCTTTGCCGGCGACGGCGGGGCGCAGGTGGGTGAGCAGGTGCAGTGGCATCTGCCAATGCTGGGCGGCGGTGACAACCTGGCGCTGACTTTGGCCGTCACGGTCACCAGCCCGCTGACCGACGGAGTGATCATCCGCAACGAGGCCTACGGCGCGGCCTGCGCCGAGGGGGTCAGCGCGGCCGGCAGGCCGCTGGCCGTCACAGTCCACAGCGCGCCGGCCCTGAGCATTGCCAAGAGCGCGGCGCCTGAGGTAGTCAACGCCGGGCAGCGCTTGCTCTATACGCTGGTGGTGCGCAACACAGGTGGGGACAACGCCACCGGGGTGACCGTCACTGACAGCCTACCGGCCGGCACGGCCTTTGCCTTTGCCGATTCGGGTGGGGAGCTTGCGCCCGGCGGCGAGCAGGTGCGCTGGGTGAGCAAGACGGTGCCCGCCGGCGGGGAGCTGTTGGTGAGCCTGGCCGTCACAGTCGACAACACGCTGGCTGACGGCAGCCTGCTGGCAAACGCCGGCTACGGCGTCACCTGCACCCAGGGGCTGGCGGCCAGCGGGGCGCCCGTGACGGTCACAGTGCGCAATGGCCCGGTGTTGCGCCTCGCCAAGAGCGCTGCACCTGATCCTGTGCAGCCGGGCGAGCGCCTGAGCTACACACTGGTGGTGCACAACGACGGCAATCTCGACGCCACCGGCGTGAGTGTCAGCGACACGCTCCCGGCTCACACCGCCTTTGCCTACGCCAGCGCGGGCGGGCAACTGGTGGGGAGCCTGGTGCAGTGGCTCAGCCAGACGGTGGAGGCTGGCGGCAGCCTGGAGCTGAGCCTGGCCATCACGGTGGATGGAACGCTGGCCGACGGCGCGCTCGTCGTCAACGAGAATTACGGCGCGAGCTGCGCCGAGGGGGTACACGCTACGGGTAGCCCCGTGACCACCACCGTTCGCAGCGTTCCGGCCTTGAGCATCGCCAAGACCGCCAGCCCTTACGCGGTGCAGCCTGGCGAGCGCGTGACGTACACGTTGGTGGTACACAACGCGGGCCGCGCGGACGCGAGCGGCGTGACGATCAGCGACGCGCTGCCGGCCCAGACCCGCTTTGCCTGGGCCGATTCGGGCGGGGTACTCACAGACAGCCATGTGCTTTGGGAAGGGCTGGCGTTGAGCGCCGGCAGCAGCTTGACGGTGAGCCTGGCCGTCACGGTGGAAGAGGCGCTGGCCCAGGATGTGCTCATCGTCAACGACGCCTACGGGGTGACGTGCGCCGAAGGAGTTGGCGCGCTTGGCGTGCCGGTGGCCACCGCCGTGCGGCGTGGGCCAGTCCTGACTGTGGCCAAGACCGCCGTGCCCGTGGTGAGCGCCGGGCGGCTGTTGACCTACACCATCGTGGTGCGCAACACCGGCCTGGATGCAAGTGGGGTGATCATCACGGACGTGGTGCCGGCCCACACCAGCTTTGCCTCTGCCAGCCCCGGCGGGCAGCACGTGGGCAGCCAGGCGCAGTGGACGGGCCAGGACGTGGCCGGCGGCGACAGCCTGACGGTGACCTTTGCCGTCACGGTCGACGGAACGCTGGCCGAGGGGACCGTCGTCGCCAATGAGGATTATGGCACAAGCTGCGCCGAAGGCGCGAGCGCGGCCGGCAGTCCCGCACTGAGCACCGTTTGGGGCGCCACCGCTCTGCGCATCAGCAAGACGAGCCGCCCCAACCCGGTCCGGCCTGGTGAGCTCTTGACCTACACCCTGATCGTGCACAATGCTGGCGGCGACAGCGTCAGCGGCCTGGAGGTCTTTGACGCCATCCCGGCCAACACAGCCTTTGCCTTCGCTGCTTCAGGTGGCGAGCTGGTGGGCGAGCAGGTTCAGTGGGCGGACAAGGTCATTGGCGCAGGCGAAAGCCTGACGCTGACGATGGCCGTCAGCGTGGCCGCTTCGCTGGCTGACACGGCCGTCATCACTAACGAGGTGTACGGCGTGCGCTACTATGGCCGGCTGCGTGCGGTTGGGAGCTCGGTGGTGACCGCTGTCCAGGGCGAGGACGAGGCACACAGGATCTACTTGCCGCTCGTCGTGCGGAACGATTGATCAAAGCAGGAAAGGGGCAACGGCAATTTGCCGTTGCCCCTACGGTTTATTCGGCCGCGTCGATTTCTATCACCACTCCCGCTGTGCGGCCGACCCTGTCCGGCTTGTACATGGCGTACGCTTGCAAGGGTAGGGCGTAGAAGGTGCCGGCAGTGGTGGCGCGCGCCAGGTAGGTGTAGGTGCGCGCCTTCCCGGCCGGCAGCCAGTTGGCAAACAGCGCCACCCGCTCGTCGCGCAGCTCGACCCGGCTCCACACCCAGTCGCCGCGCCCGCCCTTGAACTGCCGGCTGGTCGTCGCCAGGCTGGTGTCGACCGGCTCCAGGCCGGCCGCCAGCCGGTCTTCCACGAGGACATACGTCAGGCTGTAATCCACGTCGACCGTCAGCGTCACCGCCACCACGTCGCCCAGTTGCAGTTCGTCCAGGCCCCGCCCGTCGAGCGTGGCGTACTCGCGCTTGACCCGCACGCCCCGATCCTGGATGGGCGCGATGTCGTCCCCCGAGCGATAGTGGCGTAGGCTGATGGTAGCGCGTAGGGGCGCGCCGGGCCCCTGGCCGCGCGTGATCTCGACTACCGGGTCGCCGGCCGGCAGATCGCTCAGCGGGATCACCCACTTGCCGTGCTTGCCCAAGGTCTGCGGTGTGACGGCGACTGTGGCGATGGTTTGGCCGTTCACCCGCACGGTGTAGCTATTGTTGCCCTCCCGATCGAAGGTGGCGCCCAGGTATTCGACCAGCGCCACCAGGCTCAGGCTGGTCTCTTGGGTAGTGCGCCAGTGGCCCTCCTGGCGCTGCATCAGCAGCCAGCGGGCGGCCGGGTCGATGCTGGGATCGGCCAGGAACATCTGCACGAGGGCGTTGAGCGCCACCGCCGTCGTGCGCACGCCGGTGCTCATGCCCCACAGGTCGTTTTGCTTGTCTTCCCAATGAACCGTGCCGTTCTTTTCTTCTTGGGCCGCCTGGCGCAGTTCTTGC
Organism: Thermoflexales bacterium; assembly: GCA_016931085.1. The sequence goes on from JAFGFO010000198.1 coordinate 19,296, forward strand.
ACGAGCGCCTCCACCCGCTCGTCCGCCTGGCGCTCGTTGCCCAGGTAGAGTGCCAACGCCAGGTAGGCTTTGCCGTAGTGATCCAACTTGTCCCGCTGCTCGTACAGCCGCCCGGCCAGGCCGGGGTTGCCGTGCCCCATCTCGGCCAACACGTAAAGCGCGTAAGCGCGCACGTTGGCGCCGCTGGCCACGCGTTCCGCGCCGTGCACCGGCCCGATCGGATCGTCCACCGACGAGCGCTGCAGCCAGTCGAGCATGTAACTCACCGCCGCGTCGCGCACGCCGGCGTCGATCGCGCGCCCGCCCAGCTCCATTTGATGCAGCCCGTACAGCACGTAGGCCGTGATCGAGGGATTGCTGGCGTCGTCCTTCCACCAGCCCCAGCCGCCGTCGTTGTGCTGGTAGCCGTACAGCCGCTGCATGCCGGATTCGATCATGCCACCCAGCCGGTCGCGAAAGCCGGGACGCGTGTTGATCCCGATTTCCTCTATCATGCGCATGACGACGACGTCAGGCAAGAAACTGCTCATGGTCTGCTCGACGCAGCCGTAGGGAAAGCTGATCAGGTATTCCAGCCCGCTGTCGATGCTGGCCGCTAACGTCGGCTCGACCTCGACGACCAGCTCGTCCAGGCCGCGGTCCACGTCGGCCGGCAGCACGACGCTGATGGCGGCTGTGCTGGTGATGGCGCGGTAGGTGCTGTAGGCGATGCTGTCGAAAAAGGCGCCGACCGGCAGCACCAGCTTGACGGCGTCACCCCGCCGGTCAGGTGTGACGGCCCGCATCTGCAGCGTGACGGACAGCGTGCGCGGGATGCTGACCTCCCAATAGACCGGCGCGGAGCCGTTCGGGCCGATGGTCACTCTCTGCGCTTCGCCGCAGGCTGGCGGTGTCTCGCTCGCCCCGAGTGCTGCCTGTATCTCACATTCCACCCGCAGCGTCTCGGTGAGCGGCGTGTAATTGTGGACGATTGCGCCCACTCGTGCCCGGTCGCCGACGCTGAAAAAGCGCGGCAGGACGGGCCGCAGCAGGATGTCCTTGGTGGCGATCACGTCTACTTCAGCCTGGCCCAACTGGGTGCTGGCGCTGACGGCCTTGGCCCGCATGCGCCACGTGGTCAGGTTGTCCGGCAGCGGCACCTGGACGGCCACCTCGCCGCCCGGCCCGGTGCGCACGTCGGCGCGCCAGAAGGCGGTGTCGACAAAGTTCTCGCGCACGTCGACGCCGTCGCCCCCGCCGCCGCCCTTGGCTTTCTTGTCGAGCACGGCGCTCAGACGGTCCACGCTCGCCACCAGGCTCAGGCTGTTGTGCACGCCCAGCCCGCGCTGGCGGTAAAACGCCGACAGGATATCGTGGTCTTGATCGCCTACCAGGGCCAGTACGGCCGCGTCGACCAGGCTGAGCGACACCTCGGCGTCGACGGGCTGCCCCTGGTAATCGCTCACCCGCACGGTATAGACGGCCGTGGCGCGCGGCGTGTAGCGCGCGCGGTCGGGGATCAGCTCGACCTTGAGCCGCTGCCGGACCGGCTCGACGCTAAGCGCCGCGTAGCCGATCTTGAAATCGGCGGTGGGGAAATCCTCGGCCTGGCTCTTGAGCAGGATGACGCTGACGAAGGCGTTGGGCGCATAGTCGGCGTGGATGGGTACCTCGATCAGCGCGCTGGTGCTCTTGATGGGCAAGGTCCAGTAGCGCAGGACTCCCCCGCGCTCCACGCTGACCAACGCCCGGCTGTCCGCGAAGGGGGCGGTGATCAGCAGGCGGGCCGTGTCGCCCGGCTGGTAAAGCCGCTTGTCGGCGATGACGTTGATGCGGTCGTCGTTCTGGATGCCCCAGTTGACGTACTCGCCGCCCCAGGTCCAAAAGTAGGTAGAGGCCGAGGCGCTTTCTGCTGTCCCCCTGCCTCCTTGCCAGCGCGCCACCACGCGATACTCCCCGCCTTTGGGCGGCGAAACGACGGCCACGACGCGCCCGTCGGCGGCGGTGGTGACGACCTGGCTGGAGATCAGCTCGTCCTCGTAGCTGCTTTGCCACCTGTACGTGCCGTATTCGTCGCGTATGCGCGTCGAGCGCCACGCGCGCTCGTACAGCTCGACCGTCAGGGGGATGCCTGCCAGCACGGTCTTGTCGGGGGCGGCCGCGACTAGTTGTATGTCCAGGAATTCCTTGGGCTTGGTCACGTACCAACGCGGGCGGGCGCCAACGTACAGGCGGTTCTTGTGCGCCACGGCATAGCCGCGGGCGCTGGTCACTTGCTGGTTCGGATCGACGACGTCGGCTTCGAAGGTGAGCGTCTGGCTGCGCCTGGACTTGGACAGGTCGAGCGAGAGGCTGAAGGTGAAGGTGCCGCGCGCGTCCGTGCGGCCCTTCCCGTTGGCGTAGATGGCTTGCCCTCCGTTTTGCTCGCTGCCCCCCCAATACCAGTAGCTTTCGTCGATTTCGCTAAAGCTGTACCATTCGTTAGGGAGCGAAAAGTGGTAATCGCTGCTGTACATGCGCCATTCGACCTCCGCGCCGGAAACCGGTGTGCCAAAGTAGTAATCGGCTTGCACGGTGACGGTGATGGTCTGGCCGTGCACGGGCTGGGTGATGGCGGGGGTGACCGACACCTTGAATTCCGGCTTGCGGTACTCGGCCACGCGAAAGTTGCCGTAGGCCGATGCTTCGTCTGTGGCGTAGACTACCTTGATGCTGTATAGCCCCACGGCGGCCTCTTCGCTCAACTGTATCTCGCCGTGAAAGGTCCCCATGTCGCTTAGGGGCAGCTCCTCGCGGTAAATCTCGTTGCCGGCCGCGTCGTTGATGACCACCGGCAGGCGGGTGAACTGGGGCAGGCGGTAGCGCCCGTCGTTGTCCTGGCGCACGACACCCTTGAAGTACACCGTCTGGCCGGGCCGGTAGAGCGGCCGCTCGGTGTACAGAAAGATCGTGTGCGAAGGCTCGCCGTAATAGTACGGCATCTGAAAGTCGCGCGTGGCGATCCCCTCGTCCCAGGTG
>JAFGFO010000199.1 GCA_016931085.1 Thermoflexales bacterium
ACGCAATACGCAATACGCAATACGAGATCTCCTTGCGGCTTTGGGAGAGCGCGCCAGGTGCGACGAGCCATTGAAGCGCCACACGACCATACGCATCGGTGGGCCGGCCGACCTGTACGTTGAAGCGTCTACAGCTCGAGAGCTGGCGGACCTGGTCTTGCTGGCGCGCCAACACCACGTGCCGCACCTGGTCATGGGCAGCGGCAGCAATATGCTGGTGAGCGACGCAGGCCTGCGAGGCTTGGTCATTGCGAACAGGGCCAGGCGGATTGAATTTCAGGTTGAAGGTTCCAGCTTTCAGGCCGATAAAGACAATGGGCTCGTGGAGCTTGAACCTGAGACATTCAAGCTGCAAGCTGAAACCATCCTGGCCTGGGCCGAAAGCGGCGTGACGCTGCCCAGCTTGGCGCTCGCGTGTATCGAGCGCGGCTATGCTAACCTGGAATGGGCCGCCGGGGTGCCGGGCACGGTCGGCGGCGCGGTGGTGGGAAATGCCGGCGCTCACGGCGGCGACGTAGCGTGTGACCTGGTCACCGCCACCATCCTGAACGGGGATGGCGTGGCGCGTGATTGGAGCAACGAGGAGCTTGGCTTTGGGTACCGGACGAGCAGGTTGAAAATCGCAAACCGCAAATCGCAAACACCTGCACTTGCGCTGGAGCGCAGCGCAGGTGCAAGTGTCGCAATTTGTAGACCGGTGGTTTTGGCGGCGGCGTTTCGACTGCGGACAAGCACACGCGAGGAGCTAGAGGCGCGAGTGGCCGATTTTGCCGGGCGGCGCCGGCGCCGCCAGCCGCCGGGCGCGACCATGGGTTCAGTTTTCAAGAACCCGACTGGCGATTACGCCGGCCGCTTGCTGGAGGCCGCCGGCCTGAAGGGAAGCCAGGTCGGCCAGGCTCAAATCAGCCCGGCCCACGCCAACTTTATTGTCAACCTGGGCGATGCAACGGCTGCGGATGTCAAAGCGCTCATCGACCTGGCCCGCGACAAAGTGCGGGCGCAATTCGGGGTCGAGTTGGAACTGGAGATCGAGCTGATTGGGGAATAGATGGCATGACCATTCGTTCTGCGCCAGGCAAAATTTTTTACCACGAAGGACACGAAGAACACAAAGGAAATCTTGGTGTCCTTGGTGCCCTTCGTGGTTTATTCTCGGAGTAGGTACTATGGCCAAACGAAAATTACGCATCGGGGTCATTTTCGGCGGCAAGTCGGGCGAACACGAGGTCAGTGTGAGCAGCGCCCAGTCAGTGATGCGCGCCATCGATCCAGCCCGTTACGAGGTGGTGCCGATCGGCATCACCAAGGAAGGGCGCTGGTTGACCCATGGCGATCCACTGGCGGCGCTCACCAGCCGGCAGGTGACCATGGCCAGCTTGTTATCTGGCGCCACGATCATCGATGCCGCGGGCGGCTCCGACTTGAAGGGTGAACAGTTGTCGCTTGACCTGGAGATCACCGACGCAGAGATGGGAAACCAGAGCTTGATTTCGAGAACGCGTGACTTGATCCCTGGTACACGCGAGGCTGGGATTCCCAACGTGGATGTGATCTTTCCGGTACTGCACGGCCCGTACGGCGAGGATGGCACACTGCAGGGGCTGCTGGAGTTGGCCGATATCCCTTACGTGGGGGCAGGCGTCATGGCCTCAGCGGTGGGCATGGACAAGGCCGTGATGAAAGATGTGTTTGTCGCCCACGGCTTGCCGGTGGCGCCCTACCTGACCATCACACGGCAAAGCTGGGAGCGCGATCCAGTCACGGCGATGGAGGCCATCGAGCAAAAAATCGGCTGGCCGTGTTTCGTCAAGCCGGCTAACCTGGGTTCGAGCGTTGGCATCAGCAAAGCGCACAATATCCCCGAGCTTGACGAGGCGTTGGCCGAAGCGGCCCAGTACGACCGCAAACTGTTGGTTGAAATGGCTGTGCCACAAGCGCGCGAGATCGAGTGCAGCGTGCTGGGCAACGACGATCCCATCGCCAGTCTCCCAGGCGAGATTGTGCCCAGCCGCGAGTTTTACGACTATGCGGCCAAGTACCTGGACAGCGGCGAAAACGCATCGCAATTGCTCATCCCAGCGCCTATTGCAGACGAGTTGGCTGCCCAGGTACGCGGCTTGAGCATCAAGGCCTACACAGCCATCGACTGCGCCGGCATGGCGCGGGCCGATTTCCTGTTGGACGGCCAGGCTGGCACGTTATACATCAACGAGCTCAATACGATCCCGGGCTTTACTCAGATCAGCATGTACACCAAGCTGTGGGAAGCAAGTGGCATCCCTTATGCAGAACTCATCGATAGACTAGTCGAGTTAGCGCTGGAACGCTACACGGATAAACGGCGCTCGCGCACCACCTACGTGGTGTAAAAGTGCCTGCCTGGAAGGTGAAAGTGGAACACATGAGCTGCACGCCTCACCAAAAACAAAGACATCGGCATCGTGAGGCTCGAAACTGAGACCTGAGACTATCTGGGTAGATTATGACAACTCGAGCGAACATGCGATCCAAACCACGTAAATTGCCGGCCAGGCGCTCTCGCCAGCCGGCCAGGAGAGCGGCGTATACGCCCTTGGGAAGGGGCACGCCCTTTCTCAAGGGCGCGTCGGCCGCTGGCGCAATCCACCTGTCGCCAGCCATGGTGCTGGACGCGCTGTCCCCAGCACGCATGCTGAGTTTTGCTCTCATGGCAATCTGCCTGGCGACCCTGGTATATTTTTCGTATGATGCCAGATTCTACGTTGGCGAGCCGGCCGTCCTCGGCAGTGAGTACACACCAGCCAAGGACGTGATCGGAGCCAGTGAGTTGGAAGGGATACACGTGGCGTGGGTACAGCCCCAGCACATCGCGCAATTGATCACCCACCGCCTGCCAGGGGTGCGCGCAGCGGCTGTGACGTGCGAGCTGCCGGCCCAGTGTACGATCACAGTTGAAGAACGGCAACCCCTGTTCGCCTGGCGGCAGGGGCAGGCTTGGGCCTGGGTCGACGCGGAAGGCGTGCTGTTCACCGGGCCCCGGACATCCAGTAGCGCGCTGGTGGTCGACATGCCGTCCGGCCGCCTACCGTTGCCTGGCACGCGGGTCGACCCTGAACTGGTATCGGACGTGCAGACCATCATCCAGCACTTGCCCGGCATCCAGTTGGTGCGCAAGACGGTCGAGCATGGCTTCGAGTTCAGCGACCCGGTTGGCGGCTGGCCGGTCTACCTGGGAAGTGGGCCAGGCATGAGCGAGCGGCTGGCCGTCTGGCAGGCGTTGTCCGATCACCTGGTGCAAAGCCATATCAGGGCCAGCTATGTGAATGTGCAGGATGCCCAAGCGCCGTATTACTCGACACACTAGGAAATCATGGAGCTGCGCAAGGGCAAGCGTAACATACAAGACGTGAAACGCGAAACGTCCCTCGGCAAGCTCGGGATGATATAAGAGGTGAAACTTGGAACGAACGATAGTCGGTATTGATGTAGGGACAACCAAAATCTGCACGCTGATTGGCGAGATAGACGAACAGAGCGAGCTGCGCGTCGTGGGTGTGGGCACGGTGCCGGCCCAGGGCTTGCGCAAGGGCGTCATCGTTAACGTGACCGAAGCTTCGCGGGCGATCGCGACCTCGGTCGAAAAGGCCGAGCGTGTCAGCGGTTACGATATCGAGCGCGCCTATCTCAGCCTGGCCGGCGCCCACGTGTCATCAGTCAACAGCCGGGGCGTGGTGGCCATTCAACACAGCGAACGCGGTGTCAGCCAGGAGGACATCGACCGGGCATTGGATGGCGCCCACGCTATCGCCATCCCGCATGATCGTGAGATCATTCACCTCGTTCCGCGCGAGTATGCTGTAGATGGGCAGGAAGGTATCAAAGACCCACGCGGCATGATCGGTTATCGTCTGGAGGTTGAAGCGCACATCGTTACCGGCGCCACATCGTCTATTCATAACCTGATCAAGTGTGCCGAGGACGCCGGGGTAGGTGTAGATGAATTGGTCGTTGGCCCGTTGGCTTCGGGGGAAGCGGTCTTGTCAGAGCACGAACGCGAGCTAGGTGTAGCATTGGCCGACATTGGCGGGGGGACGACCGACATCGCCATCTTTATCGAGGGCAGTGTTTGGCACACGACTATCCTGGCAGTGGGTGGCAATCACGTGACCAATGATATCGCCGTGTGCCTCAAGATGCCCATGTCAGCGGCGGAAGAAGCCAAAATCAACTACGGGCACGCCTGTCCTGACCAAGTCAATCCCAACGACATGGTTACCGTGCAGGCCTTTGGCACGCCAGACGGCGAGGCCACCACTCGCCTGTCGCGCGGTGAGTTGGCCAAAGTGATCGAAGCGCGCATGGAAGAAATTTTTGACCTGATTGTGCAAGAAATCAAGCGCTCAGGTTATGACGGCCTGCTGCCGGCCGGCTTGGTCCTGTGTGGAGGCACAGCCGAGCTGCGCGGTATCCGTGAACTGGGCCAGCGGGTGTTGGGACTGCCGGTGCGCATCGGCCGGCCGCACGAATTGCACGGACTGGTGGACACTCTCAACTCACCCGCTTTTGCCACCAGCGTAGGGCTGCTGCAGTGGGACCAGCAGCAACTCGGCCCGGCTCCTAAAAAGTCGCGCCGGGTCGTCGCTGAGAATGATGGGGCCGGCCTGGTCGGTTGGCTCAAGAACTTGCTGCCCGATCGAGCTTGATATTGGGCTATCGGAATAGTTTATGGTAGAGGGTACCCCCCTTGCTAGATGTGTTGGAACTGATAAAAACCTGGAGTCGCCTATGAAAACACTCTTGGGGTGGTGAATCAAGAATCGAGTTCCGGGTTTCGTGTCACGTACATCGGGTACTACGAATGGCCTGGAAAAAATTGTCAGATCAGGACTTATGAGTGCCCCACGATGGGGTCAATAACAGGGAGGCAGAATGAGTACACAAAATCAAGTCGTTGAAAACTTTGCCCAGATTCGAGTGGTGGGCGTGGGGGGCGGCGGCACGAACGCCGTGAATCGAATGATCGCCGAGGGTGTACGCGGCGTCGAGTTCATCGGGATCAACACCGATGGGCAAGCGCTGATGATGGCCAACGCGCCCAAGCGCGTCCGCCTGGGCGACAAGCTCACGCGCGGCTTGGGCGCCGGCGGCAATCCCGAGATTGGCGAAAAGGCGGCCGAGGAATCGGCCGACGAGCTGTACGAGGTGCTCAAGGGCAGCGATATGGTGTTCGTCACCGCCGGCATGGGCGGCGGCACGGGCACCGGCGCCAGCCCGGTTGTCGCCCGCGTGGCCCGTGAAATAGGGGCGCTGACCATCGGCGTCGTCACGCGGCCGTTTACGTTCGAGGGCGGCAAGCGCGCCAAGTCGGCCGAAGCCGGCATCACCAAGCTCAAAGAGCACGTGGACACCTTGATCGTCATCCCCAACGACCGCTTGCTCGAGATCGTCGACAAGCGCGCCAGCTTGCAGCAAGCCTTCAGCATCGCCGACGACGTGCTGCGCCAGGGCATCCAGGGCATCAGCGAGCTGATCACGGTGCCTGGCTTGATCAACCTGGACTTTGCCGACGTCAGGACGATCATGTCCGAAGGCGGCGCGGCCTTGATGGCCGTCGGGCGGGCCGAGGGCGAGAACCGCGCGATGGCGGCTGCTCAAAGCGCGATTTCCAGCCGGCTGCTCGACGTGACGATTGACGGCGCGCGCGGCATCCTGTTCAACGTGACCGGCGGGCCGTCGATGACGCTGTTCGAGGTCAACGCAGCCGCCGAGATCATCAAGCAAACGGCTCACCCCGACGTCAACCTGATCTTTGGCGCGGTGGTCGACGAGGCCATGGGGGACGAAATTCGCATCACGGTCATCGCCACCGGTTTTGACCAGGGATCAGCCGTGCCGGCGCAAAGCCTGGTGCAACGGCCGGCGCGGGCGCGCATCAGCGAGATGGTGAGCGCCAAGCCGTCACAGCCGGAAGTGCCCGTCAGCCTACCCGCGCAGCCCGTCAAGACGCCGGTGCCGGTTCAGCCTGAGTTGACGTCGCGCACGTTCAGCGATTCAAATTTAGATATCCCGCCCTTCTTACGCAAGCCACGCCATTAGGCTAGCTCATCCCCTTGCTCTCATGAGAGGGCGCATTTCAGTAGCGCCCGTTGGGCTTGGTTGATGAAGCGCAGCCCGGGTGAACGCAGGCACGCGGGCTGTCACAACGCAAAACGGGTGCGGAGCGGCGCAAGGCAACGCAGGGCCTTGCGCCGCTTGCCTTGCCTGGCGACCGCCCTACGCGAGCGTTTCACGCTGGGGACTAATTTCACGCTTTGGAGTTGAGGCTTTCGCCCTTGGCGCGCAGAGCGAGCCAGAGAAACCGCCTTCCAAAGGACGCAAAGCGAAAGGCTCGAATCCAGTGAATATAATCGCTTGGGCACGCTCAAATTATACGCGCGGCTTGTCCCATGTGCGTAACGCTCCCGCCCTACAGGTGATTGCTGTGCGCCAAATGTGATATAATAGTAGTCATGGCAAAAATTTTTTTCAATCCCGGTAACATAAGCGTTGAGGTAACGCCCGGCGCCTTGATCAGCGAGGCGGCACACCAGGCCGGCATCGACATCACGCAGCCGTGCGGCGGGCAGGGCCGCTGCGGACGCTGCGCGGTGATTGTCGAGCGCGGTCCGGTGCGCCGCCGCAGCACGCTGCGCCTGTCGGCCGCCGACGTGCAAGCCGGCTGGGCCCTGGCCTGCCAGACGGTGATCGAGGGCGACGCCGTCATCACCGTCCCACCCCAGGAAAAGATCGAGCGCCGGCTGACCAGCGACAAGTCAGCCGCCAAGGTCGAGCTGCCTTTCGACTATGATTACGAGCGCGCCCAAAACGTGCGCGCTTTTTACGCGCGGGTCGACCCACCCTCGTACGCCGACAACACCGATGACCTGGCCCGCCTGGCGCGGGCGCTCAAGACGCAGCACGGGATCGAGGGACTGACCGCCAAGCTGGGTGCCTTGCAGACGCTGAGCGAGAGCCTGCGCGCGGGCGAATGGGACGTCACGGCGCTGATCGAGCTGGATACCTGGCAGCAGCCGGGCGGCCCGCCGCGCCTGATCGCCGTGCGCCCCGGCTACGTCGATGCGGTCTGGGGCGTGGCGATCGACATCGGCACGACCAGCAACGTCGTCTACCTGGTCAACCTGGTCAGCGGCGAGGTGGTGGACACCGCCGCCGATTACAACGGGCAGGTCAAGCGCGGCGAAGACGTGATCAGCCGCAT
>JAFGFO010000200.1 GCA_016931085.1 Thermoflexales bacterium
CCGCTAGAGGGGATCGCGCCGGTCGAGGCCAGGCTGCTTGCCCCAAGCTTGACCACAAAGCCATCCCCATAGTCGCCATAGCTTGCATCGAAGGGCTTGGCCATGGGGAAATCGGACGATTGCGTGACGCCTGCAACGTAGACGCTTCTCTGGCCGTCGACGGCGATCGCCTTGGGCCAATCGTAATCGCTCCCACCCAGGTACGAGGCGTAGACGAGGTTTGAGCCAGGCGGGTCGAGCTGTGCTACAAAGCCATCGCCCGTCCCGCCACCATGCGTGCCCTGGAACGCATCCTTGACCGGAAGATCCGTGGACCAGGTATCGCCCGCAACGTAAACGTTGCCGTAGCGGTCGAGCGTGATGGCCTGACCCCAATCGTCGCCGCTCCCGCCCAAGTAGGTGGAAAAAACCAATCCCGAGCCGTCGGGCTCGATCTTGGCGATAAAGGCGTCGTTGCTATCAAGCACGCTGCCGTTGTAGGTGGTGTTATAGGCGCCCGGCGTGGTAGGAAAGTAGGTCGACTCGGTGTGGCCCGTGACGAAAGCGTTGCCCAAGGCGTCGACGGCGACAGCGTGGGCGCGGTCGTCGTCCTCGCTGCCGCCCAGGTAGGTCGAATAGCGATGCGCCGAGCCGGTGCTGTTGAAAGTGGTCACAAACGCGTCAAACCAGCTCCCGCCCCCCGCGGCCTGAAAAGCGCCCACCGTGACCGGGAAATCGCTCGAGCGCGTCTCGCCCACGACGTACGCGTTGCCGCTGGCATCGCAGGCGATGCCATGCGCACGGTCCTCAGCAGCGCCCCCCAGGTAGGTGGCGTATAAAACAGAAGGCGTGCTGCTGTTGAGCCTGGCGACAAACGCATCGTTGCCCCCGCCCTGGAAAGCTGGCTGCTGGGGATTGACGGTGGGAAAGTCGGACGAGCTTGTATAGCCCGTCACGTACACGTCGCCCACACCGCCCACGGCGATCGCCTGGGCGAACTCATCGTCCGTCCCGCCCAGGAAGGTCGAAAAGAGCAAGGCCGAGCCAGACGGGTTGAGTTGCGTAATAAAGGCATCCACTCGACCGCCCAAGCTGCTTTGAGTAGGCGATGCGGTGGGAAAGTCGGTGGAAGAGGTGTAGCCCGCGACGTAGGCGTTGCCGCTGCCGTCGATCGCAATGCCCACGCCGTACTCGCCCCAATCCCCCCCCAGGTAGGTGGAGTACATCAAGGACTGGCCATCCGCGCTCAACTTGGTCACAAAAGCATCCCGCCTGCCACCCGGCGGCGGGAGTGGATTTTGGGTGGGAAAGTCGGACGAATAGGTGTTGCCCGCCACGTACACGTTGCCGCTGGCATCTACGGCGATGCCACTGACGGCATCCTCGTAATCCCCTCCCAAGAAAGTGGCATACTCTATGTGGGGATCAATAATCAGAGGGAGAGTGACATCATAGGCCGCCACTTGGAAACGCACCTGGCGCTCGCCGCTGAGCACGTACTGAGTCGGAACAGCGCGCTGTTCCCCCTCGAACTCCTGGTACACATAGGGGCTGGCCTGGCGGATCTCACCGTTCGACACGTACAAGACGAGATCACCTCGAGCGTCTAGCTCCACACGGTCCACCCCTTCGAAAGCCAGGCAGATGCTGCTTGGGTCTGCACCGGGGGCCACAACATAAGTACCCTTGAGGGCGCCTTGCTCGCCGTCGTAGTGCAGATCAATGCCGGGGTACAGCTCGCGGTAGACAATGCCAGCATAAGTGGGGAGGTCAGTCCGCCAATGCCCTGGATCGCTGCCGATGAAGTAATTGATGCTGCCCGGCAAACGATGGATGCCTGTGATCTCAGGCGCCGGATTCGCCCCTTCGAAACGCGCCCGCACGACGATAGGGGCTAAAGTGAGCGCGGCTGCCTGGTCAGAGGCAGCCCGTTCCGCCTCGACTGCCGCGGGCGGCAGCGATAGAACCATTCCGTCGGAGGTGAAAAAGACCACCCCTCCCATGCTATGGACTTGAAAACGCGCGTCCGGATGGGTTTGCCCGGCGTTGGGCACGAAAGAAAGCGGCCATCGACTGATATCTGATCTTTGTGGGCCAGTGAGTACAGTAGATGCAAGTTCTGAGGGGACGCGCAGCGCCAGGAACGTTATAAGTAGTAACGAGAGTATACCAATATTCAAAACACCAGCTTGCAAACGAGGCTTGAATCGTGTTGTCATGGCACATTTCTCCTTTATCACTCACAATTTTCGTAGTCGCTCAGGCAGTCGCCTTCTATCACAGTTTGCACCAGGCTAGACAAATCCGTCAAGGGATTCGTCAGTTCACCGCCCGTGTCAACACATGGTGGGTGGGGAAAGGGAGCTCTATCCCGGCCTGATCGAAAGCGGCCTTGACGGCCCGGCCGGCCCGGTCCTGCGCATCCAAGAAGGTGGTCTGGCTCAACTCGACCCAAAAATAAATCGTCATGTCGATGGATGACTGCCCAAAGGCCAGAAAAATCACCTGTGGAGCCGGCTCTTGGACGATGCCGGGGATGCCGGCCAGGGCCGCCAGCGCGCTGCGGGTCACCCGGTCGAGATCAGAGTCACACGCCACGCCGATAGGCAGCTCCAGGCGGCGGCGCTGCGTCTTGGAGAAATTCTTGATGACCGAGACATAGACGTCGCCGTTGGGTATCAAGACCAGCAGCCCGTCCACGGTGCGCAGCTCAGTGGCGCGCAAGCTGACGCGCGTCACCGTCCCGGAATAGCCCTCGACCTCGATGGCATCGCCGATGTCAAAGGGTTGTTGAACGAGCAACAAAATGCCCGCCACGAAATTCTTGGACACGTCTTGCAGGGCAAAGCCAATCGTAAACCCGATGATGCCCAGCCCGGCCAGGAAGGCCGTCAGGTCAAAATTCATCTGCTCCAGCGCCAGGGCCACGCCGAGGCCAACCACGGACCAATGCACCAGGCGCGTGAGCAGCAATCTGATTTCATAGTCGGTTTTGCGCACCGCCAGGGCGCGTTTCATCCCATGCGCAGCCCAGCGGGCCAGGTACAGGCTGGCAAAGAACAAGACCAGGGCGGCGACCAGCCTTGGGAAAAAAGGCAATACCTTGTCGCTTAGCGCTTGCAGCCACACAGATAGAACGTCCATCCTACCTCACTCTTTCCGATACTATCTAGGAGCTTGTCGGAGAGAGCGTTTTGTAGGGCGGCTTTCTACGCCAAAGGCGTCCTGCGGATAGCCGCCAGGCTTGCGGCAGGTATGGAAACCTGCCCTACGACGCTCTCTCCGACAGCCTGCTAGTGCCTGGGCGAACCCTTGGTTCGCCCCATCCACGACAGGTCCACCACATCGCCAAAGAATTGGCGAAAAATGCGATAGTACAACAATTCCTCTTTGGTGTTTAGCACCCACCCATTCGGCAGCCCGCGCTCCCGCTCGAAATCGGCCTGGCTGATATGCTGCTTGGCATGCTGGGCAAGTTGCTCGCCCACACCCGCGCCTTCCCAGAATTTGGCCTTGGTCCGATTCAGAACAGATCTGGGCAGCGCGCCGTCCATCGCCCGGCGCAAGATCCATTTTTCCACGCCAGCGCGCAGCTTGAACTTGGCCGGGATGCGCAGCGCGTAATCCACCACGTCCGGGTCGAGAAAGCCCACGTGTGCCACAGTGCCGTGCGCCGACGCGCAGCGATCCACGCGTTGGAGCGCCGTGTTATGCAAGCGGCGCGTGATGTCGATCAATTCGTCGGGCAACTGTGCCGGGTCGAGTGCTTTCAAATAGTCGTAGCCCGCGAACAACTCGTCACCGCCTTCGCCCGAAAACACCGCCGGCACGTAATCAGCCGCCAGCCGGGCCACAAGGTAGTTGGTGATGCTCGAGCGCACCAGCAGCGCGTCGAACGATTCGAGGTGGTAAATCACGTGGGGCAAGGCCAACACCATGTCTTCAAAGCTCACGACGATCTCGTGATGATCCGACTGGATAAAGTTTGCCACAACGCGGGCGTGCTTCAAATCGGGCGCGCCCGCCACGCCGGCGGCAAAGGTGTGCAGCGTCTTGACGTGCGGGCGCGCCAGGGCGGCCATCGCACTGGAATCCAGGCCGCCGGAGAGCCAAGCCCCCATCACGTCATCTTTGATACGCCGCCGCACAGAAACATTCAAGCGGCGGTGCAATTCTTGCGCGATGGCATCGGGCGAATCGGCCAAGGGCGGCAACTTGCGCAATTGGAAATATCGGTCCAGCCGCGTGTCGTAGCGGTGTCCCGGCGGTAACTCGCGCACGTCACGCGTGACGGCCAGCATCGCTTTGACTTCGGAGGCGAAGCACAAGTGCCCCTCCTCCGTATAGCCATAGTACAAAGGCGCCACACCCAACGGGCCGCGCAGCAGCGTCAACTGGCCGTCGACCACCTGGGCTTGCGCCAGATTTCCACCCCCTATATCATCTCGTACCATACCTTGCCCCAGCAAAGCCGCCGAACCCGCCTGGGGCTGCGTCCAAGTCATGCCAAGGGTATTTCCCTCGATCTCGACGACCTGGAGCCCAGCCGGGCCGCGATGCGCCATCTTGTCCAAGGTTCGATTGACATCCGTTTCCTTCCCTAAACTCGCGATTCCTGCAATACCAGCCATTTTTTCACTCCTTGTTTCTCTCTACTTGCTCAAGCGCCAGCCGCGATACACGCGCCGCGCTTCTTCAACCGTAACAAAGGCTTTATTATCCACCCGGTCCACGATCTGAAGCACGGCCGGCAAATCGGCGCGGCGCACCATCACTTCCAGGACATTTACAGCGCGATTCATACCCTGGCCCGTCATCTCGGTCGCGCCAAAGCCAAGCTGGCGGATCGCCTGGGCGAGATCGTGCCCCATCTCGGAGGATATAATACGCACGATAGTAAAACCGAGCGCCAGCCGCTCTTCGATCGTCATGCCAACAATCGTCCCGGCCGCAAAACCGCCGGCGTAACCCAACACATTCCACAGGTTGTCTATATTGCGCACGACCTGGCTGATGGCGATGGCAAAAATGCCCACCTCGACAAAACCGATAGCCCCAGCCAACAGCTTGCGGCCGCGCACGGTCATCAGGATACGCAGCGTGCCCAGCGTCACGTCGGTGAGGCGCAGGCAAAAGACGAATAATCCACCTAGAATGGGATGCATAGGCCCTCCAAAACAATCAAACAACTCTATGATAGCTCATAACGAAACGGCTTGCCTCAAGTTTAGCTCAAGAAAACCTAAAGTTTACCAAAAGAAAACTGGGGTCGAAGCTGCTGCGCTACGGGCAAACGTATGC
>JAFGFO010000201.1 GCA_016931085.1 Thermoflexales bacterium
GCATACCAGGCCACGTCGGCCGGGATGCCGCGCACGGGCTTGGCAGGCCGCTCGCCCACTTGGGTGATGACGTAATTGCCAAGGGGCCGCGCCAACGGCTCAAAGATCATGGCCGCGCCGAGCGCCGCGCCCACCAGCCCGCTGCCGGTGACCTTGCCGGGGTTGAGGATGCCCTTGGGGTCCACCTGGCGCTTGAAGGACTTGAGGCGAGCCAGCCGCTCCTGGCCCAAAATCTGGGCCGCCTTGCTCCCAAAATACAAGCCGGTCGAATAGGCCCGCCCGCCGTGCTTTTCGGCAATCCTGATGATGGTGAGCGTCAAGGCAAACACAAAGTTGTACGAGAACTTGCGCTCGTCGCTGGGGATAAAGCCCAAGATGACCACTTCCGGCCGGCCCCCCTTGCCCTCGCGGATGATCACACCCTCCTTGACGATGGGCTGGTCCACCTTGCGCTCGATCTCGACCATCACGTCGCCCATCGAAGCCAGGGGGATGACGACCTCGGCCGGCACCAGGCTCGGCCCCAGGCGCTTGACGACCATCAGCTTGAAGCGGTTTTTCCACTCGTGATGGGCGATCCGCTCGCTCAAGACCTCCGCCTGGCAAGGCCGCATCAATTCCGGCAGCTTGTTCACCACGGTGGCCTTGTCTTTTTTGCGGAAGGCCAGGGTGATGATGTACGACGCCGGCAGCAGGACGCGCTCCTCGACCGGGTGGCCGTAATGCTCTTGCAGCGGCGCGCGGTTCTTCATCTCGGCCATGCGCGGGTTGATAAAGATAACCGACCAGAGTGGCAGTTGGGCGTCCACCATCGCCTGCATCAGGCGCTGCGCGTCGTGCGGGTCCGGACAGCCGATCGCCAGCACGTCCAACTCTTCCAGCGGCATCACGCGCAGCGTCACCTGGCTGATCAGCCCCGTGGTGCCTTCCGCGTCCGAGATCATGTCAAGCTCGGGGCTGCTGCAGTCCTTCACAGAGCCATCGGGCAGCACCACGCGCGCGCCCAGGACGTTGTCTTTGAACCAGCCGCTTTCGTACGAGCCAATGCCCGCCCCACCCTGCGCCAGCCAGCCGCCAACGGTGGAGGAAGGGTAGCTGGTGGGGTAGAGGCGCAGAGTCAAGTTGCGCCTGGCCAGGTCCTTGTCCAGCTTTTCCCACACCGCACCGGCCTCGACCGTGACGGTTTGAGCTTCCTCGTCCACGCTGATGAGGCGGTTCATCCGGTAAAAATCCACCACCAGGCCCTTTTTGACCGGCACCACCCCGCCGTAGCCGGAGGAGGCAAAGCCGCGCGGGGTGAGCGGGATGCCGTTCTGCCCCGCCCACTCGACCAGCTCGGCCAGCTCGGCCTCCGAGGCTGGCTGCACCACCGCGTCGGGAATCGTATCGCCGATGAGCGGCTTGAACAGGCTGGGCATGGCGGCGATGTCGTGCCCGTAGAGCTTGCGCTCCACTCGCCGAAAGTTGGCGCGGTTGCCAAAGGTCTTGACAAGAAAAGCTCGCTGCTGCGTATTGATGCTCATAATGCCTCCAAAGAAGGTTTCAAGTCTCAGTTAAGCGTATCGAGCAGGGCCAAGATCTCGCTGTTATCTGGGATGTCGCTCATCGAGCTGGCGTGGTGGCGGTAGCGGATGTGCCCTTCTTTATCCACCAGCAGCACGGCCGGCATGCGCCCCAGCTTGAGCCAGTTGACCTCCTGCTCGTACAGGTCTGCCACCGTGTGCGGCGGGTCGGCCAGGCCCACGAACGGAAAGCTCTCCTTTTCCCAAGTCCGCTGGAAGGCCCGCGGGCCATCGGGGCCGACGACCAGGATCTCGGCCTGGCGCTCGAGGAAGCGCTCGTAATCCTGGCGCAACTGCGCCAAGTGCCGGCGGCAGTAAGGTCAGACAAAGCCGCGGTTAAAGACCAACACCACGTGCTTGTGCCCGCGATAATCGGATAGGCGCACGGTCTTGCCCTGCGTGTCGGTCAGGCTAAAATCAGGCGCCAACTCTTTTGTCGTCTTGTCCATTGTTCACTCCTTCAGGCCACTCGCTTCCCGTACCAGAAGCGTTGCCAATCGCCGCGGCTGGTTTGCAGCGCGATGAAGGTGTAGAGCGCGCCGGCCCAAAAGCCCAGGACCATCATCAAGATGATCCAGATGACCGAGGGCAGCAGCGCCTTCTCACGGAAGGCGATCCAGCCGGAGAACAGGGCAAAGCCAACGTACAGATCCACCAGCGAGACGATTCCCCAGGGCATGGCAAGCAATTTTGACCCTTCGGCGAAGAAATCTCCGACGGTGAATCCATAGATCAGGATGCCGGTCATGGCCAGCAGACCGGCCAGGGCGATACTCTTGGCGATTTTCATCGTGTACTCCTTTTACTTTTTGCGCGGGAACCAGGGAATGAACTCGCTGGTCGTCTCGACGTATTCTTTGTAGCCCGGCTTTTCTTCCTTCAAGCTCTTTTCCAACAGCGTCACGCCCGACACGCGCAGCAGCAGGGCCGTCATGAGGATCGGGCTAAAGATCGTCCACCAGCCGCCGGCTGCCAGCGCGATCAGGTAATACGCCCACCACTGCGTCGCATCGCCAAAGTAATTGGGATGGCGCGTGTAGCGCCAGACGCCGCTGTCGAGGACCTTGCCTTTATTAGCTGGATTGGCCTTGAAGCGCGCCAACTGCCAATCCCCCACGGCTTCGAAGAAAAACCCGAGCGCCCAGACCGCCACAGCGAGATAGTCCAGCCAGGTCAGATGGTCCGGCCGGGCGCTGAGCTGGGCGGCCAGCAGGGGCGCTGCCACGATCCAGAGAATGACGCCCTGCAGGAGAAAAACATTCAAGAAACTGCGCCACCACCAGGTGCGGCCGGCCTCTTTGCGCCAGGCCTGGTAACGAAAATCCTCCCCCTTGTCCCAATTGCGCACCAGGATGTGGAGCGACAAGCGCAGCCCCCAAATCGTCACGAGGGCGCTCAGTAACAGCTTACGCGCGGCGAAACCCTCCGGCGTGAGCAGGAAGGCGGCCCAGGCGACGATGACAAAACCTGTGCCCCAAAAAATGTCGACGATGCTGGAATTCTTCAGCGCCAGGCTGAGCAGCCAGAGCAGCGTCATCAAGCCGAGGATGACAAGGCCCAATGTTAGATAGATCGATAAAAAGTTCATTTTTCTCTCCTCAGGTGCAACGCACTTCCGAAAGTGCGTTGCACCTACGCTACTTCGAAAATAGGTGATAAGGGCGCGGTTACCGCGCCCGATTTTTGTCTATGGTGAGGAGCGAGACATTCGCAGAATGTCGCTCATGTATTCTATTCCGATAGTCCACTCACTTCTGTGCGCCAACGACGGCGAAGCCGATGGCGCCCGGGCCAATGTGCGCACCGATGACCGGTGTAATATTTTCCGTCTGGATATCGCCCTGTGGGAGCAGGTCCGCCGCCATAGCACGCAATTCGGCAACGCGTTCGAGGGCGTTGGTATGAACGATGGCAACCCGTTCGATCCGGCCGGACGCAGCCAGCATCTCGACCACGCGCTCCAGCGCGCGAGCGCGCGTGCGCACCCGCTCCGTGCCGGGCTGGCCGTCGTACATGGTCAAAATGGGCTTGATCTGCAGCAGCGTGGCGAAATTGGCGACGTATTTATTCATCCGCCCGCTGCGCTTCAAAAACTCCAGCGTATCGAGGGCGGCAAAGACGCGCGAGCGCTTGATCTGCCCATCGAGGGCGGCGACAATATCCGCGACCGGGCTGCCCGCAGCCGCCATTTGTGCCGCCGTCTCGACCAGGAATCCCGTCCCGAGGCTCAACTGCCGCGAATCGATCACGGTGACCCGTGTCGAAGTGGTTTCCTGCGCTGCGACGCGTGCCTCATCCACAACAGCGCTCAACGCGGCCGAGATGTGTATAGACAGCACATCACCGGCGCCCTCGTCGGCGAGGGCATCGTACATGGCGTGGAATTTTTGCGGCGATGGGGCGGCCGTAGTGGGATGCGCCGGGAAGGTGGGCAGCTTGCGGTAGAATTCTTCACGCGTGATGTCGATGCCGTCGAGAAAACCCTGCCGGCCCACGTTGATATAAAGCGACACGACCCGGATGCCATAGCGGGCGATCGTCTCGGCCGGCAGATCACAGGTGCTATCTGTAACGATTCGAATTGGCATAGTTCACTCCCCTCAAAAGCTTTACGCCAGCTCCCGTTTCAGGACCGAAAGCGCACCCTTTCCCAAGACTCGACACGCCCCTCTATCACCCTGAAAATCGGGTTGGGGAGGGCCGACACGACCTGGGCGGCTTGCTCATAGCGTCCAGTATCACGCACGTATAGTTTCACCTTGAGATGGCCCAACTCGTACGCCAGTTGCCCGCTCGTCACCGCGATTTTCGACTCTGAAAAATGTGGGCCGATTTTCTCCCGGTTGAAAGCAAAGCCTCGGCCTGCCGCCTCTTCCCAGACCGCTAACAGATAACGATCCAACGCGGCGATGGGTTCGGTTTGCGCCTTGAAGCGCTCCAACTGCGGATGGTGTCTGTAGCCCTTGGTCTCGCCCCTGAGAACCTTACGTGCCAGCAGCCCTTCACGCCAACAGGCGACCAACGCTTTCGTGTCAAGATAAGCGGGATGTAGGGACCACAAGCGCATAGGCTTCGCTCCCGGCGTCAGTTGGCTTGGGCCGCTCGCCCGCGCCGCCTGGTGACAAAGACGCCGACTACCAGCATCACTCCAACGAGCACGGTCGCCACCCAGGTGCCTGTGGCTACGGCTGGGACAGCCGCGTGCTTGAGGGCAATGCCCACAAAGGCCCAGAGGATGACGAGCATGTAAGCCACGTCGCCCCGCGTCAGGCTCATGGCGGACGCGATGAGCACACCGGCCGCCAGCATGATGAGCGTCCACGCCTCTGGGCTGATCCCCCACCCGTCCCATCGCAGATAATCCAACACGGACGTGATATTGGCTATGGTGGCCACCGTGATCCAACCCAGGTACACGCTGAAGGGCACGCGTGCGGCCCAGGTCTCGACGGTCGAGACGCGCGTGCGGCCGGTGCCCATGCGCAGGTAGGTGATGATGAGCGTGGCGAGCAAAACCAGCATGACGATTACCGTCAGCGGGAACTGCTCATAGTGCCAGAGCAAGATCCAGGCGCTGTTGGCCAGCCCGCCCAGGACGATCCACCAGCCCGTGGCGCACATGCGGGGATTCTCACGCTGCGCGGGCAGGGCCTGGAAGATGGCGAAGGCGATCAATCCCAGGTAGATCAGGCCCCAGATGGAAAACACGTAGCCGGCCGGGACGAAATACACCTGGAAGCGATCCGAGATTTGGCCGGTGTTCAGCCCGTTGATGGGCAGGGCATTGGCCAGGCCGTTGATCACGAGCGTGACCAAAATAGTCAGAACCACAAGAATCTGTCGCAGTTTGTCTTTCATAGCAATCTCCTTTTATGCCACTCAAGCGGCCGCCTCGATCAGCTCGCTTCGCCGGCGGCGATACGCCACGATGGGACCGTCGCCCGGGATCACCCTCTCGCCGATCTTGATATCCGAGCGCTTGGGCTGCTGCGTGATCACCACCCGCCGGTCTTGGCGTTCGACGACAAAGCTGCCTAACAAGCCCGCCAAGTCGAACAGGCGGTTCAGCACGGGAAGGCGAACCATCCTCTGGTAGTTACGGATATACATCATGGTGTTCTCGTCGTCGATGGGAACGAAGGCCAGCACGATCCGCATATCGTCGCTGATCCAATTGTGCCACAGGTTGGGGAAGAGAAATTGAACGAAGGGGCGGCGCGCCGGCTCGGGCAGCCCACTGGCCCTCAGCGGCGCTTGCCCAGTATCCACCTGGTTGTTGACCCACACGTTGATCACTTCACCCCCACCCGCCTGGCTCTCCAGGCGAGAAATCGGTCCGTTGACGATCGTGCGGTTGCCACGGCCGATGGTGTTGTGGTGGACAAAGGGCAAGTGCACCACATCGAGCTGGTTCTCGATCGCGCGCGAGTAGTGGGTGGCCCAGTGATCGCGCAGCGTCAGCCACGAAAACGCCTTGTGGTCGACCGAGTCAAAGAAAGGCGGAGCCGGCAAGTCGGCCCTTGGCTCACCCCACCAAATGTAGATAAAGTCGTTGGCCTCGCGCACAGGGTACGCCGGCCTGACCTGGAACGACTTGGGCACCGGCGCGCCCAGGCCGTTGGCCGGGATGACGGTGCATTGTCCTGAAGCGTCATACTCGAATCCGTGGAACGGGCATTGCACGTTATCGTGGACAACTTTGCCCGCGCTAAGCGCCGCCCCGCGATGGGGACACTTGTCAGCCATGCAGGCCAGCTCGCCGCGCGAGTTGCGCCACAGGACCAGCTTTTCAGCCAGGCGCGTCACACCCACCACGTGGCCAGCTTTCACCTCGCTCGACTCGAGTATGGCGTACCATTGATTGCGAATCATTCGACCTCCAAAGAAAGCAAGTTTAATGTTTCAGGTCTCGTTCCCTCAGCAAGTCGCGCAGGGCCGCCTCGGCCTGGGCAAATTTAAAAGAATAGCCCAACTCAAGCAGTCGCCGCGGCATGGCGCGTTGGCCGTCCAGCAGCACGGTGGCCATCTCGCCCAACAGCAGCCGCAGCGCCGGGGCCGGCGTGGGCATAAACGCCGGGCGCCGCATCACCTGGCCCAGCACACGGCTGAACTGCGCGTTCGTCAGTGGGTCAGGCGAGCTGAGGTTGACGGCACCCCGGGCGTGTTGATTTTCAGCCAGAAAACGAATAGCACTCACCTGGTCAGCCAGGTGGATCCACGGGAACCACTGCTTGCCACTGCCAAGTGGCCCACCGATAAAGAGCTTGAACGGCAGCATCATTTTGGGCAATGCGCCCCCCTCAGCACTCAACACAACACCGGTGCGGATCACCACGCGCCGCACCCCCAGCGCCTCTAGCTGCGCTGTGGATTCTTCCCAAGGCACAGCCACGTCGCGCGCCAAAAAGTCGTCGCCGGCCGGCGCATCTTCGCCAAGTTCTTCGTCACCGCACGGGCCGTAGTAACCCACCGCCGAGGCCTGGATCAACACGCGCGGCTTGCTGGCCGACGCCTGGACGGCTCGAACGATGGCTTTGCCGGCATTCAGCCTGCTATCTATTATACGCCTCTTCTGGCCGGCTGTCCACAAGCCTGCCGCGATGCTCTCGCCCGCCAGGTTGACAATGACGTCCGCTCCACCCGCCAGCTCGCCCCAGCCTTGGGGGGTCAGGCCATCCCAACGCACTGCCTTGACACCGGAAGGCAAAAGCGCCTGTCCTTCCGGATTGCGGCTGAGCACAAACACCTCGCCGCCATCCGCCGCCAGGCTGGCTGCCAACGCCCGGCCGATCAAACCCGTTCCACCTGTAATGATCGTGCGCATCTTTGCCCCCTTTTGTGTAATCGACGTTCAGTCTTTGGAGTTTAGACTAAATGCCCATTTTGCGGGTTTTTGGCCAAATTTGCCACCACATATGGTGGTTGCGATTAGCGATACTCACGTATATGGGGGTCGTTTGAGATTAGTCTAAACACCAATCAGTCTATTGGGTTCATTATATACCACAAAAGGCTTTTTGTCAAGATTCTGTATATATTTTTAAGGTTGAAACCTTGACAAAATATGAATATTATGCTATCATAGATACACGATGGGGTTATGAAGAGATGGAATTTTTGGAGGTAGTGAGATGGCACTTTACTTGGCTCTCAAAGAGATGTGGCGAAACAGGGGCAGGTTCATACTGGTCAGCCTGGTGATTGCGTTGATCACGGTACTCGTCCTCTTTACAGCCGCCCTGGCCGAAGGGTTGGGGTCAGGCAACCGTGAATATATCCAAAAGCTAGACGCCGATCTGTTGGTATACAAGGAGAAGGTCGACTTGATTATAGCCACCAGCCGCGTCGATCGCCCCACCTATAACGACATCCGGCGCGTCGGGGGCGTGCGCGAGGTGGGCTCGCTGAGCTTTAGCAACGTATCGATCGTCTTGGAAGGGTCTGAGCCGCTGAAGGTAGCCTTGATTGGCGTAGAGCCTGGCAAGCCCGGCGAGCCTTCCGTCAGATACGGCAGCCAACTGCGTGGCAAGCGCGCCAACGAGGCCATCATCGACAGCAACGTGGCGGCCCAATCGGGCCTGCGCGTGGGCGACGAGCTGACGATCAAGTCCATCCAGGGCACTCGAGAAGAACTGTATACCTTGCGCGTGGCAGGCACGAGCTCCAGCCAAAAATACTCCTTGCAGCCTTCCGTGTTCGTTCCATACGAGACCTTCGACCAGATCAAGCCGCAGGCAGTGCTTGGAGGGGCGGGTGGCGAGCTGGCATCCAACATCGTCGCCGTCAAGCTGGACAATCCGGCCGGGCGCAAGCTGATGGCCGCGCGCATCCAGTCTCAAGTCAAAGAGGTGGAAGCGGTCGATCTGCAGACAGCGTACGAATCGACGCCTGGCTACAGCGCCCAGCAAAACACGTTGAACACCCAGCAGTACTTTGTGTTCATCATCAGCATTCTCGTCATCGGTGGCTTCTTTCAAATCCAGACTTTGCAAAAAGTCGCCCAGATTGGCATGCTCAAGGCGATCGGCACGCCCAACGGCGTCATCGCCGTAGCGGCTGCTGCGCAAATCGTCGCCACCACCCTGCTAGGCGTAGCGATAGGAGTTGTGGTCACGCTGGCCTTATCGGTGGTGATCCCGCCGGTCGTGCCCATCATCTTTTCGCCCTTGTCGGCGGCGCTGGTCATCCCGGCCCTGATCCTGATGGGGCCGATGGGTGGGATGGTCTCTATCCTGCATTCGCTCAGGATCGAGCCTTTGACGGCTTTGGGGTTAGCGTCGTAATAATAGATTCAGGTGAGCGGAACCTGGCCAGGTGCCGCTCAGCTCTGAAACAGGAGAATTGACATGGCAACAGCACTCGAAACAAACAACGTTAGCAAAGTATACGGAAACGGCAGCGGCGTCATCAAGGCGGTCGAGGGCGTATCGATCAGCGTGAGCCGTGGCGAGTTCGTAGCGTTGGTGGGGCCGAGCGGCTCTGGCAAGACCACCCTGATGGCGATGCTGGCCGGGCTGCTTTCTCAGACCACGGGCGATATCGTCATAGACGGCCTCAACCTGGGCAAGTTGAGCGAGACGGAGCGCACGCGCTTTCGCCGGGAAAAGGTGGGCTTTACGTTTCAGGCCAACAACCTGGTGCCTTATCTCACCGCGTTGGAGAACGTCGAGCTGATGCTCCGGCTGAACGGCAAGCTGAACAAGCAGAGCCGGGCCAGCGCCCGGGACCTGCTGGTCCGGCTGGGCCTGGGCGAGCGCCTCCACAGTCTGCCTCGCCAGCTTTCGGGCGGGCAGCAGCAGCGCGTGGCCATCGCGCGCGCCCTGATCCACAGTCCCAGCGTGGTGCTGGCCGACGAGCCGACGGCCAGTCTCGACACCGAGCGCGCCTACCAGGTGGTGGAGACTTTTGCCAGCCTGATTCACGAGCAAAACCGGGCCGGCATCATGGTGACACACGACTTGCGCATGTGCCACTACGCTGATAGAATTATTCAGATGGTTGATGGCAAAGTTGAGCGCAGCCTGGAAGACCGGCAAGAGATCGCCGCGCTGGCAAACTCGAGTGGGTTCGAGAAATTCGCCGTGCCCGTTCCGCAGCCGGCGGCGTTCGTGCCCGTTTCCCAGCCGGTGTTTTGAAGAGATCACGAATGACACGAATATACGAATTTCACGAATGTCTTTTTGATCTACTGCCCAATGCGTGTCATCCGCTGCTGCTCATAGATTCTATGGAGACACTATGAAGCAGGCGGCGACCCAAGACTTGGTTTACAACATTGGGGCGGTGGCCCGCATGACGGGCATCTCCATCGCCACGTTACGCGCTTGGGAGCGGCGTTATGGCTTCCCCCGAGCCGGGCGCAGCGCCGGCGGACACCGCCTGTACTCTGAGGGCGACGTCAGTGGGCTGCGGTGGATCAAGGCGCAGCTCGACGGCGGCCTGCGACCCTCCAAGGCGATCGAGGCCTGGCAGCACCACAAGGGCGAGATTTTGGAGCCGGCCGCATCCGCACCGGCCAACCAGCCGATGGGGCTGGAGGTATTTCACCGGCAGCTTTTCCAGGCGTTGGCGGCTCACGACACGGCCCGGGCCGACCACATCCTGGGTGAGGCTCTGCTGGCACACAACCTGGACAACATCATGCTGGATGTCATTGGTCCTGCCATGGCCGACATCGGGCAAGCCTGGATGGATGGTCGCCTGGACGTCGCCACCGAGCATCTCGCCACCAATTACCTGCGCCACCGCTTGCAGACCTGGGCCCTCAGCAGCGCGCCGCCGCGCCAGGTGGCGCCGGTGGTGCTGGCCTGCGCGCCGGGCGAATGGCACGAAGGCGGCCTGCTCATCCTGGCTGCCTTGCTGCGCCGGCGGCGTTGGCCGGTGGTCTACCTGGGGCAAAGCGTGCCTCTACCGGACCTGGCAAAACTGGCCGGCGAAGTCAAGCCCCAGATCATTGTCCTGTCGGCAACGCTGGAAGAATCGGCCCGTGCCCTGGCCGAGCTGCCTAAATGGCTGCCTGCAGCGAGCGGGACAGGCCAGCCGGTGGTGGCGTATGGGGGGCAAGCCTTTGACCGACAACCCGAATGGCGCGCCCGCGTGCCCGGCACCTTCCTGGGCCAAACCCTGCGCGAGGGCTTGCAGGCGCTAGAGAGCATGATTCAGGCAAAAGGGGGCGCTTGACCCCTATCTTTCAGCTTTGAGTCTTTGCGGCGACCGCCCCGCCAATCGCTTGGGCCATCAAGACGCCAGCTAACACGGCCATCACGCCACACAACGCAAAGAGCTTGCGGCTGGCGTCTAGAAAATCCTCAACGCTTTGGCGGCGCACGGCGATTCTGAGAGTCCCTAACTGTTTGCCGCCCTCGCCTTGCCGCAAGGGCGTCGAGATACTCCACACGCTCTCATTGCGCCACGTGTCCTCTTGGATGGTGGTTTCCGCAGGCACCGCCACAGCCTCATCAATCAACGCCAGTTGGTCCGAGAGCATGATCTCGCCCTGCTTGTTGACCAGCGCCATGTAAGCCACGTCTTCGCCCAAGGCGTCATCGCTCACTTGTTGTAGACGTTCCAGGTCGAGCGATTGGGCCAGGTCCATCATCTCGACAGGCGAGGGCGTCCGTCCTCGCATCAAGGTGGCCAGGTTCAGGTCGGAATTGGAAAGCGCGTGAGCCATCCACTCGATCCAAACGGTCCAGTTGCTTTTGAGCATAGCCTCGACGTGATAACGCTCGATGGGGATAGCGACGCATTCCAGCACACCCACCATCACCGTCACCAACACCATCAGTGCGATCGTCAAGCGCGTCTGCACCGAAAACGCGGCTTTGACTCTGCCGAGACCGCGCCCCGGCAGTTCTTCAAAGGGCGTGGCTTGCCCGCCGGCCCGTCGCTGTGCTGCCCGGGCCAACGGGGAGCACAGCGCAAGGCTCACCAGCACGCCGAGGGCGGCCATCGCCAGTCCCACG
Organism: Thermoflexales bacterium; assembly: GCA_016931085.1. The sequence goes on from JAFGFO010000201.1 coordinate 11,528, forward strand.
CCGCCCAACGTGCTCCACAGCCGTGATTGCAAATCGTCCAGACTGTGCGCGTCCAGCGTCACGCGCACCGAGCCAAGTATCTGCCCGTCCTGGTTGTGGATGGGCGCCGCTGCCTGTACCACCGGGCGCCCATTTTTGTCTTCCAAAAATACGCTGACCTGGTCAGGTGCCTGGAAGGGCGGCGCGAGTTGGCCTATCTTTTTAATGTCCATATTGACCAGCACGATGTCGTCGTGGTCGGCAATGCTAAAGTCAAGCAGGCCGTTTCTTTGCAGCCTGGCTTTGAACGATTTGAATTGAGACAGCGACTGGTCATTGCCAAACGCGCCGCTGCCGCGCAGCGTGTTCCAATCAAGCCGGCGCGCCCGCTTGGGCAGGGACAGTTCGACCGTGCCGGCATTCACCGCCGCCAACTGGCGCGCTTTGTCAAAAGTCAATTGCGCAAGATAGCCGCGGGCGTGCCTGGCCACGACGGCAATCAGCCCGGCCGACGCCACGAGCATCAGGACGGCCGTGCCGAGCGCCAAGCGTTTTTGGATGGCTCCTATGGCGGCGTGCTGCGGTGATACGGAGCGCCTCGCGGCACTCTGCGATATGGCCATCGTCTCGATGGCCGGGCCGCGCAGGATCGTTCGCGCCGGCAGCCAGGCGGCGACGGCGCAGACCAACGGCGCGGCAGCCAGGCCAACCAGGCCGGTGGCCAGCGCCGCTTGAACCGAACGCCATGCCGCCGCCCATACATCCAGCTCCGGCACGCCCCACGCATTGCCGCCATAGACGGTCGCCAGGATCACCACCAGCCCCAGCCCGGCGGCCAGCCCCCACACGCCGCCCAGCAGGCCCATCAAGGCCGCCTCGCCGGTGACGACGGTCAGCGCTTGCCGCCGTGTCGCGCCCACCGCGCGCAGCAGGCCCAGCTCGCGCCGCCGCTCGGCGATGCTGATGAGGGTCGTGTTGACCACGCCTAGCGCCGCCGCCAGAATGGCCAGCAGCAAGAGCGCGCTCGCCACCGCGCCCAGTTGGTCCGTAACCTGCGCAATGGTTTGATTAAAGTTATCCAGATCAATCAGGAAAAGGCCGTAGCGCTCGGCGACGGCCTGGACCTCTGCCACTAATTGCTGGCGGTCGGCCTGCGGCGTGGGCATAATCACCAACGTAAACGGCTCGGAAAGCTCGAACGCATCACGCACGCTGGCGCTGATGATAGAAGCGTTGACATACGGCTGGCCTATGCCCGCCACGACGCAATCCAGTGGCCCACGCTTGCCGGTGATGGTCAAATGCTCATACAGCCCCACGCCGTTGTTGCGTGCCACGAGAGGGCTAAGCAACACGCCACAGCCCTTTTCCAAGATGGGCAAGGCGCGCTCCCAATCGCCCTGGCCGAACACAAAGATCCAATCGCGCGTTGTGCGCACGTCCTGCGGGCTGAGCACGAACGAGAAATAATTGGGGAAAAAGGCGATTTCCGGCGCGATCACAAAATTCCACTGCAAGACCGCGCCATCGCTGCCCACCGTGGATTCTATCGATCGAGCCGCGCCGGGCGGCAGGCGCATAGATTCCATATCGACATAAGCCGCCACGCCTTGCCGCGGATCAAACGTGGCGACGACAAAGATCTGCTGATTGGCTGTGCGCCGGAAAGTGGGACCAAATAATTCGTCGAACAAAAAGGCCAGGCCGCCCGTGAGGCCCACCATCATCGTCAAACCCACTGCCAGCGTGACGATCGTCAGCATCACCCGCCCGCGCGCCGAGCCGCGCCCAAGATTATCCGCCGACAAGCGGCCGGCCGCCCCCCACCACCGCGCCAATGGACGCCGCGCCAACCCCGCGGCGGCGTTGATCATTTGGGGCAACACCAGTCCCAAAGCACACAGCCAAAGCAGCATACACACGACGGTCAGCGCCAAGTCGAGAGGGTACCACACCCACTCGCCCGGCGGGGCGATGACGAGCCACACAAGCATTGCAACAAGGCTGAGCGTTCCTATCAAGTATGATGAGCGTGCAAGACGAACTCGGCCAGTGGTTGATGGTCGTTGGTCACTACTCCGCAGCGCTTCCAAGGGCGATACCCGCGCTGCTCGCCAGGCCGGAATGAGCACCGCTGCCAGGGACGTGCCCAGCCCCAGGCCGGCCCCAAACAGCACTCTGCCTGGCGAGCTTGCCCCGCCCGACCAGGCGCTAAACATCGGCCCGCCAAACGCCTTGAGCAAGGCCTGGACGAGCCAGGCAAAAGGAAAGCCGCCCACCACGCCTAACAGCGTCCCCGCCCCGCCCACCAGCAGCGCCTCGACCAGCACCAGGTGCATCACCTGGCCGCGTGTCATTCCAAGCGAACGCAGCACGCCTATCTGCCGCCGCCGCTGCGTGATCGACATTAAAAACGCGTTCAGCACCATAAAGCCGGCCGCCGCCGATACCGCCAAGCCGATCATACCCAGCACCGTGTCCACCTGCCCGAACAGCCCCGCCGCCACGGCCTTGACATCCTCGACCTGGGTCAGCAGCGTGATCAGCGAGCGGCTGATGACGTCGGCGGCGATGGTCATGGCCACCGCCAACGCCACCGCCAGCATGCTGAGGACAGTGCGGGCGCGATGCTCTTGGAGGTTACGCCAGGCCAGGGAGAGTGAGATGGAAAACGTAAAACCCTCTGTGCGCCGCGAGGGCAGACGTGAAACGTGCCGCGTGCCTGACATTTGGCGTCTGACGCTTAACGGCTTGAGCGACGCCTGCTCGCCGCGGGTTGCCTCGACCACATCCATCGCCGCCGCCTGCCGCGCCGGGTAATACGCCGCCAGCGAGGCGACCAGCGGCCCGAAAATCAACGCACCCACAGCCGCCAGGCCCCAATCGCGCAGGCCCGCGCCCAGTGTCATTTGAATCGTTTGCCAATCGCCGCGCACGCCGATGGAGGAGGTGCCATTCGGCAAGATGAGCGCGCCAAAGGTCAACACCATCAACAGCCCCAGTCCGTCGGCAACAACAGCTGCCAGCAAGCCCAACACCGCCGCCTCGGCCACCACCGCCTGGCGCACCTGGCGCTGCGTGGCGCCGACGGCGCGCAGCAGGCCCAACTCGCGCCCGCGCTCGGAAACATTGATGACCATCGTGTTGACCACGCCCAAGGCTGCCACGACGACAGCCAACAGCACCAACGCGTTGAGCAAGGAGCTTAGCCGGTCAGCCATCTCCATCAGCGGGTCAAAGACTCCGTTGTAATCGGCGCTCATCGCCATAGTGGGGAACGGCTCGAGCGCCTGCCGCACCCGGAGCATGGCCGCATCGACATCTTGGCCGCGATTGACGATGATTCCAATATGCGTCGGCGCGTTGATGTCGAAATAGGCTTGCCCATCGGTGTACGGCAAGACCGTCATCATCCAGCCGCTGCCGCCGATGCCGGCGACAGTGAAAGCGAGCTCGCCGTGGGGCGTTTGCAGCGGGAACGAGTCGCCCACCTTCACGCCCAAACGCTCCGCCACGATGGGCGGCACGAGCGCCGCGCGCCCGCGCCGCATCAGTCGAAGCGCCGTTTCGGGATCGCCCTCGTGAAATTCAAAATTGCCGATCTGCAAGAACGGCTCGACGTCGACAAAAATCCCCGGCGCGCCCGGCACCGAGCCTAGCTCCGGCGGCACAGGCGCAAAGCGGCAGCGTTCGATTTGAATGACGCCCTCTTGGACCAATGGATCGAGCGCGCGGATGACCGGCTGCAAGTCGAAATCGGGGTTTTCGGAGATGTACTGGAAAAAGTTCTCGACCGACATGTCGCCCGAACTGATCACAGACGCGATATCTACCGTGATGAACGTGTTCTCGTGCAGCATCAGGCCCAGGCGGCCCAAGGCGCCCTTGAGAGCCGCCGTCATCAAGCCGCTGGTGGCGACGATGATGGTCAAGCCGGCGGTGAGCGCCCCGGCGGTGAGCGCCGCGCGCGATTTGTTGCGACCGATGTTATCGCTGGCCAATCGCCCCGCCGTGCCGAGCCAACGCACGAGCACGGGCCGGCACGCGGCGTTGATGGGACCGACCAGGGCCGGGAGCAGCAGCACCGCTGCGCCGAGCAGCGCGGCTTGTCCAACGACCATGGCGGCCTGCGCGACGAAAATGCTGGGCCGCGCCAGCAAGCCAAACGCGGCAATCCCAACGCTCGCCAATCCCAACAAGGCCACGCCCACACGCGAGAGGCGACGACGCGGTGTTTGTGTGCCTCTCCGCGCGAGTGGCTCCCCCTCCGGGCGCACGGCGACGATGGGCGGCACGCGGCTGGCTCGCCAGGCCGGTTGAAGCGCCGCGCTGAGCGTCACCGCCAGGCCCATCGCCATGCTGAGCGCGACGCTCCAGGCCGGCACGCTGAACGGCGCGCCTTGGAGTATGCCCATCGCGCGCATCACGCCCCACGCCAAGCCCAGGCCCACCAGCACGCCCGCCACAACGCCGGCCGATCCCAACAAGCCTGCTTCCGCCAAGACCATGTTCATCACCTGCCGGCGTGTCATGCCCAGCGCGCGCAGCGCGCCGATCTCTCGCGTCCGGGCGGTGATGGACATGCCAAAAGCGTTTAGAATCACAAAGCTGGCAGCGAGCAGAATGATGAGGCCAACTATCGCCAAGCCGGCTTGCACCAGGAGCGTGTTGCCCGCTAGCGCAGGCCCTCTTTCAGGCACGCCGCGCGCAATAACAAATTGGTCGCCCAGAGCTTGCGCCAGTTCCGCTTTGGCTTCGTCGACATCCGCGCCAGGCCGCAAGGCAACTTCAATGCGGTCAATCCATAGACCCTTAGAGTCTTTGCCTCCTGCACTTGGTTTGGAGGTGCTGCGCAAGGCCCTAAGAGTCTCTAACGGGACAAAGGCCGTCGTCTGATCGGCCAAGCTTTGAATGTCCTGCTCGATCTGCAAGCGCCCGGCGATTCGCAGCGTGGCCGTATGGGCCGGCGTCGACACGACGAGCTCGTCGCCAATGTTGAGACTGTGATCGAGCGCGAGCGCCATCGGCAGCACAATACTGTCTGGCGCATCGAGAAACGCGCCATTGGCCAGTTCCAGCTTGTGCAAAGCCAGGTAACTGGAAGGCTCAACGCCGAGCAACGTCAGCTCACCGATCTGGGTATTTGCCTTGAGGCGCAAGGAAGGCGCGGCTTGCTCGACGGAAGGCGACGCGCGCACCGTGTCGCGAGTTGACGCGTCGAATGGCGCACCATCGCGGGCCGCGACCTCCAGGTCAATGCGCGATTTATCCTCTGCCAATTGAGACGCGCTGCCGCTGGCGGCCTGCCCGATGATAGAGGCAGCCAACACCATCGCCACGCCCAATGCCACTGCCAACGCAGTGAGGATAGTGCGCGATGGGTGCGCGCCCAGGTTGCGTAAGGCGAGCGAGTGAAGAGATCGCACAGGGCTTCCTATTCACAGCGTCAAATGTAACGCTGCACAGTGAACCGTCATGCATCAAGTTGCTACTACTTTACCACGAATTGGCCTGAAATGACAGCAGCACTAGGCGCGATTTGGGCATTGCCGGGCATTCGTAGCAAATCGCTCAAGTGGGGCAACCTCCCCGAAAGCTTGGAGCTTTCGGGGAGGTAAGTGGGGCGCCAGGCCGCAAAATGACGCCATTGTGGGGGATGTATGCCCGCAATTGCCTTTCGCTTCGAA
>JAFGFO010000202.1 GCA_016931085.1 Thermoflexales bacterium
AAGCCCTTGACCGTCCACTGGCCATCGTCTGCAGAGACATATTCACCCAGTCCTGCCACGAAACGAGTCAGGGCCTCGGCGAATTCCTTTTTGTTCGACAATTGTCGTTTCTTTGTCATGCGTTGACCATTCTCCTCTTATCGTGTGAGGTATTGTACACCCACCAGGTAGATTTTGGCAAACGAGCCTGTGGCTTCACTAATCCTCGCGCTTGGGGTGAGTGGCAAAGTTTTGTGGCCTGGGCGCAAAAGGCAAGGCGCTCCTACAGCGTGCGTCACGTACAACTCGCGGGGCTAAAGGCTCTCTGGCGCTTGAGAGGCCTTGAACAGATCGCGCAGCAGCAGCAGCCCACCCACGCCCACGGCGAGCAACGCCAGCACGTAGACGATGAGCAAACTGAGGACGAGCGCCAGGCGCCACCCAGCCGCCTCGGTCGCACCCGAGGCCAGCCCCGTGACAACGGCCAGCCCCTGGCTGCCCACCAGCGAGACGATGGCGATGCCAAGCCCCCCGCCGATGAGGCGGAGGCGCGAGCGCGCCCGCAGCGCCGCCCAGATGAGCAACCCTCCGCCGGCCAGGGCAAACACGAAGAGCTCGGCTGGCATGAGATAGTCGAAGTGGAACCCGCCCTGGGCGACGAGGACAATCACGGCTAACAAGACGGGCGCCAGGACGGGGAACCACACGAGCACCGTTCCGACAATGGCTAAAATTCTGGTGAAAACATCCTTCTTTTCCATGATCCAAGCTCCTTGTTGCAGACTGTGAATAACCCTAGGGGTATCCGCTTGACCGCTTGAGACTACTTGACACTCGACCACCCGACACCCGACTATCCGACCACCCGACTATGTGACTACCCGACTACCTGACCAAATCCTCCAAGGCGGGCGTGTCGCCAAAGTTCTCGCGATAACGGGCGGCAAATTCAGCCCGGGTGTACGGCTCCGGCTGTGGGGAAGGCGATTCGAGCACGTACACGGCGGCCAGGGCGGCTATCCGCCCGGTCACCTCCCACGGGTAGCGGCGCACGATGCCCTTGAGCAACCCGGCCCGGTAGGCGTCACCCACACCGGTCGGGTCGCCGATGGGGCGCGTGGGACGGGCAGGCGGGATCAGGATTTCTTGCCCATCGACGAGCAGCCGCGAGCCTTTTTCGGCCAGGGTGACGATGATCGTTGACACGCGCTCCAAAAGCCCCGCCTCGTCCAGGCCGGTCTTTTTCTGCAGCACGCAGTACTCGTACTCGTTCACGATCAACACAGACGCGCACTCCAGCCCGCGTGCCAATTCCTCGCCGTCCACACGCGCGACCTGCTGGCTGGGATCATAAATGAAAGGCAAGCCCAACTCGCGGCACTCGGCGGTATATTTGTCCATGGCGACCGGGTCGTTGGGAGAGATGATGACGATGTGATCGCCGGCCGGCACATCGCGCAGCGACAGCTCTCTCGCGCGCGCCATCGCGCCGGTGTAAAAACTGGCGATCTGGTTCTGGTCGCGATCGGTGTTGACAAAGAACGACGCGCTAAAAATGTCGTCGTGCTGCCTGAGCAGCGACACGTCCACCCCTTGCTCGACCAGCCAGTCCACGTATTCTCGCGCGTCGCAGCCGGCCGAGGCCATCAACAGCGGCCTTTCGCCCAGCAAGGCCAGGCTGTAGGCGATGTTGGGCGCGCAGCCGCCGCGCACGCGCTGCATCTCGTCGACCAGGAAACTCAGCGAGATGTGCTCGAGCTGCTCGGGCAGGATATAGTCCTTGAAGCAGCCGGGAAAACTCATGATATAGTCAAAGGCAAAAGAACCGGTCACAATGATGCTCATGTCCACTCCATTGCAAATACGATCTAGTTTATCTGCACGAATTCAGAGCAAGTGCAGTTGTAAGATCTAAAACGTAAAACGTGAAACGTAACAAGATGTTTTATTACGTTTTACGCATTACGTCTTACGTGTCACGCATTACGTCTTACGTGTCACGGTGTCAGCCGCTCGCGCAGGAACACCCACACCGTCGCCAGACCGGTCTCGATCGCTTTCAGTTTTTTGCCCTCCTGGACTGTGCGAGGGTGATACGATATGGGGACTTCGACGATGGTGTAGCCCCGCTTGCGCAGTTTGCACGGCAGTTCAAAGTCCAGGTCAAAGCCACTGCCTGTCAGCTCTAGCTCGCGCACGATGTCCAGGCGCACCAGCTTGGTGGCGACCGCGATGTCGGTCAATTGGGCGTCAAACAAGAGATTGAAAATCGCCGTCAAAAAGCGCACGCCCCAGTAGTTGGCGGCGTACTTGTAAATCGCTCGCCCCCCCAGCGTGCGCGAGCCGAATACGGCACTGGCCCTCGTTTGGTCGACCGCCCGGGTAAAGTTTTCCAACTCTTCGGGGTCGTATTCCAGGTCAGCGTCCTGGATCACGGCATAGTCGCCAGTGGCCTGGGCGTAGCCGGTGCGCACCGAGTTGCCTTTGCCCAGATTGGCCGGCTGCAAGATCACGCGCACGTCGGGCCACTTGAGATGCCCCAGCAGCTCGCGCGTGCCGTCGGTGGAACAATTGTCCACGACGAGGATCTCTTTGCTCCAGCCCTCGCTCAGGCGGGAGGCCTGCACGCGGTCGAGGATCGACAGGATCGTCCTGGACTCGTTATAGGCGCAAATGATGATCGAGAGTTTAGGCATGCTAGTTGCTACGGAAATAACCGCTAAGGCGCTTCCAATCCCCTGCGGGGATTGGCGAGCGCAAAGAAGATGGCTTTCGAAGCGAAAGCTTAAAACTTGGCATCCTTTGCGCCTTGGCGGTAAAAAATTTTCGTTGAAGATCGATAGGTCATGTGTTCTGCTTATGGAAAAATGCCTCGAATTGTTCTAATACGTAGGCGATGCGTGTTTCGTCCAGGCCGGGATACACGCCGATAAAAAAAGCGCCGCGCGTGACGATGTCGGAATTGGGCAGATCGCCCACGACGCGTGCCTGGACGTGGCGATAGCCCGGCTGGTGCAGGATGTTGCCGGCAAACAGGTAGCGCGTTTCGACGTTGCGCGCTTCCAGAAAGGTCGTCAGGGCTTGGCGCTCGATCGGCACACCGGGGCGCACGCACAATGGAAAGGCGAACCAACTCGGGTCAGCGCGGGTGCTCCAGGTGGGCAAGATCAGAAATTCTTCGTAAGCTTTCAGTCCTTTGTAGATCATGGCAAAGTGCCGCTTGCGCGCCGCGATAAAGGCCGGCAGCTTGTCCAACTGGGCCAAGCCAACAGCGGCCTGAAACTCGGTCATCTTGAGATTGTAACCGATTTCAGTGAACACGTAGCGGTGATCGTACGTGCCGGGGCTGCCGGGTATGGGGCGCTTAAAGCGCTGGCCACACTTGCCGTCGGGAGGGTTCTCGTAACCGCAGAAACAGTCGCGCCCCCAGTCGCGCATGGTGATCGCCAGGCGCGCCAGGCGGCGGCTGTTGGTGAACACCGCCCCCCCCTCGCCGCTCGTGATGTGGTGAGCCGGGTAAAAGCTCAACGTGCCCAAGTGGCCGAATGTCCCCACCATCTGGTCATCGTAGCGGCTGCCCAACGCATCGCAGCAGTCTTCGACCACGAACAAGTTGTGCGCTTGGGCAAAGGCCATTACCTTGTCCATCTCGACCGGATTGCCCAGGGTGTGGGGCACAAAGATCGCCCGTGTGCGCGGCGAAAAGGCGGCCTCCAGTTGCTCGACGTCGAGATTGTAGTCGCCCAGCCGGCAGTCGACCAATACCGGTGACAACTGATTTTGAATGATGGGCGCCAGTGTCGTCGGAAAGGTGACAGCCGGCGTGATGACCTCGTCGCCAGGAGACAGCCGGCTGCGCAGTTGCTGCGCGCACAAGGTGGATATGGCCACCAGGTTGGCGGACGAGCCCGAGTTGACCGGCACGATGGTCTTGATACCCAAAAAGCGGGCCAAGCCCTGCTCGAAAGCCGGCCCAAAGCGGCCGTGGGTGAGCTGAAAATCTAGCGCGGCGTCCACCGCGCAAATCAGCTCGCGCTCGTCGAACACGCGCCCGCCATAGTGCACCCGCGTTTGGCCAGGCACGAACGGGCGGCTGGCGTGGCGCAGGTGGTAGTATTGGGCCACCCGCTCGCAAATCTCCTCGTGCAGAGAAGCCAACTTGCTGGTTTCAGCTTGCAGGTTTAGTGTCTCAGCTTCGCCCGTGGTGATCTTGGAACCTGGAACTTGAAACTTGCAAGCTGAAACTCGCTCCCGATACCACTCGACCGTCCGGCGCAGGCCGTCCTCGAGCGACGTCGTGGGCTGCCAGTCCAGCAGCTCGCGAGCGGCGCGCGTGTTGGCCACCTGCTCCATGATTTCACCGGGCCGGTAAGACAAGGCGCCTGGCAGTGGGTGGGCAGTGGAGGCGGCCATGTCGAACAGGCGGCTCACCACGTCCCGTATTTCCCAAGACTTGCCGCTGCCCAGGTCGATGCTTTTGCCGTGGACTCGTGTGCCGGGAGCGCTGGCGGCGCGCAGATAGCCGTCGACCACGTCGCCCACGTAGACAAAATCGCGCCGCTGCCGGCCCGCCGTCATGGGCAAGTCGCGCCCCTCCAACGCGGCACAGATGGCGCTGGGAATCAGCGTGGTGGGCGGCTGTCCTGGGCCGTACACGTGATACAGACGCACCGTCACGGCCGGCAGCCCAAACGTGCGCGCATACATACGCACAAACGCCCAGGCCGCCGCCTTGGAAGCGGCGTAGACGTTGATGGGATCCAAGCCTTCGGACCAGACTTCCGAAGTCTTCGAGACTTCGGAAGTCTCCAATTTTCGCTCTCCATACTCGTAAGCCGTGCCGCTGTGCACGAAACGCTGCACGCCGGCCTGGTGGGCCGCTTCGAGCAGGTGAATCGTCCCATGCACGTTCGTGCGCAAGGCCACGTCGGCCAGGACGAACGGTTGGCTCATCCCGACGGCTGCCAGGTGGAACACCAGGTCTGGGCGGATGGCTTCGAAAGCATCCATCACCGCCTCGCGCGTGGCCACGTCCGCATAGCGCACATCCAGGCGATCGAGGATGTCGTTCAAAACGCCCAGCTTTGACGTGGCGCGTGCCAGCACGGCCACGGAGGCACCCTCGGCGACCAGCCGCCGCACCAGGTGGCTGCCGATAAAACCGGTCGCGCCGGTGACCAGCACTCGCTTATCTCGCAGCTCGCTCATCCCTCTCTCTCTCTGAAATCTCTATCTCTATCTGACATCTCTGTCTGAAGTCTCTATCTGAAGTCTCTATCTGCTCTCCGCCAGGTAGAGCCGGTACCATGCCATAGTCCGGCGCAGCCCCTCTTCCAGCGTAAAAGCCGGCTGCCAGCCCAAGCTGTCGTTCGCCTTTTCGCTGCACAGGTATTGCTTGGGGATCTCGTTGCTCGCTTCGTTCAGAATGATCGGCTCCAGCTCGGGATAATCCGAGATGGCAATGATGGCCTGGACGATCTCCAGCACGCTCTTGGGATCGTTCATGCCGAGGTTGAACGCTTGTCCCTCCACGGCCGGCAGATTTTCGGCCAGGGCCATGTAGCCGGTGACGGCATCTTCCACGTACAGGTAATCGCGCACCATCTGGCCGTCGCTGCGAATCACCGGCCGCTTGCCCTCCAACACGCTCCTGATCGTGCCGGGGACGATGCGGTTCCAGTTCAGATCCCCGCCGCCGTAGAAATTGCCGCAGCGGGTGATCGCCACCGGCAGGTTGTAGGTCACGGAGTAAGCGTGGGCGATGAGATCCGCGCACGACTTGGATACATCATAAGGGTGACGACCTTGCAGCGGGGCCGACTCGTCGTAAGGCAATTTGTCTTGACTGCCATAAGCCTTGTCCGACGAGGCCACCACGACGCGAGTGACCAGCGGGCTGCGCCGGCACGCTTCCAAGACAGTCCAGGTGCCCTTGATGTTGGTGTCGAAGGTCGAGAGCGGGTTGCGATTGGCGATCCCGACGATGGTCTGCGCTGCCAGGTGAAAGACGGTGTCGATCTCATACTCGCCCAGTGCCCGCTCGACCACGGCGTAATCGGTCACATCGCCGTGGACGATGGCCGTTCGCTGCATAAAGCCGCTCCAGGCCAGGTTGCTGCGAGGCACCTGGTCGCGCACCAGGCCGACGACGTGCGCGCCACATTCGATCAGTGCCATGGTCAGCCACGAACCGAGCAGACCGGTGCAACCGGTGATAAAAACAGTGCGATCGTGCCAGAAATCTTGTGACATAAGTTTTACCAAACCTTCCATGGTGCGTGGCCGCTTTCCCACAACTCGGTCAGCCATTGAGCTTCCTTGAAGGTATCCATCGAAGCCCAAAAACCGGTGTGTTTGCACATCATTAATTGCCCATCGGCGGCCAGGCGGGGCAGCGTTTCTCTTTCCAGGTGGACCAGCTCGCCGTCCGGCAAGTAGTCGAACACGCCCTGCTCAAACACAAAAAAGCCGGCGTTGATCCAATCCTCCAGTTGAGGTTTTTGGCGAAAGCCGGTGACCTGTTCCCCGCTGACATCGACCAGGCCGTACTGGCTGAAGGGCCGCACGCCGGTGACGGTGGCCAGCTTGCCGTGGGCACGGTGAAATGCGAGCAGGGCGTCGATGTCGATGTCGCCCACGCCGTCGCCGTAGGTGGCAAAAAAGGTCTGGGTCTTGATATACGGTCTGGCCTTGCGCAGGCGCGAGCCTTTTTCCGTGTGCACTGGCCCTGACTCGAACAGAGTGACGCGCCAGTTATCTTCTGGCTGCTCGGTGTGAAATTCGACCGGTGCACTTGGTCCCAAGGTGAGGGTGATCGGGCGGGTCATTGTGTCGTATTCCAAAAAGTAGCGGCGGATCCAATCGCCGCGATAGCCCAGGGCCAGGACGAAATCCGTGTGGCCGAAAGCTGCGTAAATCTTCATCACGTGCCACACGATTGGCCGCTCGCCCACTTCGACCATGGCCTTAGGGGGTGCCTCGCCCTGGCGGCCCATGCGCGTGCCGGCGCCCCCGACGAGGATAAAAACCGGCAATGATTCAGGCATGACTTGTCCCTTCTACAGCGCTTGTACTCAAGCGCCTTGTACTCAAGCGCCGCAGGCTCAGATCAAACGGCGGGTAGGCCAGGCCGTTTTCGGTGACGATGCCGGTAATGTAGCGAGCTGGCGTGACGTCAAAGGCGGGATTGGCCGCCGGGCAGCCCTCCGGCGCGATGGGCGTGTCCCCGATATGCGTCACTTCGCGCGGGTCGCGTTCTTCGATGGGGATGGTGTCGCCGTTGGGCAGCGCCAGGTCGACCGTCGAGGTGGGCGCCACGCAGTAGACCGGCACGCCGTTCTCGCGCGCCACGACGGCCAGCTTGTAGGTGCCGATCTTGTTGGCCACATCGCCGTTGGCCGCGATGCGGTCGGCGCCGAATAGCACCATGTTCACGCGGCCTGTGCGCAAAAAGTGCCCGGCCGCGTTATCGGCGATCAGCGTGAACGGAATGCCCCACGCCTGCAGCTCCCAGGCCGTCAGGCGCGCGCCCTGCAGGCGTGGGCGCGTTTCGTCCACCAGCACGTGGACGTGCTTGCCCTGCTCGTGAGCGCAGCGGATGACGCCCAGCGCCGTGCCGTAATCCACCGCCGCCAGGCCGCCGGTGTTGCAGTGATGCAGCAGCGTGTCTCCATCGCGCACCAACGCGGCGCCGTGGGCGCCCATACGCTGGTTGATCGCCACGTCCTCGTCGGCCATCGCCTGCGCCTCGGCCACCAACGCCGCGCGCACGGCGGCCGCGCTGTCCAGATCGGGCCGGGCGGCCAGCTCGAGTAAACGGCGTAGCCCCCACCCCAAGTTGACGGCCGTGGGGCGGGCTGCTCCGAGCTCCGCCGCGGCTTGCTCCAGGTCGACCAGCAGCCCGGCTTTGTCGCCGGCCTGGCTTTGCAGGCCGGCCAGGGCCATGCCCATCGCTGCCGTCACGCCGATGGCTGGCGCGCCGCGCACGACCATGTCGCCGATCGCCCGCGCCACCTCGCGGTAATCGCCATATTCGATTACCTCCAGGCAGTGGGGGAGCAAGCGTTGGTCGATCAATCGAACCGTGTTATTGTACCATTCAACTGTACGCATGATAGTTCGGCCTCTCTGCCGCCCGTAATCATAACAGAAGGTTGGCGTTTGTGCAAGACCTGTTCCGAAAATAAACCACGAAGGACACGGCGGCGATGATGCCGAGGGACGCGCAGGAAAAACCTTTGTGTTCTTTGTGCCCTTCGTGGTGAAATAAGGACTAACCGATCACGTGATTGGCGTGGATCAGGCGGCGGGTGCCGGTCTCACAGCGCAGCACCAGCGATTCGGTCTCGGCCTCGCTGCCGTGGTAGCGCACGCCAGACAGCATTGAGCCGTCAGTGATGCCGGTGGCGGCAAAGAAAATCTCGCGGCCCGCGACCAGCTCATCACAGGTGAATATCTTGTGCGTACTGAGCTGGGCAGCCTCGATGGCGGCTCGTTCCAACTCGCTTTGGGGTGCCAGCCGTCCCAACATTCCCCCTCCAACGGCTTTGACAGCACAGGCAGAGATCAGCCCCTGTGACACCCCCCCCATCCCCATGAGGATATCGACCCCCAGTTGGGGGATGGCCGCCATGAGCGCGCCGGCCACGTCGCCGTCGGCGCGCAGCATCACACGGGCGCCGGCAGCGCGGATCTCCTCGATCAGCGGGCGATGACGGGTGCGTTCCAACACGAACACGATCAGGTCGCGCACGGCTTTCCCCTTTACTCGCGCGATCAGGGCCAGCGTCCAGGCCGCCGGCGCATCCAGGCACTCTGGCACCAATGCCTTGGCGGCTTCGCCGTCTACCACGATTTTCTCCATATAGACAGCCGGCGCCAGCGCGCACATCGAGCCGCGGGGGGCCACGCCGGCCACGGCGATGGCATCCGGATGCCCGCGAGCCAGCAGATTGCGGCCCTCGATCGGGTCGACAACCACATCCATGGCCGGTCCAAGCCCCGTGCCCACGCGCTGGCAACTGTCTAACGGAGAAGGCTTGCCGTGTTTGACCTCTTCGCCGATCACGATGCAGCCGTCCATGTCCAGCGTGTTCAAGGCTTGCCGCATCGCTTCGGCGGCAGCCACATCGGCCTCATCTGGCTTGCCCAGCCCCATCCAGCGCCCGGCACTAAGCGCGGCTGCCTCGGTGACCCGCACCAGGTCCAGCCCCAAGTTGCGCGGAGGATGTTGGGAATCGATGTGCAATTCAGTTGCCATGAAAATCAGATCAGGCTATAATGGCCATTCCAAGGATTGTGTCAGGTTTAAGGTCTCAGGTGCAAGACCCACGCTGCCGGCATTTCCGAATGGCGCGCCATCAAGACATGATGGCCGCCACCGCCTCGATTTCGACGCGCACACCCAGTGGCAACGCCGCCACCTGGACGGTTGAGCGCGCTGGCGGCGACTGATCGGGCGGGAAGAATTCGGCGTAAACGGCGTTCATCGCCTGGAAATCAGCCATGTCCGCCAGGAAGACGGTGGTCTTGACCACCGTCGCTAGCGTTGCCCCGGCGGCCTCCAGGATGGCCTGGAGATTGTTCAAAACCTGGCGTGTCTGAACGCTGATGTCGCCGTCGACCAATTTCCCGCTGGGATCGAGTGGGATTTGGCCGGCGCTAAACACCAGGTGGCCGATTTTTATGGCTTGCGAGTATGGCCCGATGGCCTTGGGTGCCCCCTCGGTGGCGATGGCTTGTTTTTGTGGCGGGACAAAACTTTCGGCGCGACCAACTTGGAGTGTTTGAAGCATAATGACCTCCTCGATAAAACAGTGTTCAGAAACGACGACTACCGACATTTTAATGGCAAGCCAACAGCTTGTCAAGGCTGCCTTTTCGTAGGGTGGCTGGGCGCCCACCCCTACGAAGGCGAATTTTACCCATTGTCAAATCCGCCTGTTGCACTTGCCAAGTCAGTGGTATAATAGGTTGAAACGGATGGACGGGTTTGTCATATGAGCTCACCAACTGATACACGCCGGATCACAAGCAGCTTGGCGCGAGGCAGCACCCGCACCGGGGGCACGCTCACCGCCGGCCAGGTGCTGCAGCAGCGTTACCAGATCCAGGGCATCCTGGGCATGGGCGGCATGAGCGCCGTGTACCAGGCGCGTGACTTGCGTTTCCCGAACGTCACCAAGCTGGCCGCCGTCAAGGAAATGGTCAACGTCGCGCCGGATCCACAACTGCGCGCGCTGGCCATCCAGAACTTTGAGCGTGAGGCCAACATCCTGGCTACCCTCTCGCACCCGGCCATCCCCAAGGTCTATGACTATTTCAGCGAGCACAATCGTAGTTACCTGGTGATCGAGTTCATCGATGGGGTTGACCTGGAGGCGCACCTGGTCCAGGTCGAGGGACTGCTGTCGCCCGAACTGGTGTTGGAATGGACGCTTCAACTGTGCGAGGTGTTGAGCTATCTTCACAGTTACGATCCCCCCATCATCTTTCGAGACATGAAGCCTTCGAATGTGATGCTGGACAAGCACGGCCAGATCCGGCTGGTGGATTTTGGCATTGCCAAATTGTTCCAGTCTGGTCAAAAAGGCACTATGATCGGCACGGAGGGTTACAGCCCGCCCGAGCAATACCAGGGCATTGCCAGCCAGCGCGGCGATGTCTACGCCCTGGGGGCGACGCTGCACCACTTGTTGACCAAGCAAGACCCCCGCCTGGAACCGCCGTTTTCATTTCACGACCGGCCTATCCAGATCGCTAACCCGAAGGTGCCCGATGGCCTGGTGGCCGTGATCATGCGCGCCCTGGAATACGAGGCGGACAAGCGCTGGGCAACGATTACGGAGATGCAGCGTGCCTTCGAGGCGCTGCGAGGCCCCGCGCCCCCTGAGATGATGGGGCGGGCGACGCCGGGGACAGTGCATATCGGCAGCGGAGACATGCAGGCCTTGTGGCGCTTTAGTTGTGAAGACGAGGTCCGCTCGACCCCGGCGGTGTCGGATGGTGTCGTGTACGTGGGCGCCTACGATCACAACTTGTATGCCCTGGATGCTCAAAGCGGTAAATTCCTGTGGAAATACCCCACCGATGGAGGCATCGCTTCCTCACCGTGCGTTGCCGAGGATCGCGTGATGGTCGGCTCGGAAGATAAGGTGTTTTACACCATACACACGACCAGCGGGCGTATCGTTTGGACCTGTCCCACAGAAGGCAAGATCAGGTCTTCTCCTTATATGTACTTCGGGCATGCCTTGTTTGGCTCGGACGACGCGAATCTGTACGCGGTTAATCTTCAAAGCGGACGGGTCGCCTGGAAGTTCCACACCGGCGGCCCGGTGCGCTGCAAGCCGGCTGTAGAGAGCGAGACGATTTACTTTAGCAGCTCGGATGGAAATATTTATGCCCTGGACATGAGCGGCAAATCGCGTTGGCAGTTTGCCTGCCGGCGCAGCGTCATCTCCTCGCCGGCGCTGGCCCAGGGCCTGCTTTTTGTCGGCTCGGATGACTACCAGGTGTATGGGCTTGATGCCCGCTCGGGTTGGGCCGTCTGGCGCTTTCGCACCGGCAAACCGGTCGTCTCTTCACCGGCCGTGCTGGACGACATTGTGTACATTGGTTCGGCCGACGCGCACTTGTATGCCTTGAGCACCGACACGGGCCGCCTGGTTTGGAAGTTCAAGACCGAGGGGCAGATCACCTCGTCTCCGGCGCTCGCCGGTGACGCCGTGTATATCGGCTCCGTGGATGGCAGTGTATACAGTGTGGATGCCAAGACGGGCAAACTGCGTTGGCGCTTTCAAACGGGGGGGGCGGTCACGTCATCGCCCACCATTGCCGGCGATATCCTCTATATCGGATCGACGGACAAAAGCCTGTATGCATTGGTGCTCTAGGAGCTTGTCGGAGAGATACCCGTAGGGCAGGTTTCCATACCTGCCACAGGCGCGGCGGCTATCCGCAGGATGCCTTTGGCGTAGAAAGCCGCCCTACAAAACGC
>JAFGFO010000203.1 GCA_016931085.1 Thermoflexales bacterium
CATCACCCTGCTCAAGACTTTGCTGTCCAGCGCTTGTGAGCGGGATTGTTATTACTGCGCCTGCCGCGCCGGGCGCGACTGCCGGCGCATGGCCTTTTCGCCGGACGAGTTCGCGCGCGCGTTCGACGAGATGGTGCACCGGCGTGTGGTAGAGGGCTTATTCCTGAGCAGCGGGGTGAGCGGCGGCGGGGTACGGACACAGGACAGGCTGATCGCCACCGCCGAGCTTTTGCGCGGCAAGTATCACTTTGCGGGCTACATCCATCTCAAGCTGATGCCCGGCGCAGAGAGCGACCAGATCTTGCGGGCAATGCAATTGGCCAATCGCGTGTCGGTCAATCTCGAAGCTCCCAACACCGAGCGGCTGGCCCGCCTGGCGCCCCACAAGGTTTTTTTGGAAGAATTGCTGCGCCCGCTGCAAGAGGTAGAGCGACTGCGGCAGGCGTGGCGGCGCGATCTGTCTCCGCTCGGCGGCGGCCCCAGCCTGGTCACTCAATTCGTCGTGGGTGGGGCCGACGAGACTGACCGCGAGCTGCTCACCACCGCCGCCAGCTTGATCCGCCAGCTGCGGCTGGCGCGCATCTATTTCTCGGCCTTTAAACCGATTCCCGACACCCCGCTGCAAGACCGCCCGCCAGGCAGTCCGCTGCGCGAGCATCGCCTCTACCAAAGCGACTTTTTGCTGCGCCAATACGGCTTTGACGTGGACGAGCTGGTGCTCGATGCGAGTGGCAATCTTCCGCTGGCAGCCGATCCCAAGCTGGGCTGGGCGCGCGTTCATTTGGCTCCCGCACCCATTGAGCTTAACCGCGCCGATCGGGCGCAGTTGCTGCGCGTGCCAGGCATCGGGCCTAAAAGAGCCGAGCTCATCTTGAGTCAGCGGCGGAGCGGCAAGCTGCGCGAGCTGGCCGACCTGCGCAAGCTGGGTGTATCGCCCGAGCGGGCCGCCCCCTTTATTTTGCTCGACGGCCGCCGCCCACCCTACCAGCTCAGCCTGTGGCCGGAGGAATAGGGGATTCGAAGCGAATCCCGCGCTTTTGTGTAATTGATAGAATTGTGTATAATATATCCCAAGGCTGTCCCGATAGCCCAATTTGCCCCTTGTTCTGGCCGGATCGAAGCGCTCCGGCGAGTTATGGATAGTTAACTTGGAGATAGGGCATCCGATGTCTACCCCCCCGGTGATGCACGACCAGGCCGAGTACGCGCGAGATTTGCGTAATGTACTTGGCTTTGGCATGATCAGCGTAGCGCTGCTGGCCTCGCTGTCTTTAGTGGGCGTACCAACCGGCATCTTGAACATCTCTCTGCGTGACACGATGTTGGTAGCGCTGGCCGCTTTGCTGGTGTCCGTCCTGGGCATGACTGGCCTGTGGCTCAAGTGGCCGCTGCGCCAGATAGCGCGTTACACCTTGGTAGCGTGGGCAGTCATCATCACACTGACCGTTCACTTCACCGGCGGCCCCCAGACCCCTATGCCAGCCTTGTACGTCCTGGTGACCGTGGCGGCCTCGTTTCTGCTTGGCCGGCGCGATGCGCTCATGATCGCCTGCCTGGGGCTGGGACTGTATGCCATCATTCTTGCGTTAGAGTACAGCGGTGCGCTGCCCATCGTCCAGATCTGGAATATGGCTTTTGAGCCTCGCGGGCGTGAGCTGCTGCTGGTGGTCAACTTGATGACGGTGGCAGCCCCCACCCTCGTGGCAGCCCTGCTGGCCGGCACCCAGGCCGAGCGCCTGTCCGAACGCACGCGGCAAAGCGACGAGCTGCGCCAACAGGTATCCGAACGCTTGTTAGGCGTCCAGCAGGCCAATCGCCAACTGCGCGCTCTGCAGACCAGCCTGTCTACCTTCCAGTCCGTGATCGACCTCGAGCAGACCTTCAAACGGATCGCGGCGGCGGTGTGCGGCCTGGGCTACACGGCGGCCTATATCGCGACATTTAACGAGCAAGAGGAATGCCTGAATATCCGGGGCTCCGCCACAACCATGGGAAGTGAGATGGTGCGAGCGACCGAGGCCATGATCGGGCGCTCGCTGACGGGCGCGACCTTCACGCGGGCGGACGCCCAGAACATTGGCATCAGCTCGTTCCTGTCAGGCAAGGTGCTCGTCAGCCGGAACCTGTACGACTTTTACCATCCCCTGGCCACGCCGGCCGTGGCGGACCAGATCGCCCAGATGATCAAGTTCGGCTGCGGGGCTTCTATCCCCCTGCGTGTCGAGGGGCATTCGGTAGGCAATCTATTCGCCCTGACCATGGGCTCGACACTGTCCGAGGCCGACCTCAATTTGCTGCAAGCATTTGCCGACCAGGCGGCGGTGGTCGTGGAGCGCGCCCAGTTGTTCGCCGAGGTGCAGCGTGGGCGCGATCAACTGCAAGCTGTGCTGAACTCGACGCGCGACGGCATCATGATGTTCGATCACGAGGGGGCCCTGACCACGGCCAATCCGGCTGCCGCTGACTTGCTGGGGCTGGACGAGGCGACAGTCAAAGCCCTGGTTTTTTCCGACGTCCTGACACATCTTGGGAGACAATCTGGGCTAGAGCCGCCCAGCTTGTTGGACCTGGAAGCCGTATACGCCAATCCAGACGCCGTCTCAACGCGCCGCACGTTTGAAATCGTCAGCCCTCTTCATCGTTACGTAGAGTTGATCTCGTGGCCGGTATCCGAGCTGGGTGAAGATGTCATGGGGCGACTCGCCGTCTTGCACGATGTCACCCACCAGAAGGAACTGGAAGCGGCCCGCGATGAAATGGCGCACATGTTGGTCCACGACCTGCGCGGGCCGTTGAGCAGCATCATCGCGGGCATGTACCTGGCCAAAGAAACGGTCAAGAAAGAGGACCTGGCCACAGCCACCCACTCGGTCGACCTGGCTTTGGAGGGCGGCGAACACTTGCTGGAATTGATCAATTTGTTGTTGGATGTGTACAAGTTGGAGGCTGGCCAGGCCTCGTTTGAACTGGCCGATACCGACGTGTCCCGGCTCGTGATCGAAAGCATGCGGCCCTTCGAGTCGGCCGCCCGCAGCGATCACGTCGAGCTGGTGGCTCGAGCGACGCCAGACGTGCCTATCGTGCAGGCGGATCAAGAAGCGCTCAAGCGCGTGTTGGGCAATCTGATCGACAATGCGCTCAAGTTCACGCCGAAAGGCGGCCGGATCATCGTGCGGGCTGAAGCGCAGGCCGAGGCTGTCCAGGTGAGCGTGATGGACAGCGGGCCGGGCATCCCGCCCGACGCCCGCAGCCATATTTTTGAAAAATTTTCCCAAGTGCCCGGCAGCCAGGCTAAACGGCGCGGCACGGGCCTGGGGCTGGCCTTTTGCCGCCTGGCCGTGGAGGCGCACGGTGGGCGCATTTGGGTCGAGTGCCCGCCTGAGGGAGGCAGCGCCTTTATCTTTTCGATCCCGCTGAGGAGAGAGCGATCCGCATGACACCTTCCACCTTCGAGTTGGGACTGACGAGACTGTGGTACCTGGTCGGCGATTGGCAGGGGACAGGCAGCGGAGAGGATTTCGGCGTTCAAGCGCTGGCCAGGTTTGAATGGACGTTGAACGATCATTTTATAGCTGGATTTATCGAGCTGCGCGACGCCGGCTCTGACCAGGTCCTGAGCACCGAGCACGTCTATTTGTACTATAACCGTGAAGAGAATGGCGTCGCGGGGCTGTTTTTTGCCCAGGATGGCCTGGTCGAGCGCGCCGTGGGGCCGATCGACACGGTGGGGCATTTCGTCATGCTCAGCACCCGCCTGGATTGCGTGCCGATGGGCTTCCCGCGCAGCCAGTTGCGCCGGAGCTTTCAACTGCTCGATCCCAATGAATGGCAGTATAGCATCGAGATGGATGCCGGCCATGGCCTGTGCCCTTACGCCACCGTCCATATGCAGCGCAAACTGCCGGTGCCTGAGTAAGGGCGCCACTCGGAAATGGCGGGCTAAACTTGACACGGGACTGGCTGTATGCTATAGTGAAAGCTATCAAAACAGCCTATCGAGTGCGGCAGCCCGCTCTATCCAGCCCGGAGTGACTGGGCCGAGACGACGAAGTTTAGCGCAATCGTAAGGATGAGGGTATGAGTGCAATTCTATTCCTGGTATTCGAGATACTCCTGGCTTGCTTGGTGCTGAGTGTGATCGGTTACCTGCTTGACAAGGTAGAAGGGGCCTGGCTACTGCCGGCCGGGACGCTCCTTCTCTACGCGGTGGCCGCCGTGTTGGTGTTTGCGGTCTACAAGTTCTGGACCTATTTCCTGTGCTGGAGCTACGGCTATCAAGGTGGCCGGTGTGCTGCGGAGGTTATTCCCTGGGGACAACTGGACCCGCTGGCCAACACCTTTGCCCATGGCTATTTAGGCAAGGTCTACCTGGTCTTGGAAGTAGCGATCTGGGCGTGTGCACTAGGGGGCATCTTGGGCTATTTCTTCGACAAGGACAAGGGGGGGCCTAACGCCCTGGTCAAGACATTGAACAAGATAATGAGCGCCTGGGTGCTGGAAGCGTTTGTCCTGGTCACGGCTCTCATTTGTTTTACGTTTGCCCTCGTGCCACCTAACTGGCCCGGCTTGGAATTTGACGACAATCTGAGCTTGCTGCTTGGCATGGGGATTTGCGCGGCCTTGGGCGCCTACCTGCTCAGCAAGCTGGTGAAGAAACCGAGGTTCCGGCTCGTGTTGGCCCTGTGGCTCAGTTTTTACTTTACGTGTTGGCTGGGCTATGCCGTTGCCGGCCGGCTGGGATTCCTCTTGGTCACTTTGCCCGTCGTCCTCACCTTTTGGGCCTACCTGTACCGCGTCTCTGTCTATACGCTTCCGGTGCAGCCAGAACAACGCACACTCGCCTTTCGCAGCTTGGTCACGTTCGCCCTGGGCACCAATTACCCCTATTACGTGATTGACGACTGGAAAAATCAAAAAACAGAAAAGCTGGACAAGCCCACGGCTCGAGTGGACGGCAATCCATTCGACCAGTTTTTCGCTGGCCCCGGCATCGTCCTCAACGACTGCAATCACCTGGCTGTCATGAGCTCGGGCTTCAAGCACTGGATCGCCCCACCCGGCCTGAGCTTTACCTGGCAGTACGACCAACTCTATGCCGACGTGGACCTGCGCCCCCAGTTGCGCATCAAAATCATCGAGGCCGAAACCAAAGATGGTATCAAGGTAAAGAAAATTCTGACCTTTATGCCACACAGAATTGGAACAGGGGGACGCACCCCCCAACTGGGCGCATCTTTTCCTTTTAGCGAAGACGCTGTCCTGAAAGCGGTTTGGGATCAGATGTTCGTGGAGCACGACTGGGAACGCGATGAGCAGGGTGTGGCGACGGAAAAAATCAAGAGGATCCTGTGGGATGAGCTGATCGTCCGAATTGGGCAGCCTATCCTCAAGAACATCGTCGCCCAGTACACCTGCAACGAGCTGCACGCGCCGGGCGACCCGCGCGTAAAGATCGCCAAGGCCTTTAAGGAGCAGATGGACGAGGCCATGGCCAAGCTGGGCATCGAGATGGTGGGCGGGGGGATCAGCAACATCGTCGTGGACGACAAGGTCGACCGGCAGCGCATCGAGAACTGGGCCGCCCAGTGGAAAAGTAAAATTGAGGTTAAGAGCGGTGAGATGGATGCTGAGGAGGTACGGCAGCTTGAGCGGGTAGGGACGGAGGCTCAACTCGAGGTGATCAGTGAGCTGACCGAGATCTTTGAAAAAGCACAATCCGACAACGTGACAGAAGCCGTGCTTGCTTTTCAATTGGTCGAGGCGTTGCGCACCGGAGGAGAACAGGGGCCCTCAGAATCTTTGGAGGAAGGGGTCATCGCATCCCGTCTTTAGCCCACACCGCTGGGAGATAAAGGCTTATGTTTAGACTAGACCGTGTTATCAAGTACATCTGGCGTCGCCTCACAACCGGGCTCCTCTGGTGGCTGATACCGGGCGTGCTGTTTGTGCTGGCTGTCAGAATGCCATGGTTGAGTGTAACGATTCCCTACCAGCAAGCCAGTCCCCAAGAGGTAATCAAGAAATTGGTTGAACACCGGTTTAGCATGGAGCTAGACTTTGTGGGTGAACTAGACAGAGGTGAGCTATCCACACGGCTGCGCGAGCAGTTTGAAAAACATGGCACGACGCTCAGTCCACAAGCCAGCTTGGAAGTGGAACAAGCCGGAAGCGAGTGGACAATCATTGATGATGGCACCAAGTATTTCGTCCGCAATGAAGACCAAATGCTAAAGGTGTACGTGTCCTGGTTAGATGGCACAATCCCCAGCGATCAGGCTGATCAAGCCGTGACCGCGTTCTATGTCAAAGAGTTTTGGTGGGAAATACAGATCCCCTACGCAAAAGTGACCGAGTTACCTGTCAAAGTGTCTTGGTCGGATATCCAGATCCCAGTGCTGTGGGAAACGATATCGGCCGCCTGGCTGGTGGCGCTGGCCCTTTTGGCGATCCTGTGGGCTGCTCGCAGGGTCGCGGTCTGGCGGCTGGCTACCAGTTTTGTGCAAGCCTTGTACAACGTCCCCAGTCGAGCCGAGGCGGGCAAGTTTTTGAACTATTCCATAAGTGGTGCCCGCTTTGGCTTTGGCCCTTACTTGGGCATCAAGGAGGGCAAAGTCGCCTTTGGGCACGATATCGCCAAACAGGTGGGAGGCCCCGGCGGCCTGGTCATTTACAACGATTCGGCCGTGGTGCTCGAACAAGCCGGGAAATTGACGCGCGTCATTCGAGGGCCAGGCTTTCCCGACACCATCCAGCCCTTTGAAAAGGTGTGGGAGGTCGTCGATTTGCGGCCGCAGCGTTGGCCATTCCCAATTGAAGCCAGGACCTACGACGGCATCCCTGTCACGTATACGGCCGAGGTTACCTTCAAGGTCGGCGGGACCGACGACGATGTTTTCAAGGCCGCGACCGATACGTGGATACGCGAGGCCAATCGGACCGAACCCGACCGGCTCATGACCTGGCCCAGAAGGGTCATCATCAGCTGGACGGAAGGCCAAGGGCGCAGCCTCCTGGCGCGTTACACACTGGATCAACTGGTCGATGTCAATTGCCGCGAGGAAATCCGGGCCGCGTTGGAGGACGGGCTTAGAGAGTCGGGCAAAAAAGCCGGCATCGAGATCCGCAATGTGACTTTGGGCGATATCAAGTTGGATGGCCAGGTGCTCGATCAGTGGTTTGAGGCGTGGCGAACAGAGAGAGAGAGCGAGCTGAGCAAGGTGATCAGGGAGGGCAGGCTTCAACGAAAGAAAACAGTGGAGGGAGCCAAGGCTGAAGTTCGCCGAGACCTGTTGACCCAGGTCCTTAAAAAGTTTAATGCACTCAAGCTGGAAACTGACCAGGATCAAAATGCCCTGTCAAGAGCCATGATCTGGAGCTTGATCGAGGTTCTCGGGCAGGATTCGCTTGGGAACAGCCTGTATCTGTCGACGATATTGGATGCGATGAAAAAGTTAAGGTCCAACATAGAGCAACCAGCTTTAGCCAGCGGGCAGGATCCGGACGACGGCGACGCTCAAGGGGCACGCAACCAGGGCACGCCTCAACTGCCCGAGCCCACAGCGGGCCGGCCAAGCGAGATAGTAGAGATCGGGCTATCGGAATAGCCTGGGGAAATGGCGCATCATTAAGGAATAGCGTGATGAAAGCCTTGGTCAAGCCCTACGGCCCGCCGGGCCTCAAGCTGGTCGAGCGCCCTATCCCCGCCATCGGTGACGAGGACGTGCTCGTTCGCGTGCTGGCCGCCTCTGTGTGCGGAACGGACCTGCACATTTATCATTCCAGTCCCTCAATGCGGGACCGGGTCGCTCACGAGCAGACGATCGGCCACGAGTTTTGCGGCGAGGTCGTCGCGACCGGCCCACAGGTGACGCGGGTCACGGCCGGCGACCTGGTTTCCGGCGAGAGCCACATCGTGTGCGGGACTTGCGAGTACTGCCTGGATGGCATGTCTCACCTCTGCCAGGAAGTGACGCTGGTCGGCGTGGAGCGCCCGGGCGGCTTTGCCCAGTACGTGGCGCTCCCCGAGCAAAACGTCATTCTCAAATCGCCCAAGATTTCCCTCGAAGTAGCCTCCTTCCTGGACGCCTACGGCAACGCGGTGGATACCGCCCTGTGCGTCCCGCTCATCGGCAAAACCGTGCTGGTGACCGGCTGTGGCCCCCAGGGCATGATGGCGATCGCCATCGCCTTGGCCGCCGGGGCCAGACAGGTCATCGCCACCGAGCTGCATGCTAAACGGCGCGAGTGTGCCCGCGAGTTGATCCGCCTGCACGCCAATCCCAACCAGGCTAGAAACGACCTGGTGCTCGATGGGGCAAGCCCAAGCCTGGTGGACGAGATCTATAAAGCGACCGATGGCCTGGGCGTCGATGTGCTGCTCGAGATGTCAGGCCATCCCACTGCGATTCGAGACGGATGCACGCTGCTCAGGAACGCCGGCCACGCGGTCGTGTTGGGGCTGGGTGCCAACCAGGTCGAGCTGAATTGGACGAACCTGATGTTCAAAGGGGCCACCATTCATTTCAGGTACGGCCGCCACCTGTATCGCACCTGGTCGGAAGGCCGCCGCTTGCTGGAATCCGGCCTGGTCAAGCTCGACTCGCTCGTGTACGGACGCGATTTCGCACTGGACGAGTTCGAGGAGGCGTTCAGGCTCCTCGACCAGGGCGAGGCGGTCAAGGTGATTTTCAGACCAAACCCAGCCTGACAGGATTTGCTATCGAACATTGGAGTTTCTCTATCACGAATGACACGAATTTACGAATGTCACGAATTTTTCTGCGTCTTTAGGCGGATTCGTGTCATCCGCTTCGGAGCCCCAAAGAGGATTCGTGGTATTCGTGATTAAAAATGGCCGGAGGACTCGATGGAAGACAAGCCCCATATCCTGGTCGTCGAGGACGACCCAAGCTGGCAAGAGATTTACGCCGAAGCGTTGGTGGATAATGGCTACCTGGTCAAGGCGGCGGGGGCTTTGGACGCCGCCCTCAGCCTGCTGGAGCGCCAGTTCTTTCACGTGGCCATCGTGGATCTCAAACTGGGCCACGAGGAAAGCAACCGGGATGGGCTGCAGGTCCTGCGGCGCATCTGGGAGCTGGGGGAAACGTTGGCCATCGTCGGCTCGGGCTATGCCGACGTCTCGATGTACGACGAGTTCCGCAAGATGGGCATCTTTGGCCTGACGCAAATCCCGGCCGAAGCGCGCCAGGCCTTCGACAGCATCGATTTCTACAAAGGGCAAATCAGAAAAGACGAGTCGCTGCAAGACATTCTCAAAAAGGTCGGCAAGGCCGTGGCCGAGGCCTGGCCCAGGAGCCTGCGCCGGCGTTGGAGCGTGTCGCCCTTTGGAATCGTGCAGACTTCTGCCAGGGATGTGCAGCGCGCCCTGCGCGCTGGCTCGATGACGGAGCTGCGCCCCTTCCTGGTCTCCCTGGTCCAACCGCTCTTTCCATGGCTCAAGGCCAGACAAGCCGAGCAGGCTATTCAAGCCGATGGCGCGACGATGGCCTTCGAGACCTTGTGTTGGAGCCGGGCTTGGGGGCAGGCAGTCGTGGTGAGGTTCGGGAGGCGAGACAGTTGGCAAAAGTCGCTCGAGTTGGCGCCGGTGGGAGCTGCTCACGGCGTGGCCGAGCAGGTGGACAAAGACGACGCCTGGCAAGCTGCCAGCGCTCACTTCGAAGGTATCGTCCGCAGCGTGTCGACAATCACAGACCCTAAGGCTTTCTGCGATCCTTCGGATCGCCACCCTTAGGTCTGCATCAACCCCATGTCCGATCCCATCACCCAAGCACTGGCCAGCGAACTGGCCCGTTCCAGGGAGGAAGCAGCCGCCTTGAGCCGGGTGAGCCTGGACCTGGCGCGAGCCACGGATATGAACGCCGTGGTCAGCTCCAGCCTGGGACACGCCTTGAGCCTGGTCCAGGGACAATTCGGCCAGGTGCTGCTGCGTGAAGGCAACAAGCTCGTCGTCCGCTACACGACCAATGTCCCTCCCTCCGATCTGGGCCTTGCCCCAGCCGTAGACGACTGCGTCAGCGGCCTGGCTGTTTTGGAACGCAAGTCCGTCATCGTGCCCGACGTGGACAAAGTCGATTACGCTGTGGTAGAGTGGATCGAAACCCCGAGCGGCCGCCAGGGTCAATTGCTGCATCGAAGCACCGAGAAGCCGTGTTACCAGCGCGTGCTCGAAGCCGAAAAGGCCAGGATGCAGGCCGAGATGGTCGTGCCGCTCGTCCTTGGCGACGAGGTCATCGGTGTTCTCAATGTGGAAAGTCCCCTCCTAGACTCTTTCACGCTGGATCAAGCGCGTATCCTGGAAAGCCTGGCCGGGCAGGTGGCGGTGGCGATCGACCGCGCCAGGCGTTTCGAGCTTCAAACGCTGGCCGAGGTCGGCGGCCTGTCGGGGGACATCGTGCACCGCCTCAATAACCCGGTGGGGGCGATCAGCGCCAGGCTGGAATTGCTCAAGAAAAAAGACTTTTACGCCCAGTTGGTGACCGGCCAGCCTTATTTCGGCCAGTTCGTCGAGCGCACCGAGCGCGACATTAACGCCATCAAGTCGATTATCCAGGAATTGCGATCCGTGATCAAAGGCCAGCGGCCCGGGGCGGCCGAGCTGCAAGCGGCGATCCAGGCGGCCCTCAGCAAAGCCGCCCTGCCAGGCAACATCCAGGTCGAGCTGGCCCTGCCCCCACAGCCTATCCACGTCATCGCCAACCAGCGGCTGGTGAATGTGTTTTGGAACCTGTTCGACAACGCGCGCAAAGCCATGCCGGGCGGCGGGCGACTGAGCGTCACGGCGGACGCGCCGGCCGGGGACGAGTGGATCGGCGTCGAAGTCAGAGACACGGGCGGCGGGATCGAGCCGTGGCGGCTGGAGGCGATCTTTGACCCCGGCGAAACAAGCACCCAGGAGCCTCATGCGCCGGTGCACGGCCTGGGCCTGTGGTGGACCAAGGCCCAGTTGGAAAGTTTTGGCGCTGCAATCGGGGTTGAGAGCGAGCTTGGCACAGGCACCTGCGTGACGCTCAAACTACGCAAGGCATGAAACGAGTCCACTGAAAAAGATCTTGTTTCAATGAACTTTATGGATGGTTTCACACAGCGCTTCAGCGTGCTCGTCGTGGAGGACGATCTGTCCTACCAGGAATTGTACGCAGAGATGCTGGCCGGCGAGTACGAGCTCGTGATCGTGACGAGCGCCGAGGAAGCCAGGGGGGCCTTGCGCCAGCGCCGCTTTGACGTGGCCGTGGTCGATATGCGCTTGAAGCAGGTCAGAGACAATGTGGACGGGTTGGACGTGCTCGAATTCGCTCGCGCTCTGGGCATCCCCACCAGATTTATCCTCAAAAGCGGTTTCCCGACGCAAACAGCCGACATTGAGGCAAGGTTGAGCCGCTTGCAACCCTTTGCGGTGCTCGACAAGAGCGCCGACAAGCAGGCTGAGCAACTGCTGCGGCTTGTCGCGCAGGCTGTGAGACCTGACAGGTTTTTGCGAAGCACCCCCAAGCGAAGCTCAGGGGGATAAACCTGTCAGGTCTTTTAAACCGGGTAATCGGCCTGGAAGAGCTTGCGGTATTCTTCGAGCGCGAAGCGGTCGGTCATGCCGGCGATATA
>JAFGFO010000204.1 GCA_016931085.1 Thermoflexales bacterium
ACCTGCCGCAAGCCTGGCGGCTATCCGCAGGACGCCTTTGGCGTAGAAAGCCGCCCTACAAAATCGTCTCTCCGACAGCCTGCTAGAGCTCGAGTTATAATGAGCCAGCTCATTATAACTCCTGTCGGCTTTGCACCCTGACCCAAACGATCGTGAGCAGGATGATGATGAGCGTCAGCACGGTCGACATGGTTGCCCCATAACCGACGTTGGCCTTTTGAAAGAAATTCTGATAGGAAAAGTAAGAGGCCACCATGGTCGCGGTCCCCGGCCCGCCGCTGGTCATGGCGAAAACTTGGGCAAAAGTTTTCAGCGAAAAGATCGTGGTCGTCAGAACCACCACGTAGATTTCCGGCCGAATGAGATGGATAGTAATGTGAAAGAAGCGCTGCAGCCACGTCGCGCCATCGATGGCCGCCACTTCGTACAGTTCGGGATCGATTCTTTGCAAGGCAGCCATAAAAATGACCAGCGGGTAACCTAGTTGAAACCAGCTCATCATCGCCACGATCGAGGGGAGAGCGGTTTTGGGATCTCCCAGCCAGTTATGCGCTAGGAACTCGAGTCCCACTGCATTCAGCACAAAGTTCAAAACTCCCCAATTCGGCTGGAGAATCCATTTCCAGATGACGCCGGCCACGACCACAGGAATAATCTGGGGGACATAGAACCCGGCCCTGAAAAAGCTCACCACACCATGGCCGAATTTCAGCGCGATATAGTCATACAGAAAGGCCGCCAGAAACAAGCCGAGGGTGGTCGGAATAGCGATCATGGTAACGATCAAGTACAAGTTGTTCTTGAACGAAGTCCAAAAGATAGTGTCACCCGCCGCTTTCTGATAGTTAGCCAAACCAATCCAGACGGGTGTACCTACGCCTGTCCACCTGGTAAAACTGGCGGCGATATTGGCCAGGAAGGGAAACACAATCAAGACCAGGAATACTAAAAAGCCCGGCAGGAGAAACACCACGAAACCTTTGTAGGGAGAATAACGCTTGCCTGTCATGTACTTTCCCTCCCAAGGGCAGTGCTCCTGCTCCTGGAGCACTGCCCCTTGTTTCCGTCTACCTACGATGCATTAATTTAGTCTAGAGGTAACTACCAACCACAACTCTTTTTTACCACAAAGCACGCTCGCCCGGCGTGCCTCCACCGCGAAGCGGTGGACAAGGCAAAGGGCACTAGGGTTTTCCCTTTGTGCGCGAAGCGTTCGTGTGACGCAAACAGAGTTGGCCGGGCGCGTAACCGTTTTCCCTTTGTGCGCGAAGCGTTCGTGCTCTTCGTGTCCTTAGTGGTTAATAAAGCACCTGCCTGAGCAGTTACGTTTAGGGAAGCGTATCCTTGTACTCTTTCCAGGGACCGGCGATCGCATCGAGGAATGTCGAAGGAGTCTTTGTTCCTCCGATCAGTTCCTGGAGGCCACCGCCCAGCACGTCCATGTAACCGGGCGCGGGCCAGTCGGGATAGAACGCCAGGCCGTCATTCTGTACGAGAGTGCTAAAGGCCTGGTTAAGCTCTTTCACGTGCGAATCCGTGACCTGGGAGAGATCGGCATTGAGCGGAATGCCGCCCTTGTTGGCCATGACCGTCTGGGCCTTCTTTTGCAGCGTCAGGTCGATAAACTCGTACGCCAGGTCTTTGTTCTTGGCGCCGGCGGGCACGACCCACAGATTACCGCCAGAACCGGTGTTGAGTTTCTTGCCGGGCATGGCAAAGAGACCCCAGTCAAAGTCCGTGATGCTGCCCAAGAACGTGCCAAACATCCAACTGCCGGTCAGGTTCATGGGGTGCGTGCCCTGCATAAAGGACAAGTTAGCATCGTCGTAGCTCGTTCCGGTGGCCGTGGGCAGGTAATAGCCCTTCTTGAAATGCTCATTGAGCCTCTCGGCCGCGAAAGTAAACTCTGGGCCGTGGAAATCGAGATCGCCCTGGAAAAGCTCGTACTTGTTGACAAAGTCGCGGTCAGCCTTGTAGAGGGCCAGCTCGTAAAAGTTCTGCGTCACCGGCCACTTGTCAAGGGCGCCAATGGCGATGGGAGTGATGCCGGCCTTGACAAAGCTGTCTGCGACCGCCTCAAATTCTTCCAGGCTGGTGGGCACCTTGACCCCCTGCTTGGCGAACATGTCTTTATTGTAGTAGACCATCACAAACTCGCCATAGGTCGTGACGCCATACAGTGGGCCTGAGCCCATGATGCCATTTGTGTCGTAGCGGCACGTCGTCTGGATGCTGGGGCTCATGATCTTGTCCCAACCGCGCTTCGTGGCCTCAGCCGTGATGTCGGTGAGCAAGCCCTGCTTGGCATACAGGCCGGCGGTCGCATTGCCTTTGTTAATTTCCATGGCATCCGGCGCTTCGGCCGAGTTCAAGATCATCTGCGCCGTCTGTTGAATCTGGTCAAAGGTCTTGAGCTCGAACTCCACCTTGACATCAGGGTACTTGGCCTGAAAGTCTTTTAGGGCATCATCCCATGAAGCCCCCATAGCGCTGTCAGCGGCTTCATAATGCCACACCTTGAAGACGCGCTGCTCAGCAGGTTTCGGAGCTGTAGTCGGCGCAGCGCCCCCACCGCTGCATGCCACCAATCCCATCACCATGGCGGCAGCCAGCACAACGGACAGCAATTTTACCATCTTGGACATTCTAACCCCCTTTTTGAATTTTGTCTAGCGAGCCAATAAGCAAGAACATCTGGAAAACGAGTATTTAGGGTCTCAGTCTTAACCTCCCTTTGGGATTTAACGCTGACTCCGGCGACACGGGCCAGAACTACCGCGCACGGCGAGGCAGCACGGCAATAATACTTGGGGGCTATCTTGTTGGCAAAACCAACCTCCCCTACTGCATATCACGCTAGCGGTCATCGAAGCGCATAGTCGAAGCGCTTCGATTACGAATGTATCATGATTTTATCCGTGTGTCAAGGGCCAATTTTGAGAAAACTGCACAAGCGTCCCTCCATTGTCCTTTTGGGAGGGTTGTGGTATCATAAAGCCAAGGCCAGTGCACAAGCGTCGTGTGGATCAGGCACACGCCAGCACTCTGTATCCTCAAAGAGGACGCTCGCCTAAGCGCAAGCCATGGCCGCGATAGGAGAAAGGGGAATGGCAAAAGGACGTATTGAAATCGACGTCGATCGCTGTAAAGGCTGCGAGTTGTGCATGGCAGTGTGCCCCAAAAACCTGATCGTGCCGGCCGAGTTTTTTAACGTCCGCGGCTACCACCCTGCCGAGCTTGTCGACCCAGAAGAAGCGTGCACCGGTTGTGGCTTGTGCGCGCTGATGTGCCCGGACGTAGTGATCACCGTCTACCGCCAGACGCCCGTCAAGGCGACTACGTAATGGGAGCAGGCATGGCAAGAGCGCTGTGGAAAGGCAACGAAGCGATGGCCGAAGCCGCCGTCCGCGCTGGCTGCGAGGCGTACTTTGGCTATCCCATCACGCCCCAAACCGAGCTGTTGGAGTACATGGCGCGGCGTATGCCGGAGTTGGGACGAGCTTTTGTGCAGGCCGAATCAGAACTGGGCGCCATCAACATGGTGTATGGCGCGGCCTGCACCGGCGCGCGAACGATGACCAGCTCTTCTGGCCCCGGCATTAGCTTGATGCAAGAAGGCCTCAGCTACATTGCCGCCTCGGAAGTCCCGGCCGTGTTGATCGACGTGATGCGGGTTGGGCCTGGGCTGGGGAATATCCAACCCTCGCAAGGCGACTATAACCAACTGGTCAAGTTCGGCGGGCACGGGGACTTTAAGGTCATCACCCTGGCGCCCGCCACAGTCCAGGAAGCGGTCGACTTGACCGTGTTGGCCTTTGACTTGGCCGACAAGTATCGCAGCCTGGTCTACGTGGCGGCCGACGGTTCTATCGGCCAGATGATGGAACCAGCCGACATGCCGCCCATGCGGCCCCTCCCCACTACCCGTCCCGCCTGGGCATTGACCGGCAACGAGGGCCGCCCCCACAATATCATCACCTCGCTCTATCTCAACCCGGACGAGATGGAAAAGCTCAACCTGACCCTACAGGCCAAGCTCCAGGTCATCCGCCAGAGCGAGTTGCGCTACAAAGAGCACCTGACGGATGATGCCGACATCATCATCGCCGGCTTTGGGACCATGGGGCGAGTAGCCTACACCACCGTCAAGCAAGCGCGCGCCGAGGGCCTGAGAGTCGGCCTGTTCAGGCCGATCAGCTTGTTCCCATTCCCTTACCAGCGCCTGGCCGAACTGGCCGGGCGTGCCAAGGGCATCCTGGTGGTCGAGATGAACGCCGGGCAGATGTTGGAAGACGTGCGCTTGGGGGTGGAAGGGCGCTGCCCGGTGCATTTCTATGGGCGCATGGGGGGCCTGGTGCCGCTGCCCGAAGATATTCTTGGCGCTCTACGCGAGATCCGCGAGGCGTTGGTGCAGACCTAACGAAAGGGGTATCGCGATGGAAGAAAGAGCTGTAGAGCAGGTTGTTTACCGGCGCCCCCCTACCCTGACAGACGCCGTCACGCACTACTGCCCTGGCTGTACTCACGGCATCATCCATCGCTTGATCGCCGAGGTGCTGGACGAGCTGGGCGTGAGCGGCAACACGATTGGCATCGCGCCGGTGGGGTGCGCTGTGCTGGCGTATTATTATTTCAACCTGGACTTTGCCGAGGCGGCGCACGGCCGCGCCCCGGCCATGGCCACTGGCATCAAGCGGGCGCTGCCCGACCGGCTCGTTTTTACCTACCAGGGTGATGGCGATCTGGCCGCCATCGGCACCAACGAAATCATCCACGCCGCCACGCGCGGCGAGCTGATCACGACGATCTTTGTCAACAACGCCATTTACGGCATGACCGGCGGGCAAATGGCGCCCACCACGCCGGCCGGCATGGTCACCACCTCCTCACCGTTGGGGCGTGACGTCAAGCGCGCCGGCTACCCCCTGCGAGTGTCAGAGATGCTTGCCCATGCCCCAGGCGCCGTCTATGTCGTCCGGCGCTCGATGCACGACGCGGCTAACATCCGCAAAGCTAAAAAGGCGATTATGACGGCTTTCATGGTCCAGCAAGCCGGGCTAGGGTTCTCGATGGTCGAGATCCTGTCGACCTGCCCCACCAACTGGAGCATCACGCCGGTCGAGGCGCTCGAATGGATCGAAGAGAACATGCTGCCCTACTATCCGGTCGGGGATTACAAAGTGGCCGACGAGGTCAAGGCACTTGCAGCGTGATCAGTTTATTATCCGCCAATCTACGCGAATCTGCACGAATGTTGTAAAAATTAGCGTAAATTAGCGTGAATTAGCGGACAAAATACCATGCAACAAGAGATCATCTTTTCAGGTTTTGGTGGGCAGGGGGCGTTGTTTGCCGGCCAACTGCTGGCTTACGCGGCCATGGACGAGGGCAAGCACGTCACGTGGATTCCTTCGTACGGGCCCGAGATGCGGGGCGGCACAGCCCACTGCATCGTCATCGTTTCAGACGAGGAAATCGGCGCCCCTATCATACGCTACCCATCGGCGGCAGTCGTGCTCAACATGCCCTCCATGGACAAGTACGAGCCGTTGGTCAAGGCCGGCGGCGTGTTGGTGATCAATCGCTCGCTGGTCAGCCGGCCGGCTGTGCGCGGTGACATCACCAACGTAGACATCGACGCCAGCAGTGTAGCGACCGAGCTGGGCAGCATGCGAATGGCCAACGTCGTCTTGTTGGGGGGACTACTGGCCGCCAACGCCGTCGTCAGCCTGGACTCGGT
This sequence comes from Thermoflexales bacterium, assembly GCA_016931085.1. The sequence goes on from JAFGFO010000204.1 coordinate 5,741, forward strand.
GGCCGCCGCCCTGGGTGCCCACCTGCCCGAAAAGCGCCAGCACCTGATCAAGCCCAACCAGGCGGCTTTGTACAAGGGGGCCGAACTTGCGCGCCAGCAGTTGGGGCAAGCGGCCAAGTAGCAGCCATAATCTAGAATCACTTGGGGGGTCTATGGACATCAGCATACCACGCGAGCGCCGCAGCGACGACTACCGGGTCGGCTTGACGCCGGCCGGGGTCGAGTTGCTGTCGGCTGGCGGGCACACCTGTTACGTCGAGACCAACGCTGGGCTGGGAGCCGGCTTTTCGGACGACGATTACCGCCAGGCCGGCGGCTGCATCGTCTACTCCGGTGAAGAAGCCTACCTGCGCGCCGAGCTGATCATCAAGGTCGCCCGCCCCACCCTGGATGAAATCGCCTGGATGCGCGAGGGGCAAATCGTGCTGGGCTTTTTGCATCTGGCCAGCGCCCAGCGCGATAAGCTCCAGGCTTTACTGTCGAAGAAAATCACCGCCATCGCCTACGAGACCATCGAGCAGCCGGGAGGCCGCCTGCCGATCCTGAAAGTCATGAGCCAGTTATGCGGGCGTATGCTGCCGCAGATCGCTGGTACGCTGCTGCAGACCGATCGGGGCGGCAAGGGCATCCTGCTGGCCGGCGTGCCCGGCGTGCCGGCGGCTGAGGTAGTCATCCTGGGCGGGGGCACGTTGGGCACCGATGCCGCGCGGGCCTTCCTGGGCATAGGCGCCAGCGTGCACGTACTGGACCACGAGTTGACTCACTTGCAGCGCATCGACGAGAGCTTTAGCGGGCGGATCGTCACGATGGTCTCGCACACCTTCAACATCCGCAAAGTCGTCAAATTTGCCGACGTGCTGATTGGCGCCGTGTTGATGCCGGGCATGCGCGCCCCGGTGCTCGTCACGCGCGACATGGTGCGCTCCATGCGCCCGCGCTCGCTCATCATGGACCTGTCGATCGACCAGGGGGGCTGCGTCGAAACGAGCCGCCCCACCTCGCACAGCACGCCGACCTTTGTCGAGGAAGGCATCATACACTACTGCGTACCCAACGTGACCGGCGTGATCGGGCGAACGGCGACCCACACGCTTAACAACGCCTCCTGGCCCTTTATCCAACAGATCGCCAGGCTGGGGCTGGACCAGGCTCTGCAAGCGACCCCCGCCCTGGCGGCCGGCGTGAACACGCGTGATGGCCAGGTTGTCAACCCGGCCCTGGCTCAGACACTCTCAGGCGCCAGCCATCTCTCAACAAGGAAGCCGCTATGAGCTGGATATCCATTTATCAAAGCAAAGTCACCACGGCTGAAAAGGCCGTCACCTCGATCCAGTCAGGCATGCGAGTTTTTTTGACCGGCAACTGCAGCGTGCCACGCCAAGTGATGGCCGCCCTGGTCAAGCACGCGCCCGAGGTGACCGGGGTGGAAATCGTCCAGGTGTTGACGATAGGCAGCGCTGATTACGTCGCACCGGGCATGGAAAAACACCTGCGGGTCAACACGCTGTTCATCAGCCACGATGTGCGACAGGCGGTCAACGAAGGGCGGGCGGATTTCACCCCAGCCTTTTTGTCTGAAATTCCCGGCATGTTCCGCCAGGGCATCCTGCCCTTGGACGTGGCCCTCATCCACGTCAGTCCACCCGACGAGCACGGCTTTTGTTCCTACGGCGTGGAGGTTGGGGTGACCAAGTCGGCAGCCGAATCCGCCCGGGTGATCATTGCCGAGGTCAACGATCGGATGCCGCGCACCCTGGGCGACAGTTTTATCCACGTTTCCAAGCTGACGCACGTCGTGCCGGTCTCGTATGGGCTGCCCGAGGTCAGGATGGGTGACATCACCGAGTTGGAGCGGACCATCGGCTGTCACGTCGCCAGCCTGATCGAGGACGGTTCCACAATGCAGATGGGCATTGGCGGCATCCCAGACGCGGTGCTGACCTTTCTCGACAGCAAAAAGGACCTGGGTGTGCACACCGAGATGTTCAGTGACGGTGTGATCGAGCTGGTCAATCGCGGCATCATCAATAACGAGAAAAAGACCTTTCACCCCGGCAAGCTCATCGCCGGCTTTTTGCTGGGCACGCAGCGCCTGTACGATTTCGTGCACGACAATCCCATCGTCGAGCTGCATCCCAGCGAGTACATCAACGATCCCTTTCTCATCGCCCGCAACGACAAGATGGTCGCCATGAACAGCGCGAT
>JAFGFO010000205.1 GCA_016931085.1 Thermoflexales bacterium
ACCTGCCGCAAGCCTGGCGGCTATCCACAGGACGCCTTCGGCGTGGAAAGCCGCCCTACAAAATCGTCTCTCCGACAGCCTGCTAGGAGGGCAAGATGAAGAACCTTATTTTTACGCAGCAATTCATCCGCGAGGGAGAAACGATCGTGGCGTACTGCCCAGAGCTGGATGTATCGAGCTGCGGCGCTACGACTGACCAAGCCAGGGCCAACTTGCAAACGGCCGTCAAGCTGTTTCTAGAAGAAGCCGAGCGTTTGGGCACTCTGCGAGACATTCTGGCCGAGGCCGGCTATGATCCGACCGGCAGCGAGCTGGCTTCGCCGGTGATCGGGATGATGTGGGGCACGCTGCCGCTCGAGGGGTTAGCCGTCTGATGCCTCGCTTGACTTTTATCCCGTGGCAACGCCTGGTGCGCGTGTTCGAGTGGGATGGCTTTGCGATTGTCCGGCAGGAAGGCGATCACATGGTCATGACCAAGCCAGGATGCCGCCGCCCACTGGTCATTCCCCAATGGCGTGAAGTGCCGGTATTCATCGTCCGCAACAACTTGCGCTCAGCCGGGATGAGCCGAGAACGCTATTTCGAGTTGCTTGACAAATCCTGATAGAATTATTCCATAGAGAAATTTACTGCAAGCGCCAAGCACCTCGATGATTCACGTTCACAAGCTCGTCAAGTCCTTTGGCCCGAGCGCTGCCCTGCGCGGCGTGACGCTGTCCGTCGCGGAGGGCGAGTTTGTCACCGTCGCCGGCCCCAACGGCGCCGGCAAGACCACGCTGCTGCGCGTGCTGGCCACCCTGTCTCGCCCGAGCGCCGGCCAGGTGCGCATTGGGCCTTACCAGTTGCCCGGTCAGGCGGCCGAGGTGAGAGGCCAGATCGGCTTCCTCAGCCACCAACCCCTCCTGTACGGCGATCTGTCGGCCGAGGAGAACCTGCGCTTTTACGGGCGCGTCTACGCAGTGGCGGAGCTGGAGGCGCGCATCGACGAGGTCCTGGAGCTGGTGGGCCTGGAGGGACGCCGGCGCGAGCTGGTGCGCACCTTCAGCCGCGGCATGCAGCAGCGGCTGGCCATCGCGCGGGCCGTGCTGCACAAGCCCCGCCTGATGCTGCTGGACGAGCCCTACACCGGCCTGGACCAGGACGCCGCCGTCCGGCTGGAGCGCGTGATGTCGTCGGTCGGCACGGAGGGGTGCACGGTGCTCATGACCACCCACGACTTGGCGCGCGGCCTGGCCGTGGCCGACCGGGTCATCATCCTGGCCAAAGGACGGATCGCCTTCGAGGCCAGACGCTCGGAGATCGATGTCGAGATTTTTCAGGCGGCCTACCGCCGGCACACGGCTTGAACGCATGACTGGGGCCTGAAACCTGGAACCTGAAACCTATGACCTTTCTACGGACTGTCTGTGCGATCGTGGCCAAGGACTTGGCCGCCGAGCTGCGCACGCGCGAGATGCTCGGCTCGATGCTGACTTTTTCGGTGCTGGTCGTGGTGGTGTTCAGCTTTGCCTTCCAGTTGCGTGCCAGCGACGTGCGCGTGTTTGCGCCGGGCATGCTGTGGGTGACGATCACCTTTGCCGGCGCGCTGGGCCTGGGCCGCTCGCTGGCGATCGAGCAGGACAAGGGCTGCCTGGATGGCCTGCTGCTGGCCCCGGTCGACCGGAGCGCGATTTACTTTGGCAAGCTGTTGGGGAACGTGCTCTTTATGCTGGCCGTCGAGGTAGGCATTTTACCGCTTTTTGTGGTATTATTCAGTTTGCCTTTTGTTCAGGTGAGCATCCTCGTCGTGGTAGTGCTGGGCACGTTGGGCTTTGCCGGGGTTGGCACGCTGCTGTCGGCGATTGCCGTCAACACGCGCGCGCGCGAGGTGATGCTACCAATCTTGTTGTTCCCGGTGGCATTGCCGGTGATTATCGCCGCCGTCAAGGCCACCGCCGGTGTGGTCGATGGCCTGCCATACCCCCAGTGGCAGCCGTGGCTGGGCATGGTAGTGGCCTTTGACGTGATCTTGATCGCGCTGTCGATGATGACGTTTGACTATATCGTGGAAGAGTAGGGGCGGGTTTCAAACCCGCCCCTAACAAGGATGACGATGAATCTGAAACAGTCTGCCTTGGATAGAACGTTGATACTATTGAGCGGTGTCTTGGTCGTCATTGCCATGGTTTTGGCCTTGCTGGTGGCGCCGCGCGAGCGGGTGATGGGCGACGTGCAGCGCATCTTTTATTTTCACGTATCGGCCGATTGGGTGGGCTTTTTGGCCTTTTTCGTCACGCTGGTGGCGTCTGTCTGCTACTTGCGCACGTTCGAGCGCCGCTGGGACATCCTGGCCGCCTCGTCGGCCGAGTTGGGGGCGCTTTTCCTGACGATGGGCGCCGTCAGCGGCAGCCTGTGGGCGCGGCCGGTGTGGAACGTGTGGTGGACGTGGAACCCGCAGTTGACACTGGTCGCTTTCACCTGGCTGCTCTACCTGGCATACCTGGGCTTGCGCGCGGCGGTCGAGGACCCGCAGCGGCGAGCGCGTTTTTCGGCCGTGTATGGCATCCTGGCCTTTGCCAGCGTGCCGCTGACCTTTGTGCTCAACCGCTTGTCGGCGCTGACCGAGCACCCGGTCCTCTTTGGCCCCAGCGCCGAGAATCCCGGCGGCGGTATGGGACTCACGCCTCCCATGCTGGCGACCATGCTGGTTGGCGTGTTAGCGTTTAGTGTGATATATTTAACACTGTTGCGACTGCGCGTCCGCCTCGAGCGTGCCGCCGAGGCTGTGGCGGCCCTGCGCGAAAAGGTGGCGATGTCGTGAGGAGAGTCAAGTGAGCGAGAGTACCAAGTTCTTGTTCCTGGCGGCGGCGTATGCCGTGTTTTGGATGGGCACCTTTGGCTACGTGTTCTGGATGCAGGCGCGCTTGCTGACACTTGAAAAAGAGCTCGACGCGCTCAGCGCGTCGAGCGACAAAGATGAGGGCTAAACGATGGATAATGTCAAGACCCGATTACAACAAGATCTCAAAGCCGCTATGCGCGATAAAGACGAGCTTCGCAAAAGGGTGCTGCGCTTTACCCTGGCGGCTATCAAGAACGCCGAAGTCGACAAGATCGGCGAGCTGGACGAGGCCGAGATGGATGCGCTGCTCCAGGCCCAGGTCAAGCGCCGGCGCGACACGATTGACGAGCTGGAAAAGGCCGGCCGGCTGGAGGCGCTGGCGACCGAGAAGGCTGAGCTGGATGGCTTGCTGGCCTATCTGCCTCAGCAACTGTCGCGCGAGGAGATCGAGCCAGTCGCCCGGGCGGTGATCGCTGAGCTGGGCGCCAGCTCCCCCGCGCAAATGGGACAGGTGATGAAACGGCTGCTGGCTGAGCTGAAAGGCCGCGCCGATGGGCGGCTGGTCAGCCAGCTTGTCAAAGAGTTGTTGAGTTAGGAGAATTTTTAAGGTAGGGCAGGTTTCTATACCTGCCGTGTCCTGGCGGCTGTCTACAGGATGCCTTCGGCGTGGAAAGCCGCCCCGCTGAATGAAGGAGAAACATGTCTAACCTTGAACTAGATCGCCTGTGTATTAACACGATTCGTTTTCTGGCCGTGGACGGCGTGCAAAAAGCCAATTCGGGTCATCCCGGCATGCCCATGGGCGCGGCGACCATGGCCTATACCTTGTGGGACCGCGTTCTCAAGCATAACCCAGCCGACCCGCGTTGGCTCGACCGGGACCGTTTTATACTCAGTGCCGGGCACGGCTCGATGTTGTTGTACAGCCTGCTGCACCTGAGCGGTTACGACTTGCCGTTGGAGCAGCTCCAACAGTTCCGGCAATGGGGCAGTCTCACGCCTGGCCACCCAGAGTATGGCCTGACTCCCGGTGTGGAAACGACCGCCGGGCCGTTGGGGCAGGGTTTTGGCGCCGGCGTGGGCATGGCCATCGCGCAGGCGCACCTGGCGGCGCGTTACAACCGCCCTGGCCACACGATCATCAACCACACCATCTATGCTATCGTTAGCGATGGTGACTTGATGGAGGGCGTCAGCCACGAAGCCGCCAGCCTCGCCGGTCACTTGCAATTGAGCAAGCTGGTCTATTTGTACGACGACAACCACATCACGATCGAGGGCAAGACCGACCTGGCCTTCTCGGAAGACGTGGCGCAGCGCTTTGCCAGCTACAAGTGGAGCGTGCTGCGGGTAGACGACGGGAACGACGCCAGCGCCGTCGAGGCCGCACTGTGCGCGGCGCAGGCTGGCAGCCATCCCTCGCTGATCATGGTCCGCACGCACATCGGCTATGGCAGCCCCGGCAAGCAAGACTCGTCCAAGGCACACGGCGAGCCACTGGGGCCGGACGAGGTGCGGGCCACCAAGCAGAACCTGGGCTGGCCGCTCGAGCCGGCGTTCTACATCCCACCCGAGGCGCTGGCGCACATGCGACAGGCCGTCGAGCGCGGCCAGGCCCAGCAGGCCGAATGGCAGACTCGCTTTGACGCCTACGCGGCCGAATATCCCCAACTGGCGGCCGAGTTCACCCGCGTGATGAAGGGCGAGCTGCCCCAGGCTTGGGAGACGGCCTTGCCGGCCTTTGCGCCTGATCCCAAGGGGATGGCCACGCGTGTGTCATCGGGCAAGGTTCTCAACGCCGTGGCCGCCCGTGTGCCGGAACTGATTGGCGGCTCGGCAGACCTGTCGCCTTCGACCAAGACCGTGATCGAGTCTAGCGGTGATTTTATAGCCGGTCACTATGCAGAACGCAACATGCACTTTGGCATCCGCGAGCACGGCATGGGGGCCATCCTGAATGGCATGGCGCTCCACGGCGGCGTGATCCCTTACGGGGCAACCTTTTTGGTGTTCGCCGACTATATGCGCCCCGCGATCCGCATGGCGGCCTTGATGGAACTGCCGGTAATCTATGTCTTTACCCACGACAGCATCGGCGTGGGCGAAGATGGCCCAACCCACCAACCTGTCGAGCAGGTGGCCTCGCTCCGCATCATCCCCCACCTGACGGTCATCCGGCCAGCCGATGCCAACGAAACGGTGGCGGCCTGGCAAGTGGCGATCGCGCGCAAGGCCGGGCCGGTGGCGCTCGTGCTGACGCGCCAGAACTTGCCCACCCTGGCCAACGTGTCCGCCGCCGGCGTGGCGTGCGGAGCGTACAGCCTGGAAAGTGACCCCTCGCCAGAGCTGATCCTGATCGCCTCGGGCAGCGAGGTGCACCTGGCGCTGGAAGCGCGCCAAGTCCTGGCCAGGGACGGCATTCGCTCGCGCGTGGTCAGCATGCCCAGTTGGGAGCTGTTCGAGCTTCAGCCGCAGGGCTATCGCGACCAAGTGCTGCCGCCAGAGGTGAAGGCGCGCCTGGCCATCGAGGTGGGTGTGCCGCACGGCTGGCACCGCTATGTGGGAAGTGGCGGCGCTGTGCTGGCTATCGAAGGCCGCTTCGGCGCATCCGCCCCTTACCAGCGGGTGATGCAAGAATATGGCTTCTCGGTAGATAATGTCGTCGCGCGCGCCAAGGCCTTGCTGCGCTGAGGGCGACTGAGGCGGCGCAGCCGCACACGGGCTATTCCGATGGCCCTTGATCATTTCGGCAAAGCATGGCAAAATAGGTGTTGGACGACGATGATAGCGCAGACAGTTTTAGAGCTATCTAGGAACTTGTCGGAGAGACGCCCGTAGGGCAGGTTTCCACGCAAAGCGTGCCACAGGCGCGGCGGCTATCCACAGGACGCCTTTGGCGTGGAAAGCCGCCCTACAAAACGCTCTCTCCGACAGCCTGCTAGCTGAACCCATTTTAGACTAGTGATGTCCTGGGAGGATGTGCTGTGCAGCAAGTGTTTGGTGACTTTATCCCGCCAGACGGAGAACAAGAGTATTTGATCATTCGCTTCTCTCCGATGGCTGCTTCATTGCAGCAGCTCTGGCGTAATAATGGCCTGTCGGCCGACTTTGTGGCCGAGTATTGGGGCACTTTTTTCGCGAGTATCGATGCACTGTCCCCCCAACGGCAGCTCGAGATCAAGGGCGCTATCAATTATCTCGCCAACGAGTTGATGGAAAATGTCATGAAGTTCAGCTATAGGCTGGTCAGTTTCCCGGTCACGCTGGGCTTGTACATGCTCGAGACCGAGTTCAGGCTTTACTCCATCAATGCCATAGACCCGCAGGCTGTGGAGGCCTTTCAGAGCCGTATCCACGACTTGTTGACCGGCGACACCCAGGCCTTGTACCTGCAGCAGTTGGAGTACAACTTGCAAAACGAGGATGGCGGCAGCTCCCAATTGGGCTTGCTGACTATGCTCAATGATTATGGCGTTCGCCTGGCGTGGTGTTTTGAAGTCACCCCCCAGCGACCTGACCAAGTCGTCCTAACCACTATGGTACGCCTGGATTTGTGATGGTACAGATGGGCAGACTGCACGCAGAATCGATGGACTCTCAAATTCAAGACTTGCTCGCCCAAGTCGCCACGCTGCGCCAGGAGGTGGAAACTCTCCAGCGCGAAAAGACCGAGCTGGCCTTGATGATGGAGATGAGCACTGAGCACGCCGATAACGTGACAAACGAGCTCCAGGCTCTGACCGAGCGACTGGAGAAGCGCGCAACTCAATTGGAGGCCAGCAGCCAGGTGGGACAATTGGTGACAGCGTTCCTCAGTTTGGATGGATTGCTGCCGGAGGTGGTCGAGGGCATCCAGGCCAAGTTCGGTTACTACTTTGTCGGTATCTTTCTGTTGGGCGAGCAAGATGTGCTCACGTTGCAGGCCGGCCACAGGCAGGGCAGCCGCCGCCAGTTGGAGATGGGCCTTGCCATCCCACTGAATAGCCCGCGCAGCATCGTGCTGGCAGCTTGCCAGGCCGGGCGATACTACCTGGCTGCTGATACCCGCACCGACCCTCAGTATCTTGCCTGGCAAGATATGCCTGGCACACGCTCGGAACTGGCTCTGCCTCTGCGTATCGGCCCCAAGATACTCGGCGTACTCGATATCCAAAGTGAGCACCCGGCTGCTTTTGAAACGGAGGACATTCGCGTGCTGCAAACCCTGGCTGACCAGGTGGCCATCGCCATTCGCAATGCCCAATTGTACGCCGAGGTGGTGCGCTTTAACGAGCAACTGGAGCACCTGGTTCAGCAGCGCACCGCTGAGCTGGATAAGGCCTATCGCGTCTTGGAGCGGATGGATAAAACCAAGACCGATTTTATCACCGTGGCGGCGCACGAGCTGCGCACGCCGCTGACTTTGATCAAGGGCTATGCCCAGTTACTGGGACCGATGATACAAGACGATCCTCAAATTCAATCCCTCGTGGAAGGCATTCTAGCCGGCCAGGGCCGTTTGCACGAAGTGGTCAATAGCTTGTTGGATGTCACCAAGATCGGCAGCCATGCCTTGGCTTTGCATAAAGAGCCGACTGTCCTGGCTGAAATCGTTAGCAATCTCCACTCCGCTTTCGAGGCGACGCTGCAAGAGCGCCAGTTGACGTTGAGCACGGCCTGCCTGGAAACACTGCCGGTGGTGATGGCTGACCCTGATATGATGTTCAAGCTGTTGAACCATTTGCTGATCAACGCCATCAAGTACACCCCCGATGGCGGCTCGATCACGATCGAGGCTAGCCTGATCCCAAGCAATGCTGGGGCCGGACTGGGTGAGCACGTGCAGTTGGTGGTCAGTGACACCGGCATAGGTATTGACCCAGAACACCACGAGCTGATTTTTGAAAAGTTTTACCAGGCCGAGTCGGCGCGGCTGCATTCGTCGGGCAAAACCAAGTTCAAAGGCGGCGGCCCAGGCCTGGGGCTGGCGATCGCCAAGGGAATCGTAGATGCACACGGTGGGCGAATCTGGGTGGAAAGCTCTGGCCGCGATGAAGTAAGCTGCCCCGGCAGCGCTTTCCACGTGCTGCTGCCGGTGGGGAATCATTAACCTTGCCCCAATCCCTGGCCCACACGGGTAGGTAGGCGAGGGGCAATCTTGTGGAGGTTGGGAGTGCAACAACTATTCGGAGATTTTATCGAAGAGGGAGGCAGCCATGAATACCTGGTCATTCATTTCTCGCCCTTGTCTATCCCTCTCCAGCAGCGTTGGCGAAACAATGGCTTGTCGGCCGATTTCCTGGCCGAGTACTGGGTGACCTTTTTCCCGTCGCACGATGTGCCATCGCGGAAACGCCAATTGGAAGTCAAAAGCGCGATTAATTATATTGCCAATGAACTGTTGGAAAACGTGATGAAGTTCAGTTACGAGCCGGCCAGCTATTCAGTCAGCCTGGGATTGTACTTGTACCAGGCTGGGTTCAGGTTTTATGCGCGAAATGCGATCGACCCCCAGACGACGGTGGCCTTTCAAGCGCGAATAAACAAATTGCTGACGCAAGAGCCTGAAAAGTTGTATATACAGCAATTGGAAGAGAATGCACTGGCGGGCGACAGCATCGGCTCCCACCTGGGCTTGCTGACAATGATCCACGACTATAACGCGAGCCTGGCATGGAAGTTTGAAACGGTAGAACACGAGGGAGCCGAGCTGACACTCGTCACGACGATGGTATCCCTGCTTGTCTAGGAGCTTGTCGGAGAGATGATTTTGTAGGGCGGCTTTCCATAGCCGCCAGGCTTGCGGCAGGTATGGAAACCTGCCCTACGACGCTCTCTCCGACAGCCTGCTAG
>JAFGFO010000206.1 GCA_016931085.1 Thermoflexales bacterium
ATTTAGCCTTTTGAAAGCCTCTGTGTGCCTCTGTGTTCCCTCCGTGAGGCTCTGTGTAACTGAAAATAGGCCAGGCTGAGTAGTTACAACTCTTGATCATTTGCAACAATCGCAGATTGTGTGGTATAATGCACTTTTAGTGAGTATAAAATCTAGACGGGAGGAGTCTATGAAGTGATCCGGTCAACACGGCTCGAAGGTCGTAATCGATATCTAAACTATTTGATTGAAGCAAAAACTATTGAGGAGAAATAAAAAATGAAAAAAGCAACATTTGTTCTTAGCCTGATCGTCGTATTGGCCCTGTTGGTCCCGGCCGCTGGCGCCCAGACGTACGGCCTGACCAAGACACTCAGCACCGTAACCCCGGCCGTAGGCGACACCTTTACCGTTTCTTTGACCGTTGACACGACGGCGGCGACCTCTTCAGGCTACCTGCTCCGCATCACGGACCAGAACCCGAATCCGGACGCCCTGCAGATCGTGGCGGCCACGCTGCCGGACGATGCGATGGTTGACGGCAGTGGCAACTTTGTCTGGGAAGCCGCTCTGGACCCCACCTCGATACCGAGCTTTACGATCGTGTACGAGATGCAGGTGACCGCCTATGCCCCAGGCATCCTCGATGGCTTGGCCAGCTTGATCTACGTGGAGTCGGGCGAAGTGATCGGTGAAGCGAATGCCCCCTTTAACATCGCTTTGAACAACGGTGATTCAGCCTCCTTCCCGGCTCCTTCGGGCGCGGCTGGTGTGGATGTCACTGTTGTGTCTGGCGGGCCTGTAGTCGTGACTGTGGCACAGACCGAAGGTGCGCAGTGCACGACGAACTCGATGGACGGCGCGGTCTTGCACTGCTACGACATCACGGTGGTGCCCGCCGATGCGTGCTTGACGGTCACCTTCAACTATGATGTTGATACAGAAGCCAATGGCAATACGGCTCCCCAGGTTTGGCACTGGAATGGCGCTGGCTGGGATCAGATCGTGCCTACGGTATCAGTCGCTGGCAGCGTGACGGCCCTGGTCTGCGGCTTCTCGCCGTTTGCCCTGGCTGATGTCCAGCCAACCGCCATCACCTTGGAGGCCTTTGCCGCCTCCGGCAGCGCGCCGCTGGCCTTGCTGGCCGTGGCCGTGGTGGCCCTGACTGTGTTGGGCCTGGCGCTCCGCCGCCGCTCAGCCTAGTCTGTACGTTCTCATAAACCCTAAGGGTCTCCCCTGGTCTACCAGGGCAAGACCATCAGGGTTTTAGTCTTGAAGCAAGCGCACGAGGCGCTCACCAGAGCGCCTCGTGCTGCGTAAAGTGTCAGCTTGTCTGTGAACGGATTGGATAAAAAGGTGACTTTAAAAGCCGCCTGGCCGCCTGCCAGCCGGCTGGCTATCTTGTCCTTGCTGGTGCTGCTGACCTTGTCGCTTGCGGCCGCGAGCGTGCTTGCCTCGCTGCCCTCCGAACCGGAAGCCTCCCCTCTCCGCGCCGGGGAGGGGCCGGGGGAAAACTCCCCTCCCCGTGTCGGGGAGGGGCCGGGGGAGAGGTCCCAGCTCCTGTTGCCGCTCGTGATGCGCGCCTACGACGCCTCTCTGCCGCTGCTTTCTTTTAGCCAGGCCGTCTACACGAGCACCGAGGGCGCCGGCGCTCTGCCGCTCACCGTTACGCTCAGTTTTGCGTCGGCCTTTACGGTCACGGTGGACTATTTCACCTCGGGCGGCACGGCTCAAGCGGGCGAGGATTATCTCTTGGCCGGCAGCGAGCTGGTCTTTCCGCCGGGCCAGGCCACCAGTGTCTTGACGTTGACGATCTTGGATGATGAGCTGGTCGAGCCGGATGTGAGCGTGTACCTGGCCCTTGGCCAACCGCTCAGCGCCAACCTGAGTTCTCCTTGTGCGGCCACTGTGACGATCTTGGAAGACGACGAGTGGCCCGAGCTGAACTTTGAGCGCGCCTCGTATTGGTGGGGGGAGAGTGCAGGCCAGGCGGAGGCGGCCGTCGCGCTCGACCGGCGCTACCCTCTGACGGTCACGGTGAACTATAGCTCTTTTAGCTTGTCCTCTGGGCAGAATTTCGCCTCGGCTGGCCAGGACTATATCCCCGTCAGCGGCACCCTGACCTTCGCACCGGGCCAGTTGGCGCGGACGGTGAGCGTGACGCTCGTCGGCGACGAGCTGGTCGAGATGGACGAGGCCTTCGGGCTGGCCTTGACCGGGCCAGTGAGCAACGCCGTGCTGGGCGAGCCGGCCACGACGATGGTGGCGATCGTCGACGACGACGAGTGGCCGCGGGTCAGTTTTGACAGCGCCTCCTCAATCTGGGGCGAGGGCGTGGGGGATGTGCCGCTGGGGGTGAGCCTGGACCGGCCTTACCCGCTGGCGGTCAGCGTGGCCTACACAGTCCAGGGTGGCACGGCCGCGGCCGGCGAGGATTATGCCCTGGCCAGTGGTGAGTTGGCCTTCCCGCCGGGCCACATGCAAAGCGTCTTGACGCTGACGCTCGTCAGCGACGGACTGATTGAGCCGGATGAGACGGCCGTGCTGGCCCTGGTCGAGCCGCTGATCAACGCCGTCCTGGGCGAGCCGGCCACGACGACGCTGACGATCTTGGACTATGAAGCGTCCATAGCCGTTCGCTTCAGCAGCTCGCATTACCAGGTCGCCGAGGGCGCCGGGCAGGCGCTCGTGTGGGTTGCGTTGGGCAAGGCGCTGACAGAGACGGCTGCCGTGGATTACGAGCTGGTCGCAGGCTCTGCCCAGCCCGGCCGCGATTACGTGCCCCTCAGTGGCACCTTGAGCTTTTCACCCGGCCAGGTGCTTCGCAGCTTGAGCATCTCCCTCCTCGACGACGCGCTGCACGAGCACCCCGAAACGCTCAACCTGGTCTTGACCCGCCCGGTCAATACGCTGCTGGCTTGGCCGTACACGGCCACTTTGACCATCTTGGACGACGACCCGCCGCCCGGGGTAGGCTTTGGGCAAGTGGCTTATGGTGTGGGCGAGGCAGAGGGCCTGGCGGCGGTCACCGTCACGCTCGACGCCCCTTCCGATGTGACGGTCACGCTGGATTATGCTGCTGGGAACCAGCAGCAGGCCGGCGACCACCCGGCATCTGGCCCGGCCGCCGCGTCTGCGGGAATCGACTATTTGCCCGTCAGCGGCACGTTGCGTTTTAGCCCCGGCCAGACCCTCGACACCTTTAGCGTGCCCATCATCAGTGACGGGCTGGCCGAGCTGGACGAGACGCTCGTGCTCACGCTCGCCAACCCGCTCGATGCGGTGCTGCGCGCCAACCCGCCCGGCTCCCTGCCGATGCCCTGGCTGAGCGCCACGCTGACGATCCTGGACGACGACCCGCTGCCAGCCGTCCAGTTTGAGCGGACGGCTTACAGCGTGGGCGAAAGCGCCGGTCCGGCGCTGGTTTCGGCCACCCTCAGCCACGGCTCTTGGCAGACGGTCACGGTGGATTATGTCACCGGCGACGACACGGCCAAGGGCGGCGCGGATTACGTGGCTGCCAGCGGGCGGCTGATCTTTCCACCCTGGCCGGCGCCGCTCGTCCAGCCCCTGCAGCTGATCATCCTGGACGACGCGCTCGACGAGCCGGACGAGACGCTCACGCTGACCTTGAGCAATCCGAGCGGTGCCGTGTTGGGTGTCTCCAAGGCCGCCCGACTCACGATCCTGGACGATGACTCGCCCCCCGTGGTGCAGTTTTATGCCAGCAGCGCAAGCATTAGCGAGGCGGCCGGCCGGGTGCCCGTCACGGTCAGCTTGAGCGCGCCCTCGGGGCGAACGGTCACGGTGAGATACGTCGTCGAGGCCCCCGCCACAGGACACGCGGCCACCGGCGGGGAGGATTATACGCCCACCAGCGGCACGCTGAGCTTTTCCCCTGGCCAGGTCTCCAGGGCCTTGATGTTGACCATCGTCAACGACAAGGATTACGAGTTGGCCGAGACGCTCGTGTTGAGCTTGACCAGCTCGACGAACGCTACCATAGGTGCGCGCCGCTCGCTCAGCCTGTCTATCGTAGACAATGACTCGCCGCCGTTAGCGCGTTTTGGCCAGCACGGCTACGTCACGCCGGAAGAGGCCGGCTCTGTCAGCGTCACAGTCACGCTTAGCGCCAAATCGTGGCAAACGATCACGGTGGGCTATACCACCGAGGATTGGACGGCGGTAGCCAGCCGCGATTATCTCACCGGCAGCGGGGTGCTCACCTTCGCGCCCGGCCAGACGGCGCGAACTTTTAGCGTATTTATCCTGGGCGACAGCCTCGACGAGGCGAACGAGCGGCTCAGGTTGCGCCTGGCCAACCCCGTCAACGCTAGCCTGGGCGTGCCGAACCCGGCTGCCCTGACCATCCTGGGCACGCTGGCGTCGCGTTTCTCGCTCCAGATCGCCGCCCTGCACGAGATCAAGGCGAGCGCGGTGATGGCGGAAGAGACTGCCTTCTCAGAAGCGCTCACCGAGGCCGATTGGCTGGAGCTGGAGGGCACGGCCTATCTTACGCTGACCGAGGCCTTGATGGACAGCGGCGCCGGCTGGACGCGGGTGTTTGTCACCTGGCCTGAGCTCGAGCCGACCGCCCCCATCACGGGCCAGCCACCCAGCTACAGCGCCAAATGGTGGTCTTGGTTCGATTACCGGCTGGGTATGCTGGCCGAGACGGGGACTTGGATAATTGCCACAGTGTCCCGATCTCCTGATTGGGCGGCCGAGGTGCCGTGCGGGCCGATTTACCCCGATCGCCTGGACGAGTACGCCCGTTTCCTGACCGACCTGGTCAACCATTACAAGCAGCCCCCCTACACTATCAAGTACTGGGAGGTGGTCAACGAGCCGGATTGGGTCTATCCCAACGCATCGTCTGGGGGGATCGGCTGTTGGGGCTACTATGGCGCCGAGTATGCCCAGGCGTTGGAGGTGGCCTACACGGCCATCAAGGCGGCCGACCCGGAGGCGACGGTGCTGATGGGCGGCGTGGCTCACGATTGGTTCCTCGAGTACGACGGCCCGTTCAATCGCTATTTCCCGGACGATGTGATGGCTAACGGTGGCGGGGCTTTTGCCGACGCGCTCAACTTTCACTATTTCCCCGATTTCCACGCCGAGTGGGAACGCTGGGATCCACGCAGCGCCGATCGCCGCAACGGCTGGTTACCAGCTCCTACCTGCGGCGACGTGCTCGATGGCCAGGGCACGCCCTACGAGGCCGGCGGGCTTGACCTGATGGCCAAGTTCAGCCATTTCCGCAACCGCATGCGGACCTGCTTCGGCGTGGACAAGCCGGTCTGGGTGACCGAGCTGGCCGAGCATGGCTATGCCAACTTGCCGGATTCGCTGGCCCGCCAGGCGCGCTACGTGATCCAGGGCCACGTTCGCGGCCTGGCAGCCGGGGCCGAAAACATCACCTGGTATGCGTTGACCACGCCAAACGATTATCATCAACAGGGCTTGTTGTTCACCGATTGGTCGCCTAAACCGAGCTTTTACGCCTACCAGGCGCTGACGGCCGAGCTGGCCGGCTACGAGTACGCCCGCGAGCGCGGCGTGTGGGCCTACGACAGTTCTACCTTGGGGTTCAGCTACAGCGTGGAAGCCTACGTCTTTGCCAATGCCGCCGGCCACGAAAAGACTGTCGCCTGGGGCAGCGGCCAGTTGGATTTCTCGTCTGCCCAGGTGCGCGTGGTGGACCGCTGGGGGAACGTGAGCTTTGTGGCCGACGGCGGCGCAGGGGATGTGGATGGTGCCCAGAATGGCGCCGTCACGCTGCAACTCTCGGCCGACCCCGTCTTTGTGTCTGAATAGAAATCCAGACCTGACAGGTTTTCTCAAACCTGTCAGGTCTTAATAATCATAGGATAAATGACAAACGAAACGTATCAACAATCTATCTTGATCCCGCCGTGCGGCGGCAAATTGGTCGATCTGACCGTCCCGCCTGAGGCGTTGGACGAGCTGAAGGCTCACGCGAGCCGCTTGCCTTCCTTGCAAGTGTCGGAGCGGGTGGTGTGTGACCTCGAGATGCTGGCGACCGGCGCTTTTTCTCCGCTGGATCGCTTCATGGGGCAGGCCGATCACCGGCGCGTGCTGGACGAGATGCGCCTGGCCAATGGGCATCTCTTCCCGATCCCGGTCACGCTGCCGGTCGAGCCGTCCCCGGCCATCCAGGTGGGCCAGGACATTGCGCTGCGCAATGACAAGAACGAGCTGCTGGCCGTCATGACGATTGAAGAGATATACGAGTGGAACCGCGACGAGGTGGCTCAGAAGGTGTTTGGCTCGGTGGATTTGCGCCACCCGCTGGTGGCCGAAATGCACCGTTGGGGCAAGCTCAACATCTCGGGCCGGCTGCAAGTCTTGCAGTTGCCGCGCCATTACGATTTCCAGGACCTGCGCATGACGCCGGCCCAGACCCGGGCCAGGCTGGAAGGATATGGCCGCGCTAACGTCGTCGCTTTCCAGACGCGTAACCCCCTGCACCGCGTGCACGAGGAGCTGACCAAGCGCGCGGTACAGGAGGTGGACGGTGTGCTGCTGCTGCATCCCGTGGTCGGCTTGACCAAGCCGGGCGACGTGGATCACTATACCCGCGTGCGCACCTACAAGGCCCTGGCGCATCGCTATTACGATCCGGACCGGATCGTGCTCTCGCTCTTGCCGTTGGCCATGCGGCTGGCAGGCCCTCGCGAAGCGGTCTGGCACGCGCTGATCCGGCGCAACCACGGCGCCAATTTCTTGATCGTCGGGCGCGACCACGCCGGCCCAGGCAACGATTCTCAGGGCAAGCCTTTCTATGGCCCCTACGACGCCCAGGAAGTGGTGGCCCAGTACAGCACCGAGCTGGGGGTGGGCATGGTGCCGTTCCGGATGTTGGTGTACTTGCCGGACGAGGAGCGTTACGAAGAGGTCACCAAGGTCCCAACGGGGGCGCGGACGGCCTCTATTTCCGGCACACAGGTGCGCGACGAGTACCTGAACCGCGGCAAGGCGCTGCCGGCCTGGTTCACCCGGCCGGAAGTGGCCGGCATCCTGGCCGAGAGCTACCCGCCGCGCCACAAGCAGGGTGTGTGTATCTGGTTCACCGGCCTGAGCGGCGCCGGCAAGTCGACTACGGCCGAGGTGCTGACCGTGCTGCTGCAAGAGCACGGCCGCCAGGTGACCGTGCTGGACGGCGACGTGGTGCGCACGCATCTGTCCAAGGGCCTGGGCTTTAGCAAAGAGGATCGCGACATCAACATACGGCGTATCGGCTTCGTGGCGGCCGAGATCGTGCGCCACGGCGGCACGGTCTTGTGCGCCGCCGTCAGCCCCTATCGCGCCACGCGCAACGACGTGCGCAGCATGGTAGGCGGCGACCAGTACGTCGAGGTCTTTGTCGACACGCCTTTGGAAGTGTGCGAGCAGCGCGACTACAAGGGCCTGTATGCCAAGGCGCGCCGCGGCGAGATCACCGGTTTCACCGGCATCGACGACCCCTACGAGCCGCCGCAGCACCCCGAGATTGCCCTGGACACCGTGCGTTCCACGCCGGAAGGCAACGCTCGCGCGATCCTGGATTACCTGGTCGAGCACGGCTTTGTCCGCCAGCCAGAAGAGCTCGAGTCGGTCAAGCTGGAGCTTGGTCGCCCCGTGCTGGCCGGCGGAGAGGGGAGATAGAGATATCAGATAGACATCAGATAGAGATAGAGAGAGCATGAAGCTTGCGGGTGCGGCTTTACTGTGGTAAAATTGCATCCCAGTGTAACAAGGGAAAACAGACTACCATGTCAGAAGCACAGCTTGGCGCAGAGATAGGGGCTGATTTATCCAGCGAGCGTGGTCGCTACGTAAAGGCCCTCGAACGTGATTTGGATGTTTTGGTGCAGTAGTTGAGCCGTATGCCGGCAGTGGAAAAAGTCATTTTGTTTGGCTCGTACGCGGCTGGGCGGCGTGACCTGTTCACTGATCTGGATGTGCTGGTGGTGATGCATTCGCCGTTGGATTTTGTGAGCCGCTGTGCTGCCCTGGCGCGCCACTTGCAGATTGGGGTGGCTTTGGATCTATTAGTGTACACTCCCCAAGAGATGGATCGTATGCGCGACCGGCCGTTTTTGCGTCAGGCGCTTGGATCGAGCAAGGTGTTGTATGAGAGAAGACCCGCTACGTGAAGGCCGGCGGATGATATACTACCGGCGCGTGTGTATAACCAGCAAGCTGCTGGCAATGCGCTGGAGCTGGCGGAGGCGGTGGTAGACCAGGTAGAGGCCTGGTTTGCTGGGGTGGTGCAATGAATCGTTTCCGGGATTGGATAGCGCAGGCGGAAAGGGATCTGCGGCGAGCCGAGATAGACATCCAATACTACATTCCCACCCGTTACCCCAACGGCTTTGCGGAAGGCAAGCCGGCCGATTATTATAACGCCGCGATGGCCCGCGAGGCAGTGGATGCTGCAACAGACATTATCCGGTTCTGTCAGGTTCATCTCGCTCGATCGGAATGAACTTGTAGCCGCGCTGCGCGCGATTGCCGAGCGCATCGGCGCTGAACAGTCCGCGGTGAAGGCCGTACGTCTCTTTGGCTCGCTGGCGCGCGGGGAACAGACCGGCACCAGCGACGTGGACGTGTTGATCGTGCTTAAACTGGGCACGGTGGGAAGTGCCATGGAGCGGATACGTCGCTTTCACGCTTACTTTGATTTGCCGTTGGCGGTGGACGTATTGGTCTACGCTGAGGACCAGATTGCGCAGCGTTTGCAGGCCGGCGATCCCTTCCTGGCACGGGTATGGGCTGAGAGCCGCGTTCTGTGGCCGGCGAGTTCTCTCGAGTGGTGAGGGTTGTTTGCCAGTCTCAGTCTTTTGTGATAGAATCTCCCTTCGTGTGGTGAACCAAGTGTAAGGGGGGCGATTGTAGGAGAAGTGTAAATGGATACGCGTGAGTTTGAAAGATTGTTGCAGCGAGCCGATCAAGTCGGTGTGCGGCTAGAGATTATCGGACGTGATCATTTTCAATCCTTATACCTTGCAAGTACTGCACATGCGCCGGGATGGTGTGGCACGTCACACCTCGCCAGTGACGATTGACCTGGCGTGCGGCTGTCGCTGCGTGGTGTGAAGACCTGATATTGGGAGAAACGAATGAAAAATATCTTGAACGTCTTTCAAAAGAAGAGAGAAGACTTAGAGATAGATGGAGGGTCTCATATGCCGGAAGAGCCGCCAGCCGAGCCTGAGACCTTAGACCTGGAACCTGAATTGGCAGGTGTGCCGGTTGAGCCTGGGACCATAGACCTGGAACCTGAAACTGCCTCCGAACCTGAAATGGTTTTCGAAGCAGATAGAGAGCCTGAAGCGCTGGAAAATGCGCCGGCCGAGCCCGAGATCTTGGAAGCTGAAACCGCCCTTGAGACCGCCGAGGTGGCGCTTCTGGCAGAAGAGCCGGTCAAGGGAGAGGGGGAGCTTGTTTTGCCGCCTGAAGCCACTCTGCCCGAAGCGGAGCTGGCGATGGTGGCTGAAGAGCTTGCGCAAGAAGACGAAGAAGACGAGTCACTCGAGGAACTGGCCTTTCTTACTTCTTACTCCCTACTGCCTACTCCCTCCTTCTCCCTGAACGACGTGCGCGAGTTGGTCCAGGCTGAGCTGGTTACCGTGCAGGAGAGCGTGGGCGCCGCGCGGGTCGAGCTGGCCCAGGTGCGAGAGGACGTCCCCGATCTGATCCAGATCGAGCTGCTTCGCAAGCAGCAAGACCGTTACAGTGCTTCGCTGGCGGCCTTGCAAGAGGTGGCGAGTGAATTTTCCGAGCTTAGGCCCGATATGCTGCGCGTGGAGCTGACTATGCTCGATGAGGAAGAGCCGGGCGTGCTGCAGAAGAGCGAGCTGTCTGTGCCCGAAAGAGTCGAAGCGCTCGACTTTATTCGCTCGCGCCGGGCGCACATCAAGCAGCAGTTAGCCGAGGTCGAGGCCGAAATAACTCGCCGCATGCTTGAGACAGATCAAAAGGTGACCGCGCTGGAGGGTCGCCGTGTCTTGGACGATTTGCGCCAGGAGATCGAGGGGCAAAAAGAGTCGGTGGCGCGGGTGGACGGCCGCCTGCAGCAGGTGGCGGCCGGCGTCGAGGAGCGTGCCAGGCAGGTGGTGGGCGCGGCCCTGGCTGCCCTGCCCGCGCCCAAGACTTGCTTGGGCTTGTGGCCAACGCTGGCGGCGCTGGCGGTGGTACTGGCCGTGGGCGTGGCGGGCGTGCTGCTGCCGCGAGAAACAGAGGCGAGACCCAGTGTCCAAATCGAGATGGCCAGCATGTATCAGGCGGCCGGCGACAGCGAAAATGCGCTCCGCTTGCTGGACGAAGCAGTGGCTGCCGGCATCCAAGATGTAGGGCGCTTGGGGCAGGTGGGACAGATGTATTATTCGCTCAAAGAGTATGGCAAGGCCATTGACTTGTTGAGTCAGGCTTTGGAGCGAGACCCGTCCAACATCGAAGCCGGCCTGACCCTGGCGCGCAGCTACGGTCGCGCCAATCAAACTCGCGAGTCCATTGCACAGTACGAATACCTGGTTCAGCAAGAGCCTGGGAATTGGCGCTATTACTCGGAGATGGGAGCGCAGTACCAGGCTATGAAGGATTATGACCGTGCTTTTGCGCAGTATCAAAAGACGAGTGAGCTTGCTCCCACGCGAATCGAAGGGCCTCTGTCTCAAGCCAACTTGTATCGCGCCCTGGGGCGTCACGATGAGGCTATCGCGCAGTATCAAAAAGTCGTGCAAATCAACCCCAAGTACTACTTGGGCTATGTGTACGCCGGCTTGAGTTATGTAGGGAAAGGCGATCACGCCCAGGCGATTGAGCAGTACAAGCTGGCTATCTCTGCTGGATCCGAGCGTTTTGAGGCGTACTTTTACACAGGCGAGGCCTACCTGGCGCAGGGAAGCTTTCAGGAGGCGATTGAGCCTTATCGACAATCCCTCGAAAAGAATCCCCAACACGCGGCATCCTACGTCGGTTTGGGCAAAGCCTATGTGGCCTTGGGCGAGTGCGCCAATGCGTTACCTCAGTTTACAGAAGCACTCAAGTTAGATCCCAAGAACACCGAGGCCCAGGCCGGGCTGGAGGCGTGCGCAGGGAAGTGAGGAACAGACAGAGAAGTTGGATTTTTACAGGTTTAGGTGGGGAAGCCTGAAGACATAAGGTTGTAAGGAGAACATAACGATGCATCGGAATATTGTTGTGGTGGGTATGGGATATGTGGGCATTCCCTGTGCAATTTTGCTGGCCGATGTGCCAGGCCATACCGTCACTGGCGTGCAAAGACGCTCGGAGCGTTCTGGCTGGAAGATTGATTGTTTGAACAGCGGCAAGTCGCCTTTCGAGGGCGACGAGCCAGGCGTGGCCGAGTTGATCGCCAGAGTGGTGGCCGCCGGTACCTTTCGCGCCACCGACGACATTTCGGTGTGCAAGCAGGCCAATACGATCCTGATTGACGTGCAGACGCCTACGGATGACGACCACGTGCCGCATTACGAGTCTTTGCGCGAGGTAAGCGCCAGCGTAGGCAAGTATATGCAGCCGGATGTGTTGATCGTGATCGAATCCACCGTGGCGCCGGGCACGACCGAGCATATCGTCCAGCCCATCCTGGAGCGAGAAAGCGGCCTCAAGGCCGGTCGGGATTTCTACCTGGCCTTTTCTTACGAACGCGTGATGCCGGGCAAGCTCTTGGAGTACATCATCAATTTTCCACGCGTGGTGGGCGGCATTGACGAGGAATCTACTCGCCGGGCGGTGGAATTGTACAAGACGATTGTCAGACGCGAGATTTCGGCCACCAGCGCCCTGACAGCCGAAATGTCCAAGGTGGTAGAGAACGCCTACCGTGACGTGAACATTGCTTTTGCCAATGAGGTGGCATTGCTGTGCGAGAGCATGGGGGTCGATGTTTTCGAGATGCGCGAGCTGATCAATGCCCGCCACGACCGGCACATGCACCTGCCCGGCGCGGGGGTAGGCGGTCACTGCTTGCCCAAGGATAGCTGGCTATTGCAGTACGGCGTGCGCACGTATGGCCTCAATCCACCTGAGATGCGGCTGATTCCCCTGGCGCGCCAGATCAACGATGGAATGCCGGCGCACATGCTCCGCTTGATTGAGCAAGGCTTGCAAGAGAAGGATGTAAAGCTGGATGGAGCCAGGGTGGCTGTGTTGGGAGTATCCTACCTGGAAGACGCCGACGACACCCGCAACACCCCAGCGGCTGCCCTGGCCCACTTGCTCCTGGCGTGCGGCGCCCAGGTGGTGGCGCACGACCCATACGTGCGCTTGCCTGATTGGCAACGCGTGTTGGGTGATGGCCATGATGTTCCACTGACTAGTAACCTGGATGAGGCGCTGGCGGGAGCGGATTGCGTGGCTATTGTGACCCGGCATCGCCAGTATTTTGGATTGGACCCCGAACAGTTGCGTTCGAGCATGCGCACGCCGCTCGTGGTAGATGGAAGA
>JAFGFO010000207.1 GCA_016931085.1 Thermoflexales bacterium
GTTGGGGCTGATCGACAAGCTGCCGCGCATCGCCTGCGCCCAGGCCGCCAACGCCAACCCGCTCTACCTGAGCTATCTGACGGGCTTCAAAGAGTACCGGCCGGTGGCGGCCAAAAAGACCTCGGCCACCGCCATTCAAATCGGCGACCCGGTCAGCTACGAGCGAGCGGTCAAGGCCCTGCAGGCTTTCGAGGGCGTGGTCGAGCAGGCCAGCGAAGACGAGCTGGTCAACGCCGCCGCTCGCGGCGACC
This sequence comes from Thermoflexales bacterium, assembly GCA_016931085.1. Next base: position 252 of record JAFGFO010000207.1, read on the forward strand.
GCGCCGGCCTGTACTGCTGCCCGCAGACCGGTGTGGCGCTGGCGGCCCTGTTCAAGTTGGCGGAACGCGGCGACATCAAGCCCGAGCAGCGCGTCGTCGTCATTTCAACCGCGCACGGGCTTAAATTCACCAAGTTCAGGGTCGACTATCACGAGCACGCGCTTCAAGACGTGGCGGCCCAGTACGCCAACCCGCCCGTGGAGCTGCCACCAGACCCAGACGCCGTGCGGCGAGCCATCGACCGTTCGATTTCTGTCTAAAATTGGACACAGATAGACATGGAACCATTAACTGACTACGACCGAACGCGCTACGGGCGGCAGATACCCCTGCCTGACTGGGGGGACGAGGGTCAGGGGCGGCTCAAGAACGCGAGCGTCTTGATCGCCGGCGCCGGCGGGCTAGGCAGCCCGGTCGCGCTCTACCTGGCGGCCGCCGGCGTGGGGGAAATCAGGCTGTGCGACGCGGACACGGTCGAGCTGTCCAACCTCAACCGGCAAATCCTCCACACCGAGGCGAGGATCGGCCAGGGCAAGGCCGCTTCAGCCGCCCAGGCGATCACAGCCTTGAACTCCCACATCGACGTGGTGGCCTACGGCGACTATCTCGACGGCAGCAACGTGGAGCGCATCGTGGGCCAGGCTGACGTCGTGATAGACTGCCTGGACAATTTCGAGACGCGCTACCTGCTCAACGCCTACTGCCTGGGCCAGGAGATCCCCTTTATTCACGGGGCCGTGTGGGGGCTTATGGGCCAGGTGACGTTTATACATCCGCCAGACACGCCCTGCCTGCGCTGCATCTTTCCCCAGCCGGCCGCCAAGGAAGTCTGTCCGGTCGTCGGCGTCGCACCGGGCGTCATCGGCTGCATCCAGGCCGCCGAGGCACTCAAGTTCATCGCCGGCGTGGGCGTTAACCTGAAGAACAAGCTGCTGCTGTTCGACGGGGAGGACATGAGCTTTACGCCGGTGGAGATCAAGCGCGCGCCGGCCTGCCCGGACTGTGGCAGCAAGTGCGACGCACCTTAGAGGTGCGTCGCACTTAGACATTGAAGCGCACGTAGATCACGTCGCCGTCGTGGACGACATAATCGCGGCCTTCCAGGCGCATCCCACCGGCGGCCTTGGCGGCCGCGGCGCTGCCGTGCTTGACAAAAAGCTCGTAGGGGATGACCTCGGCGCGGATAAAGCCGTGCTCGAAATCGGTGTGGATGACGCCGGCCGCCTTGGACGCCGTCAGGCCTTGTGGGATGCGCCAGGCGCGCACCTCTTGCTCGTTGGCCGTAAAAAAGCTGATCAGCCCCAGCCTAACATAGTTCCTGCGGATGACCTGCTCCAACGCGCTCTCCTGCACCCCGGCCAGCTCGAGGAACTCGCGCTGTTCTGCGTCCGTCATATCGGCGAGGGCCTCTTCGAGCTTGGCGCACAGCTTGACCACGTCGGCCCCCTGCTCGGCCGCCACCTGCCGCACCGTCCGCACGTAGGCATCGTCCTCGGCCAGGCCGCTTTCATCCACGTTGGCGGCGTACATGACAGGCTTGCCGGTGAGGAAACGCAGTTCCTGGTTGAGCGCCTGAAACGCCTCGCTCTCCCGCTCGGGGAAGATCGAGGCCGGCTTGCCGTCGTTTAGATGAGCGCGGAGCGCGCCGGCCAGGTCCAGGGCAGGCCGGCATGCCTTGTCGCCCTTGACCTGGCTTTCCAGGCGCTCGATCTTGCGCTCGAGCTGTTGGAGGTCGGCCAGGGCCAGCTCCACGGTAACCGTCTCGATATCGAGGCGCGGGTCGATCTGGGCGCTGACGTGGGCGACGTTGACGTCCTCGAAGCAACGCACCACGTGCACGAGAGCGGCCGTGTCGCGGATGTGGCCCAGGAACTGGTTGCCCAGCCCTTCCCCCAAGCTTGCGCCCTTGACCAGGCCGGCGATGTCGACAAACTCGATCGTGGCATACACCGCCCGCCCAACCTTGGCCAGCTCGACCAGCTTGTCGACGCGGGCGTCTGGCACCGGCACCACCGCCCGGTTGGGCTGGATGGTGCAAAAGGGGTAATTGGCCACCTCGGCGTTTTGGGCCTTGGTCAGCGCGTTAAAAGTTGTGCTTTTGCCCACATTGGGCAAGCCGACGATGCCGACGCTGAGTGTCATTTGGGCATTACCCCCAATTCTGGTATAATAGCTTTAGCAAAACTAAACTAGCCTTCAAAACAGTATACACTGATTTTTTCGCAAGTCAAGCAGGGGATATTCATGAACAATGCCACAACTGAACATGCCGTCCCGCCCGTCGATTGGGACAGCGTCTACGCCGGGCGCACGGCGCGCATGAAAAGCTCGGCCATCCGCGAGCTGCTCAAATTGACCATGCAGCCCGACATCATCTCTTTCGCCGGCGGCCTGCCGGCACCGGAGATGTTCCCCGTGCGCGAGTTTGAAGAAGCATGCCAGTTTATCTTGCGCACCGAGGGCAAAGCGGCGCTGCAATATGGCCCAACTGAGGGCTACCCGGCCCTCAAGCAGTACCTGGTCGAGCGCATGAACAAGTACGGCGTGCCGGCCGAGGCCCACAACATCCTCTTGACCAACGGCAGCCAACAAGCCCTCGACCTGATCGGCAAAATCCTGGTCGACGACAAGTGCCTCGTCTGCACCGAGCGTCCCACTTACCTGGGCGCCATCCAGGCCTGGGATGCTTACGAAGCCCGCTACTGCACGGTGCCGCTCGACGACGACGGCATGGTGGTGGAGCAATTGCCGGCGGTCGTCGAGCAATGCCGGCCCAAGTTTGTCTACGTCTTGCCCAACTTTCACAACCCGGCCGGCGTCTCCTTGAGCGAGGAACGCCGCCACCAATTGGTCGAAATTGCCATCAAGTACGACTTGTTCATCGTCGAGGACGATCCGTATGGCGAGCTGCGCTTCGAGGGCCAGGATCTCACCCCCCTGGTCACCCTGGCCAAGGAGCGCACGCTGTACCTGTGCACCTTCTCCAAGACATTGGCGCCGGGCATCCGCCTGGGCTGGATCGTCGCGCCGCAGGTAGTCATCAGTAAGTTGGTGCAGGCCAAGCAGGGCACCGACCTGCACACCAGCACCTTTTTGCAGATGGTGGCCAACGACATCTGCCAACGCGGCATCTTGCGCCAGCACGTCAAGCGCATTCGTGCCACGTACAAGGAGCGCCGGGACACCATGCTGGACGCGATGGTCGAGTTTTTCCCCGATGAGGTCAAGTGGACCCAGCCGGCGGGTGGGTTGTTCCTGTGGGTCAAGACGCCCGAAAAGGTCAACACCGTCGAGCTCCTCCGCGCCGCTGTGGCCGAAAAGGTGGCCTATGTGCCGGGGAATGCCTTTTACCCGGATGGCAACCCCGAGGGGCTGCACACGATGCGCTTGAACTTTTCCTATTGCCCGCCAGAGATCATCGCTGAGGGCATCCGCCGGCTGGGCGTGGCGCTCAAGAAAGCGCTGGCCGCTCCGTGATCGCAAGTAGGGGCGGGTTTCAAACCCGCCCCTACAAGGAAAAAACACATTGAAACATCTCATCAATCTACACATCACAATCGTTGGCCTGGGGCTGATGGGCGGCTCGTTGGGCGGCGCACTGCGCGGGCAGTGCCAGGCCGTGGCAGGCGTGTCGCGAAAAGCAGAGACGATCGAGGCAGCACGGGCGCGCGGCCTGATCGACTGGGGTACAACCGAGCTGGCCGAGGGGGTACGCCAGGCCGACATGGTCATCCTGGCCGGGCCGGTGCGCGTGATCGCGCGCCAAGTGACCGAAATCGGCCCACTCCTGAAAGAAAGCTGCGTGGTGTTCGACCTAGGCAGCACCAAGCAACACATCACCGGGCAGATGGAGACACTACCACCCTACGTGCAGGTGATAGGCGGGCATCCCATGTGCGGGAAAGAGACCTCAGGCGTGCAAGCCGCCGATCCCGGCCTTTACCGGGGGCGGTCTTTCATTCTCTGCCCGGGGCTGCGCACGTCCACCTCTACCCTGGAACTGGCCATGGAGCTGGTCGAAGCCGTTGGCGCCACTCCTTTGATCATCGAGCCGGAACGCCAGGACTTTTTAGTGGCGACCCTCAGCCACCTGCCCTACATGCTGGCCTGCGCCCTGGTCAGCACGGCCGACGCCACGACCTCGCCTGATCCCATGGCATGGAAAATCGTCGCCGGCGGTTTCCGCGACACCTCGCGTGTATCCGCCAGCGACGTGACGATGATGCTCGATATTCTCATGACCAACAAGGCCAACATCCGCAACGCGGTGAATACGTGCATCACGCACCTGCAATCCCTGGCGCGGCTGGTTGAAGCCGGCGACGAGGAAGCACTGCGGGCCGCGTTGACCAAGATCCGCGCCACGCGCCTGGAGATGTTCCCGTAGGGGCGGGTTTAAAACCCGCCCCTACGAAACCTGGCCTACGGATAGATGCCGCGCAGGTCAGCCGCCTCGGCCACGCGGCCGATGGCCAGCACCTGGGCGGCCACCCGCCGGCCGATTTTGCGCTTTTCGGCCTCGGCCATCACGGCGTGGAAGGCCTCCACCAAGATGTGCTCCAGGCGTTGGTTGATCTCTTCCTCGCTCCAGAAGAACGACTGCAGCCCCTGCACCCACTCGAAATATGACACCGTCACCCCGCCGGCGTTGCACAAGATGTCGGGGATGATCAGGATGCCCTTGTCCTCCATGATCTTGTCGGCCTCGGGGGTGGTGGGGCCATTCGCGCCCTCGGCCACGATCCAGGCCTTGACCTCGCCGGCGTTTTGAGCGTTCAGTTGTTTTTCGAGCGCGCAGGGCGCTAGCACGTCGCACGGGTAAGCCAACAGTTCCTGGTTGGTAATCGCATCGCCGCCCGAGAAACCCTCGACGAACTTGTTGCCAGCCACGTAAGCCTGGAGCGCCTTAATGTCCAGGCCGTTTGGATTAGCCACTCCGCCCGACACGTCCGAAACAGCCACGATAGTCGCGCCTGCCTCGGCCATCAGCCTGGCGGCCACCCCGCCCACATTGCCAAAGCCCTGCACGGCCACCTTGACGTCGGCAAAGCGCTTGCCGTGCAGATTGAGCGCCTCGCGCGCCGTCACCATCACCCCGCGCCCGGTGGCCTCAAAGCGGCCCAGGCTGCCTCCGATCGGGAGCGGTTTGCCGGTGACCACGGCCGGCACAGAATAGCCCTTGTGCATCGAGTAAGTGTCCATGATCCAGGCCATCACCTGGGGATTGGTGTTGACGTCTGGCGCGGGGATGTCGCCTTCGGGGCTCATCAAGATAGAGATCTCGGTCGCATAGCGGCGGGTGAGCCCGCGCAGCTCCTCGGTGCTGAGCTGGGCGGGCTCGACGATCACGCCACCCTTGGCGCCGCCATAAGGGATATTCACCACGGCGCACTTCCACGTCATCCACATGGCCAGCGCGCGAACATCGTCCAGGTCCACGGATGGGTGATAGCGGATGCCACCCTTGGTCGGGCCGCGCACGGTGTTGTGGTGAACGCGATAGCCGGTGAACATGCGCACCGAGCCGTCGTCCATGGTCACAGGGAAATTCACCGTCAGCTCGCGCCTGGGGTGGCGCAAAAAGTCGATCATCCCTTGGTCGAGGCCCAGCACCGTCGCCGCCGTCTCGAACTGATCGAGCGCGATCCAATACGTGCTCCCTTCGTGAGGCAGTGTTCCGTCAGCCAATGGTTTCATGTGTTACTCCTTTTTTTGAATTGAACCACCATATGGACGGCAGTTATGATGAACTGGCTCAGCATAACTACGCCTATACTGTATCACAAACTGCCAGCCGGGGCAAGTGTGGGTTGCTACAGACACAAGCCATAAAATGCAGGAGTGTCCGATTCGTCATTTCTGCGCACGTATGTTCTGATGGGGCGCGGATAAACGCGGATTGACGCTGATTTTAAGCCTTGATCCGCGTTCCCAGAAGAGAAAGAGGAAACTTGAAACTCTGGTCGCCCGTGCGACCAGGGTTCCACATACCCCAGGCAGGATTCGAACCTGCGACCATCTGCTTAGAAGGCAGCCGCTCTGTTCCTCTGAGCTACTGGGGCGTTTTCAACTATTGCCGTTCAACCCACCCTCGGCGACAAAGGCCCCAAAGGCCTCGATGGATGGGAATATCCGCTCGGATAAAAACCAGACGACCCAGTTGGCCGTCATGGGTGAGATGCAGTAAACCGGCACACCGGCCCGGTAAGCCTGCCACATCTCGATCGCCGTCCCCATGCTGGCATACGGCGCGTAAGCCACTAACACGTCCACCTGCGCCGCCGCCTCACACATCGACAAAAAAACCTGCCGGCCCCGCTCTTCCGTATAGGCGGGACTGTCTGGGAACAGTTCCCACGGGTCGACGATCTCGACCCCGGGCAGGTGCTGGCGCAGCAGGGCCGTGATTCGCCGGCGATAGTCTTGACTGTCTACCTCGGCATCGCGGCGCGATCCCTGCATGATGCCGGCGATGAAAACTCGCATCCGCATCTAGCCCAACACCGGGCGCAGGCCGCGGTAAACCTCTCGCCCGCTGATCGTCTTGAGGATCAAATCGGCCCGCTTGCCGATTTTCTCAGACAACTCATTGGGAGACAGGGGCTCGTTATCATTGACCAGGAACACGCGAAAAATGGCGTCCACCACCGCAGTACTGGACGTGATATAGCCCGATTGTCTGCTGCAGTGTGTGCGCAGTTGGAACACGAGCCCATCCACCTGCTTGACCTCGGCTGTGTAGGGATCAATCCAGTCAATCTGGCTGACGTTCGAGACCTCCGCGTACATGTCCCGATGGGTCGGGCAAAGATGGCTGCGCATATAGACGCGCAAATTGCCCCCCGAGCGTTCCCACCAGTCGAAATCAATGTGGAAGGGCGTATCTACAGTCGGTTTGACCAATCGGCTAGACTTGAACGTCACTTGACCTGGCATCATCTGTCCTTATCTTGACGGCAGGCTTCGCGTGGAAACCTGCCCTACGCACTGAGATCTTAAACCTGAAACTATCTGCAGGTCATTCCCCCCACACCCAGTAACCGTTACCAACCGGACGCAGGAACGAACTTTGCATCACTTGGGCAAACAAGGGCCCCGGCGCCACGCGTTGTAATAAATTGATGGCCGAGTAGAGTGTCTTGGCATGGACGGTGCCTTGCGGGCTGAGCTTGGCCAGCCGGGGGAAAATCTGCCGGATCAGGTCAGTAATGGAGCCATTGGCTATTTCCTTGCGTTGAGCCAATGCATCGATCGCGCTCAGATCATCCACCCAGATCACCATCAAATCGTCATACTCGCAGCTCACCTGGCGGGTGAGCATTTCGAACGACAAGCCATCTTCTTTGGGCACCGCCACGCGCACCCACTCGCGCTTGGGGCGGCGGCCGCGCCAGTCCACACTGACGACGCCGGCCTCGTCGCTGCGCCGCAACTGGATATGGGCGCCGACCGGCATCTCGTTGGCTTCATACCACGTGTCAAGCCCAAAGGCGAAATGGTGTTCGTGCACTACCCAGCCTGGCCACCGCTTGCCACTGCGAGCATCCTCGAACAAAAAACGGATGCGCTGCGTGCGCCCGCTGGGGAACAGGCGAGCGATGCTCTGTGACAAAGGCAGACTGCCCACTCGCCGGTGGGGATAGGTCAGGACCCAACTGTGTTCGCCGCCATCCTCTCCAGCCGGCGGCAAGTTCGAGTACTCGTCGTCCAGCTCGCGCTCGACGCCCAGCAACATCTCGTCCAAGACATCGCGCCGGTACGGCACAGCTCGAGCCATCAGGCGCTTGGGCGGGAAGAGCGCTTCAGGCGGCTCGAGGCGGCGCAGGAACCACAACACCTCGCCGGTCGCCCCCACCTCGTCAAAGCGCTCATCACGCGATAAGGCATAGTTGAGGGAAAACTCTTGCAGATGTGGGTTGATCTCGATCGGCAAACCCACGTCCTCGAGCAAAACCTCGGCTGGGAGCGGGCCACCCCCAGCCATGTCCAGCACCGCCTCCGCCAAGTTGAGATGGCCGATGTTAAGTTCAGCTAGCAGGGTGCGGGGGAACCATTTGCCAAACAAGCACACAAAATCACCGCTCCCTTGCAGCTTGGCAACGAGTTTGTCGCAAATCCCGGTTCCATAAGCCGCGTGCAGTTCTTCAGGCGAGCGCAAATCAGCGCTCTCCCCTCCCGCTGCTTCAACGATATCCTCATTCAGGCGGTGGGGATATGGGAAATCGCAGGCGAACTCGCGCACGCGAGCATCAGCCTCCAAGCGGACACCCAGCACGTTAAAGGCGCCATACTCCGGGTTCATCCCTGGCCGGACAGTAGCCACTTCACCCACAGCATACTCAAGCGCTGGAAAAACCAGGCAATCCCCCAACTCGTAATGCTGCTTGGGTTGAAAGAGCTTGCCTTTAGCCAACTCGCGACTAATGGCCGTTTCCTCACGCTGGCAACGATATCGCATGACTTCAAGCGCCAACTCATCACCGCTGCGCGGCAACTCATCTTCCATGAACGAGTTGAGCAGGTACTCCAGGTCACTGCCCGCGATGCTAAAAGTTTTTCCCCAGTAGTCGGGGGTTTGTGTAGCGCGACGAATCACTTGTGACTTCTCCTACAAGATCAGTTTTGCCGCAGACGCTAACAAGACCCTCAGCGTCTATAGCTATTGGAATAGCCTGATGAAACCGCATTATACCAGCTTTCGTGAGCTTTGCCAAACATGTGAATTGCGATTTTACGTTTTACGCTTTACGAGGTAAAATTCTGTTATGCACATCGTCATGATCGGGCCATTCGCTTTCAAACCCAAAGGCACCGTCAGCGCGCGCGCCTTTTACGCGGCGCGAGCATTGACCAAGCGTGGGCACACCGTCACGATTCTCATGCCGCCTTACGATAACCCGCCAGACTCTGGCCGGTGCTGGACACAAGATGGCGTGCGGCTGGAAAACATCAAGCTGTCGCCCCCCCCTCTCTCACCGCTCAGCGCCGCATGGAGGATGGCACGCCGGGCATTGGCGTTGAAGGCAGATGTGATTCACGTCTTCAAGCCAATCGCTTATTCCGGGCTGGCGGCCCAGATGTTGAGCTGGCAGGGCGTACCGTGGGCGCTCGACCACGACGACTGGGAAGGACGCGGGGGATGGGCCGACATCAACCCCTACCCCACCCCGTGGAAGCACCTTTTTTATTGGCAAGAATCGTGGGCCATCCGCCACGCCCGCGCCGTCACGGTCGCCAGCCGCACGCTGCAAACCCAGGTGTGGGGCATGGGCGTCGATTCAAGCCGCGTCTTTTACGTCCCCAACGGCCCAGACGAGGCACTGCGCAAATCACAAATCGCAAGTCGCAAGTCGCAAATCGCGACCGCCATCTACCTGGGCCACATCCCGCACGGCAACGACCTGGACCAGGCCATCGAAGCTGTAGCGCGCCTGCAGCCAGAGATCCCTCACCTACGCCTGGTGATTGCCGGCATAGGAGACGGGCTGCCAGCCTTGCAAGCGCTCGTCAAGCAGCGCAAGATGGATGCCGTCGTCAGCTTCCCCGGTTGGATCGATCCGCCGAACGTGCCCGAGATGCTGGCGGGGGCCAGCGTCGCCGTCTATCCTTACCGTGACACGCTCGTCAACCGCGCCAAGTGCTCGGCCAAGCTCATTGGGTATATGGCGGCCGGCCTGCCCATCATCGCCAGCCGCGTGGGCCAAAACGCCGAATACATCGAGCACGGCGCCAGCGGCTGGCTGGTCGAGCCTGGTGACATCGACGGCCTGGTGGCAGCGTTGCGCACGCTGCTGGCTGATCCGACGCGGGCGCAGGAGTTGGGCAGCGCGGCCCGAAAGCGGCTGTGGGAACGCTTTGACTGGGACGTGCTGGTCGAGCGCTTCTTAGAGGCGTACAAGTTAGGCGGTGCATAAAGATTTTTATCCACGAAGGGCACGAAGGTACACCAAGATCTCTAAATCGGCAACTACTCAGGTCACAGAGACGCACAAAGCTAGCAGACGCGAAGCGCACAGAGAAGACTTGACTTTTTAGAGCTTCTCCGTGTGTCTCTGTGTGTCCTCTGTGAGGCTCTGTGTAACTAAATCGGCCGGCTGGGTGTAATCGATAGGCTATTCCAATAGCCCACTGTCTTCGTCTTCATCCTCCCCCACCCGCTCCGCCGGCCGCGCCGCCATGATGACGATCTGGCCAAACAATCCTTCTTGAGCCACGCTGATCTGCTGTCGCTTGAGCAGCTCGAGGACAGCCAGAAATGTCACAATGATCTCGACCCGCGAGGCGCAACGTGACAACATCCGCACAAAGTTGAGCTGTGGCAAACTCTGCAACAAGCGCTCGATCATGGCGATCTGGTCACGCACAGTCACGACGAGCGGCTGGAGCAGCGCTCCCACCGGCTGATCGGGTAAAGCCGCGGCCAGGGCGTTGCGCACGGCAGCCAGCAAATCAGCCACCGACACCTCGCTCAAGTCCACCGATGACACATCAATCTTGGGCGGCGGCGCCAGGCGCACGAAGCTGCACAGTCCCGACTCTTGGCGCAAGTCCAAAGCGCACGCCACTTCTTTAAAGCGCTTGTAAGCCAACAATTGGCGCACCAGGTCATCACCCACATCCTCTTCTTCTTCAGACTCGAGCGGCGGCCTGGGCAACAAGGCTTGCGACTTGAACAAGATCAGCTTGGCGGCAATCACCAGAAAATCCGCCAGGTTATCGACCTCGAGCTGCTCCAGGCTGTTCAGATAAGCCAGGTACTGGTCGGTCACTTGTGCCAGTGAGACCTTGGTGATGTCCAGTTCCTCGCGCTCGATCAGGTAGAGCAGCAAATCGAGCGGCCCTTCAAAGACTGGCAGCTTGACGGCATAAGGCGCGTCACTTTTTAATGGCGCGTCATTAAAAAGTGGCGCGCCGGCAGAGCGAACAGGCATAAGTCTAACTCCACACCACGATCAGCAGCACGCTGACGAGCGCCACCACGACCACGATGGCGAAGAGTGCCATCGCTAGCTTGATCAGTCTTTGTTCCTCCTGCTGCTGCCTGGCGCGCGAGGCTGACAGCCACTGTTCGCGCTCCTGATTCTGCTGCCACATGTTGGCCAGGCGCTGGCGCGAAGCTTGCTCCTCTTGCTGCTTGAGTGCGCGAGCCGCCTCGCCGCGCTCGTAAATCAGGCCGGCGGGGCTGGCGAATTGGCGATCTAGCACGCTGCTCAGCAAGTCCAACGGCACGCCGCAGCGGCGGCAAAGCTTGGCCTGGAGCAAATTGGGCGTATTACACGCCGGGCACAAGCCGCGCAAGGCCTGCCCACAACCTGGACAATCCAGGTCATCCACCTCACTCAGCGTACTGCAGTGCGGGCACACCCGCTCAGGCTGCGCAAAGCGAGACCCGCAATATTGGCAGACCAGTGCACCATCATTCATATCGATCAAGCCAGGCGCGTTGCAGCCCGGGCAGCGCAAGTCAGACAGTGTCTCGCTCATCCTATCACCTCTTAACCTTAACCTCAATTACCGCGCTTTCAAGACGCGATACACAAAACCGTTCATAGGCACCTGGTCGACGGTCTGGTACGCTTGGCCCACGGCCTCCAGCAGGGGTGGCGGGTAAAATTGCGCGCGCAGCACCACGACACAAAACTGCCGCGCCTCAACCATCGCGATCAGACTGGCAGGGTCGTACAAGCCATTATTGTACAGATTGAGCAACTGGGTAGGGTTCGTCACCACCTCTTTGCCAGCCAATATGGCTAGGGTCGCCTCCTCGGTCAAAGCCGGGCCTCGGCAATCCCGCACGTAGGCCAGCAAGCGCTCGGCCGCCTCCAGGTCACGTGGCGCCAGCAAGTGCCCCAACTGTGTATAGCCACCCGAATCGTAATACGAGTAGCCGGCATACACCGTGGCCTGCCGCCCCACCCCCACCAGGTCGGCCAGGGCAGCGAAGCGCCGTCCATCGGTGGGCAGGTGCAGCACCAGGACGGCCTGCAGCAGGAACGCCAGCGGGATGACGAACTTGCTTGAAATTTGAAATTTGCTATTGGCTATTCTTCCCAGCGCCAGGCCGCTTAGCACACAAGCCGCCACCACGGCCGTGGTAAAGTATGATTCGCCGGCGCCCCACTTACCGGCCAGTGCAGAATTAGCCACCGCCGCCACGAACCAGATCGAATACAGCGACAACTGGCGCGCCACCAGCTCGTACACCACGTAAGCGACGGAGAGCACGATCAGCACGCCGTGCAGTTGGAAGCACTGGCGGTACAGCCACAGCGCCTGGCCGATATCGTAGGCATTGACGTTAGCCTGGATGATGTTGACGAACCATTGGCCGCCGGTGGCAAGATTGATGGCCAGGAACAGGGCGCCGTTGACCAGGGCAAAGCCCAGGCCGGCCTTGAAAGCTTGGCGCGGCCATCGCCACAGCAGGTAGACAAAAGCGGCCACGACCGTGGCCAACGCGAGCTGCTTGGTCCAGCCAGCACACGTCAGCAGCGCCAGGCCAAGCAGCAGCTTGCCTTTGCCGCCGGGTGCGTCTTTGATCTCGGCCAGGACAGCGATCGCCAGCAGCTCGAACATCACCATCGTCAAATGCAAGCGTGCCAGGGGGCCGACGTGATAGATATAATTGGAGGCGAACACCATCAGCCCACACAGAGCAGCCAAGGCCGCCTGGCGCGTCTTGCGCATGACGATCCAGCCCACCACCGCGCCGACGACGAGGGTGGCCGCGAACGACAAGATCCGCCCGGCCAACAGCGTCCGGCCCAGGATCCACACCAGGGGCACCATCATCAAGTGAAACAGTGGTGGGTAATTCGAAGCGTAAAAGGGATAGGCTTCATTGTCGCGATACGGCCACTGGCCTTGCGAAAACAAAATCGCGTCGTTGAGTTCAAAGCCCTCGCCCTGGTCGTAATCCAAGGGGAAGCGAAACAGCGCGCCGGCGTACATCACGTAGATCGCGAAATAAGCGATGAACACCACCAGCGCCAGGGCCATCAAGACGGTATAGAGCGTTTTGCCAATGCGCATAATACGATTATATCAGTCCAGGCCCAAGTGCACAAGCCTCCCATGAGACGGGCATTCGTAGCAAATCGCTCAAGTGGGGCAACCTCCCCGAAAGCTTAGAGCTTTCGGGGAGGTAAGTGGGGCGCCAGGCCGCAAA
>JAFGFO010000208.1 GCA_016931085.1 Thermoflexales bacterium
AGCGAGCCGGAGAAACCGCCTTCCAAAGGACGCAAAGCGAAAGGCTCAAATCCAGTGAATATAATCGACGGGACACGCTCAAATTATACGCGCCGGCTTGTCCCATGTGCGTAACGCTCCCCAAGTTGTGCTACACTTGTAGCAAAAATAGTGATATAATGAGATTTGACATGACTGACAAATCTACCCTGCATGATGCATCTGTCCGCTACGAAGGCGACTGCCCGTATCGCGGTCTGTGGCCCTTTGACGTTGAACACGCGCCTTTTTTCTGTGGGCGCGAGGCGCTGACCGCGCGCCTGCTCGACGCCATGCGGCTCTTCGCCAGCAGCGGGAGAGGTCACAGTCAAGAATCGCGTCCGAAGGACGCTCTTACGAGCAGATTAGGCTGCCGCCTGGTGGCCATCGTCGGCGAAGCCGGCTGCGGCAAATCGTCGTTGGCGCGCGCCGGGCTGCTGGGGGCGTTGAAGCGAGGGGAAATCGAGGGCAGCGCCGCCTGGCCTGTCGTCGTGTGCCGACCAGGCGCCAGGCCAGTGGAAAACCTGGCCGTGGCTCTCAGCCAGGTCGCGCCCGGCACAACTGAGCTTGGCCGTCTACGCGAGGACGCGCACGCGTTGCACGAGGCTGTCCGCCTGGCGTTGGCTGACGCTCCGCCAGCCGCCCGCCTGGTCGTGTTGGTAGACCAATTTGAAGAAGCCCTGGTCTTGTGCCGTGACGAGGCCAGTCGCCGCGCCTGGATAGACAACTTGCTGTATGCGGTCAGTGTGCCCCAAGGTCAAACGATCGTCGTGCTCACACTGCAAGCGGATTTCTATGGTCAGTGCGCAGCTTACCCAGAGCTGGCAGCCGCGTTGTCCGATCACCACGTGCTGGTCGGGCCGCTGGCGGATAGCGAGCTGCGGCGAGCCATCGAGCAGCCGGCGCGCCTGGCCGGCGGCGAGTTCGAGGCCGGGCTGGTGGCAACACTGCTGCACGATATGAACGAGTCGAACGTGTCGTTGAAAGGTGTGCCACTAGTCTGGCACACCCTGTGGGAGCTGTGGCAGCAGCGCAAGGGGCGGCGACTGACCAGGGCGGCCTACGACATAGTCGGTGGTCTGTCTGGCGCATTGGAGTGGCGAGCTGAAAAGGTATATAACAGTTTCGAGGGAGTGGACAAAGAGCTTTGCCGGCAAATTCTGCTGTGGCTCACCGCACAGGCTTCCCATCATCGAGCCAATGTGCAGGAACTCGTGGCCATTCCAGGTGTGGAAAAAGAAAGACTAGATCGTGTTCTCCAGCGTTTAGCTGCCCAAGACGCCCGTCTGTTGGTGTTGGCTGAGGAAGCGGATGGGAGGCGGCCCTTCGTCGAATTGTCCCACGCGGTGCTTGTCCAGAGCTGGCCACGCTTGTGGCGGTGGATCGAAGGTGAGCGCGAATCGCGGCGGATGCACCGCCAGTTGGCCCAGGTCGCGCAGCAGTGGGAGCAGCACGAGCGGGACGAGAGCTACTTGTATGGCAGCGGTTGGTTGGAGGTGATGAGCGAGTGGGCCGACGGGCACGCCGACGAGCTGGCCTCCCTGGAACGCGAGTTTCTGCAGGCAAGCCAGCGCACCGAGCGGGAGGCCATGGAGCGCACGCGCCACTATGAGAGTCTGCGTGAATTGGACCGCCTCAAAACTCGCTTTGTAGCTAACATGAGCCACGAATTACGCACGCCGCTCAACTCGATCATTGGTTTTTCGCGCGTGATTCTCAAGGGCATCGACGGGCCGCTGACAGAGATGCAAAAGCAAGATTTGGAGGTCATTCACAACAGCGGTGCCCACTTGCTCGGCTTGGTCAACGACATCGTCGACATCTTTAAACTTGAAGTGGACAAGGTCGAGCTGTCCCTCGAGGAAGTCGATTTCAAAGAGACGATCAAGGGCGTCATGTCCACCGCGGTGGGCCTGGTGAGGGACAAGCCGATCAAGCTACACCAACTCATCCCGGAGGATTTGCCGACTGTGTGGGCCGACGAGACTCGATCACGCCAGGTGCTGCTGCACCTGATCACGAACGCCGCCAAGTTCACCGAGCAAGGCTCGATCACGGTCGAAGCCGCCGCCGACGAGCGCTTTGTGCACGTGAGCGTGCGCGACACCGGCGTTGGCATCCCGGCCGACAAGCTGGAAGCTTTGTTCGAGACCTTTAGCCAGGTGGACACTTCGCCCCGGCGCAAGTCTGGCGGCAGCGGCATGGGACTGGCCATCAGCAAGCGCTTTGTCGAGATGCACGGCGGGCAGATTGGGGTTGAAAGCAAGCCCGGTGTGGGCACGACATTCCGGTTTACACTGCCGCGCGCTCACCCGGCCGAGTCCGTGTCAAAGACCATTGAGACGCAAACAGGACTCGAGCCTGGCAAAAGGATTATCCTGGTCATCGACGACGATAACAGTGTGGCGGCGATGTACTGGCGTTACCTCGAACGCCACGGCTACGGCGTCATCGGCGTGGCTAACAGCCAGAAAGCGTTAGAGTCGGCGCGCCGCTTGAAGCCATACGCGATTCTACTGGACGTCCTGATGCCGGGCCAGGATGGCTGGGCAGTGCTCGCAGAACTCAAGCGCGACGAGGAAACGCGCTCTATCCCGGTCATTATCGCGTCGATTCTCAACGAACGCAACAAGGCTTATAGCCTGGGCGCGGTGGATTACCTGGTCAAGCCCGTTATCGAAGAGGATTTGCTGACCGCGCTCAGGCGCTTGGAGGACCGTACGACGACCAAGGTGCTGATCATCGACGACCGGCCTGAGGATACCCAGTTGATCCGGCGTATGCTCGAAGCGCACCCGCGTTTTGCCATCAGCGAGGCGCGCAGTGGCCAAGAGGGTCTGGAAGCCGTGCGGGCCGCCGCGCCCGATTTGATCCTGCTCGATCTGATGATGCCGGAGATGGATGGCTTCGAAGTGCTGCAATCGCTCAAGGGCGATCAGGCCACGCGCGACATCCCCATCGTGATCATCACGGCCAAGACCCTGACCCAGGCGGACCTGGCCAAGCTCGACGTCAACATCCAAGCGCTGTTATTCAAAGGGCAATTGGCCGAGCGGGATTTGCCGGCCGACATCGCCAACGCCCTGAAGCGCAAGGCCGAATAGTCCCAAGACTTCCGAAGTCTTGAAGACTTCGGAAGTCTAGTTTCCCCGCACCTTCACCTGCCCTACCCACTGACCGGCATGGTCTGCCATCGCCTGGAATTGCTGCTTGGGGTAAGGCACAACGTGCTCTAGCGACAGATCCAGGGTGTGCTGCGGGCGGAATTGCTGGATGACGTATTGCTTGGCGCCCTGGAGCCAGCAAGCGATTTCGCTCACGTCTTCTTCAACGAGCCAGCCTGGGACCACGGTGGTGCGAAACTCGCACGTGACCTCGCTCTCGCGTAACAGCGCGATGCTCTGCTCCACCTCTCTCAAGTTCATGCCTGGCAGGCCAGCCAGGCGGGCGTATTTCTCGGGCGGCGCTTTGACGTCCATCGCCACGTAATCCAACAGACCTTCATCCAGCAGCGCGCGCAGCACGTTGGGGCGCGAACCGTTCGTATCCAGCTTGATGGCCAGGCCGAGCAGCCTGACCTGGCGCAAAAAGGCGACCAGCCCGGCCTGCAAGGTCGGCTCTCCACCGCTCACCACGACGCCGTCCACCAGCCCAAAGCGCTGTTCCAGCAGCCGCAGCACGTCGGCCTCTTCGTAGCGCGGCAAAGTCTCCGGCTCGAGCACCAACGCGGCGTTGTGGCAAAACGGGCAGCGAAAATTGCAGCCCCCCACAAAGAGCACGGTCGCGATGTGACCGGGGAAGTCGATCAGTGAGACAGGTTCCAGCCCACGGAAAATCATTGAGCTTCCACCGTCACATCACTTCCTAATGGCGCCTCGGGCGCCGGCATCTCATCTGACGCCGGCAATACGAACATTTTCCGCTCCCGGTACTCTTGGCGCTTGCCCACGTGCCAGTTTTGGACAGGCCGCAGATAGCCTACGATGCGCGAATAGACTTCGCAGGGGACCCGTTTGACGTTGGCATCTGGTGTGTTCATTGTTTTCTCCTATAAGAATTTTATCCACGAATTTTCGCTAATTTTTAAATCATTTGTGTAGATTCGAAGATGAGTAGATAATGGCTCTAGGCACCCACTCCAAAGCGCTTCAGGTCTTGATCGGAGTGAGGGTATGGACAATACGTATGCTCGCCGGCGATGTAGCCGTGCACCGGGCAGATGCTAAAGGTGGGCGTCAAGGTATAATAAGGCAGGTGGAAATTTTCCGCGATGCGCCGCACCAGGAGGCGAGCTTGCCGCCAATCCTCCACCTGCTCGCCCAAAAAAATGTGCAGCACGGTCCCGCCGGTATAGAGGGTTTGGAGTGCATCCTGGTGCCGCAAGACCTGGAAGAGATCGTCCGTGGCGTTCACAGGCAAGTGAGTCGAGTTGGTGTAGTACGGCGTCTGGTCAGTGCCGGCCGTTCGAATGTCGGGCCAACGCGCCTTGTCCGCCTTCGCCAGGCGGTAGGAGGCGCCTTCGGCCGGCGTCGCTTCCAGGTTGAACAAATCTCCGGTTTCCTCTTGATAGCGCACCAGGCGCTCGCGCATAAACTCGAGCGTCCTGTGTGCAAAATCGTGCCCATCGGGATGCTCGATGCCCACCCCCAAGAAATTCAGACAACATTCGTTCATCCCATTCAAGCCAATGGTTGAAAAATGGTTGGCCCAGTAAGCCTGGAACCTCTGCGCGACGCCGGCCAGGTAATAGCGGCTGTAAGGGTACAGACCGTCCATGGTCAAGCGCTCCAACGACTTGCGCTTGACTTCCAGGCTCATCCTGGCCAAATCCATCACGTGCGCCAGGCGCGCGAAAAAGTCCGACTCGCCGCTGGCCAGGTAGCCCAAGCGCGGCATGTTGATGGTGACCACGCCCACACTGCCGGTGAGTGGGTTGGCGCCGAAAAGACCACCGCCGCGCTTGCGCAGCTCGCGGTTGTCGAGACGCAGCCGGCAGCACATCGAACGCGCGTCCTCTGGTCTCAAGTCGCTGCTCACGAAATTGGCGAAATAGGGAATGCCGTACTTGGCCGTCATCTCCCAGACAGGTTCCAGCACCGGGTTATCCCAGTCGAAATCGGCCGTGATGTTGTAGGTGGGAATGGGGAAAGTAAACACGCGGTTCTTGGCGTCACCCTCGACCATGACCTCGGCAAAGGCGCGATTGATCATGTCCATTTCAGCCTGAAAGTCGCCATAGACATCGTCGCGATATTCGCCCCCCACGATCACGGCCGTGTCGCGCAGCGTGGGGGAAGGCGTGAGATCCATGGTGATGTTCGTGAAGGGGGTGTTGTGGAAACACAGCAACCCACTCCCCCCGGCAAAGTTCTCCATATCGACGTCCACACTAAGATCGTATTCATACTCGCCCGTGTACGTAAAGCTCTCGCGTTGGGTGCACACACGCGCCGCCAAGTCACCGACGGCGTAACGTTCGGCGGCAAGCTTGTCCTTGTAGACGCGTAGGATGTATTGGTCATTCCAGTTCTCTTGCTCGTAGGTAGTTTCGTACACGCTGAATTTATAGCCGTTCATGGCCAGCAGCAAGCTCAGGCCCAGGCTGAGTCGCTTGGAGGTCGTAGTATAGTCAAAGTGGTCGGAGTATTCGGCGGCATCGCCGCGGAGGAGAGTGGCGATCAGGACCTGCTGGAGGGCCGGCGTAAGATCATAGACGAACCAGGGGATCGTCTTGTGCGTGCTATACGTTCCCCCCAGGTAGCTGATGAGCACCGCCAGCAATCCCTTGCCGGCCATTCGCAATACAGCCTGGGTGGGATTCCCTCGCGCTGACCAGCCCGGCAGTTCCTCGATGCGGCCCAGGGCCCCCAAGGCGCTCAACACACGTGTGATTTCAGCCTGATTGTCGCCGCGCGCCTGGCTGACGTACAATCCATTGCTGATATCGTTATGCCCCTCAGTGATGTACCAGCCTAGCAAACGGACCAACTCTTTCAAGCGCTTACCGGCCAGGTGGCGGGCATACCAAAGATCGCTGTTGCGCAGCGCAAACTCGGCGGCCGGCTCATCGTCGCCCAACGTCCGCCACACGCGATAAGGCAGTGTACCACCTTCGCCCGACCACTGCTGCCAGCAACCTTTATCCTTGATGCCATACTCCAGGTAAAATGGCGTCATGCCGCCAAAGCGTTCGAGCACGCGCTGCTGCAGACGGTTCACCGCTTGAGCATGGTCGGGAAGGCGCACCCTGGCGCGCTCGGCGACCTGGGGCACAGCATCGATAAGCTCTACCAGGTCAAGCTCACCGCGCGTTCCGCCGTTAGGCGCCTGGCGAATGGCGACGAAATGATTGGTCGGGGTCAGTGCCGCGTTCCCGTGCGCCAGATCTACGGCGCTGGCGGCCATTGGGCGCAGGTTAAAGTCGCCGTTCAGCGCCTCGAAGGCAAACAGCGAATGAGCCTGCGAGACACGCGCTGTCCCCCGGCTGGTGCGCACACACGCGAAGGAGGATCGAGCGGGAACGCGGTGGCGTACAAAGGCATTGACCGGCGCCCAGACAGCGCGCCCATCACGGCCAAAGGCCAGGGCCTGAACGTCATCGGCGTTCGACACGGCAAAGCTATCGTTACCCTGCGTGAGTATTCGATGAGCGTTGCGCCGGAACTGCTCGTCGACCAGGCAGCCGATCTCGACGGCCTGGATGCGCCCGGCCTGCTTCACGAGCACCCACTCGTCCCAGACCAGGCTCTGGAAACCCACCCGAGTGGGCACGTTGATGTTGAAGACAAACTCTTGCACGGCCTGCTTCACGCCCTCGTAGGGCAAATGGTCGTAGCGCACAAAAGGCGCCAGCAGCGTGTCGAGGTTCGAAAAGGCCTGCGCTCCGGCCGTCTCGCCCTGCAGGGTATAAAAGAAATTCACGACTTGCCCCAGTGCGGAGCGCAAATGCTTGGGCGGCCGGCTCTCTATTTTCGCCGGCACGCCGCCAAAGCCGCGCAAAAGCAGGTCCTGCAAATCCCAACCGCAG
>JAFGFO010000209.1 GCA_016931085.1 Thermoflexales bacterium
AGGAAAGCCCAATTGTGGAGGAATTGCTTTGGGCAAAGCGGCGCCCACCGCTTCGCCGATCCACAGTTGCCCTTGGCTCAGTTGCATCAACGTGGGTACCTGGGTCGTCAACACCTCAACGAGTTGCTCCCGCTCCACGCAGCGAGTGAGCGCGCCACTGATTTTCTCCACCACGCGGGGGTAATCGTGCCAGCCGCCATAAAGGAAAAGATCGGTCCATCGCTGCACACGTGCCCGGGTCCACTCAAAGCTCAAGCCAACCAGCAGCGTCAGTCCGGCGGCAATGATCATCTGGGTTGGCAAATCGTTAGGGCGGAAACGTTCAATGAGCATGAACGAGCCAAGATACAAGAGCAAGATGCCTAGCGAGAGGAGGGCATAGACCAGGGTCCGGTTGAGCAGGCGCTTGGCCTTATGGCTCATCTGGCGTTTCCCCGCTTGGCGCTACTTGCGCCAAGCCATGGCGGATGGCATAAAGGGCTGCTTCGGTACGGCTGCTAACTGGGAGCTTGCTGTAGATAGCGCTGACGTGATTTTGAACTGTGCGGGTGGTCACCACCAGGCGCTGGGCGATGGCAGCATTGTCCAATCCTAAAGCCAACAGTCTGAGCACCTCGAGTTCGCGTGGCGTGAGATCGGCCGCGCTGCCGGGAGCGGGGATGGGTTGGACCGCCGGCGCATGCTCGACGGCGCGGCGAACTACCTGGCTGGCGACCGCCGGGCTGAGCCAGCTTTCGCCGCGCGCGGCTGCCTGCACGGCGCTCACCAATGTCTCGGGCGCCTCGTCTTTGAGCACGTAGCCGATGGCCCCACATTCCAAGAGGCCAAAGACGGTTTGCTTGTCGTTGTAGACGGTCAAGACCAAAATAGCCGTCTGGGGGCTTTGTTGGCGCAGCGTCTGGGCAACTTGCAAGCCGTTCATGTCTGGCAGGTTGACGTCCAGCACCAGCACGTCGGGCTTGTGCTCAGCTACCAAGCGCAGGGCATCGGCACCGCTGGTGCCTTCTGCCACAACCTGAATGTTGGCTGCGGCCTCCAAGACGGCGCGCATCCCTGCACGGACAACGGGGTGATCATCTATAATCGCGACGGTTATCAATGGCACGTCTCCAGGGTAGGGGCGTGCAAGATCGCCTGCACGCTGGTTCCCCGCTTGGGGGCAGATTCCACGATCAAGTGGCCGCCGATGAGGTCGATGCGCTCTTGCATTCCCAGCAGGCCAAAGTGGCCTTGCGTGATCAAATCGCCGGGAGCTTGCGAGGCAAAGCCACGGCCGTCATCTTGGATGGTCAGGGTCAGGTGCTGGGCGTGGTGGGCGAGGGTTAGGCTTACTTGTTGGGCCAACGCGTGGCGGGCGATGTTGGCAAGGGCTTCTTGCGTCACGCGGTAGAGGTTGACGGTGACTTGATCCGGCAAAGAGTGCAAAGTGGAGTCAGGGGGCAAATCGAGGTGGATGGCGATGTTGTGCAAGGCCGACCACTCTTTGGCCAGGTCGCGGAGTGCGGCACCCAATCCAAGCGTGTCCAACGTGGGTGGGCGCAATTCGGCGCACACCTGGCTCAGCTCAGAACGCAGCGCTTGCACCTCGACGTGCATTTCTTTCAGGGTGTCTGCCAGGGGCGTATTCGACGGGTCGGGCGAAGCCGTGAGGAGTTCGAGTTGGAGCTCGAGGCCGGCCAGGTTTTGGAGGGGGCCGTCGTGGAGCTCGCGGGCCAGGCGAGCGCGCTCTTCCTCGCGGGAGCGGAGCAGTTGGCGTTGGGCCTGCCTCAGCGTTTCGCGGCTGGCGCGGATTTCGTCGAGTTGTTGGCGCAGCGCCTCGACCATGAGGACGTTGCCCAATGTGATCTCGGCCTGGCGGGCGAGTGTTTGTAGGATGCGCCGGTCTGTGGCCGCAAAGTCATCCCCATCTAATCTCGGCTCTACCTGCCACAGACCCTTGATGTGACCCTGAAAGGCAAGGGGGAACTGTAGGGAAACAGCCTGGTAGCTTGGCAAGCTTGCAGACGAATGAGCCGGCGGAGCCGCCTGTAGAGGGGTGGGGGGGTGAACCGGAGAATCGTGCTTGCCGATCCACAACTGGCCGCCATGCAACTGCATCATGGCTGGCACCTGGCGAGTTAATGCGTCGATCAATTGCTCCCGTTCAACAGTGCGGGCCAGAATAGCGCTGATGGCTCCCACGACGCCGGGATAGTCGTACCAACCGCCATAGAAAAACTGGTCGACCAAGCGTTGTGCCTGCGCGCGCGCCCAATTAAAACTCAACCCTATCAGCATTGTCAAGGCGGTGACCACGATTGCCTGGAGTAACACATCGCCAGGCAGTAAACGATAAAGCAGCAGCACCGGCCCCAGGTAAAGAGCCAACAGGCTCGTCGACAAGATGGCATAGACCAGGGTATGGTTCAACAAGCGGTCGATGCCGAACAAGTTGTGGCGCGCGGTGGCGTAAAGATAGGCCAGTGGGATCACGCTGAGAAGAAATCCCAACTGCCACGAAAGTATAAGTGGCTTCTGCCCTGCAATGTTGGGCAAAGCCAAGCCAAAGATGAGCGACGCCATGCACAGGCTTGTGATGAGGATGACGAGGCGCAAACGGCGGCGGTCGGCGGCGCTGGCTCGGCACTGGTACACGTATACCACGACGATGACGGTTGCCGTGATGGTGAGGACAGAATAGAGATTCGACAGCTTTAATCCCGGGTCAGCCCGGAACAGATAAAAGATGCTGAGAGCCAGGGCCAGGGCCAGGTTAATCGCCAGCAGCCCACGCCGCAGGTGCCGGGTGCCAACCAGGACCGGAAAGACGAGATGCAAGTGCATGAAAAGAAAGATCATCAGGTGAAAGCAGAGCGTGCTCAAGATGAGGAGCCAGCCGGGGATGGGCCAGGGATAGGGAGTCGACTGCGCCGTCAGGAGTGCAATGGTCTGGCCTAACAAGAATAAGAGACGCACTGGCATTTGCTGAAAGCGCCGTATGAGCAGCAGTATGGTGATGACCCAAAAGACGGCCAGGATGGCGATAAAGCCCATCGTTTGCCAGAGCGCACGCCGCACCATGGGGACGGGGGTGATGGGCAAACTGAGATCCAGGCCATTTCGCTCAATGCCCAAGAGCATAGTCGGTTTCCAGTCCACCCTATGCCATCCAGCAAAAGGGATCCCGTCCACACTGCGAACGAGGTCTCCCGCGCGTAGCCCGGCAGCTTGGGCTTGCCCTCCGCGTACTGTTTCGTACACCTCGTTCGAGTTGTAGCGGGCGAGGGTAAAGTCCAGCATAGGCGAGCGCCACTTGAGATAGCTGATGTATCCGGCCGATGCCAGAACGGCTAACCCCAGCAGGGCAAAGACTAGTCCCATGAGCTTGTCCCGCTGGCCTGTCTCAGAATTCATGGTCAATGAAGGACGTCATAACGACGATCGAGTTTTCTAGGAAACTCGTTCATGACCTGCAAGATTTTATTCATGGCGATTTCCTAGGAGCTTGTCGGAGAGACGATTTTGTAGGGCGGCTTTCCATAGCCGCCAGGCTTGCGGCAGGTATGGAAACCTGCCCTACGAC
>JAFGFO010000210.1 GCA_016931085.1 Thermoflexales bacterium
ATGCTGACGCTTTCCAGCACCAGGCCGTTTTCCTCCAGGTCACCCTTGACGCGGTTTTGCACCTCCTGGATAAAGTTCTCGCGTTCCTGGTGCAGGCTCATCAAGGTGAAGGTGGCTGCCACGTCGCGCAGCGCGCCGTCCAGCTTGGCGTCCACCAACTGCTTGACGACCTCGGCGTCGACCGTCTTGCCGCCGATGGTGCGGGCGGCGTCGATGATGCCATTGATGGTCGGGGCGACCTTGATGTAAAAGATGGCCTTGATGTCGGCGTACTGCGGGTCGCGCGTGAGCAGCGCATTCTGCTCGGTGCGCTCGATCTCGACCGCCATCGTGCGCAAATCGACCCAGGTGACTTCGTGAATAAAGCCAAACACCCACGAGCCGCCGTTCATCACCACCTTGGGCGGGGCGTCGGGCTTGCGGAACAGGAACCCGCCCGTACGCACAAAGGCGCGGTTGGCCGGCGCTTTGACATAAGACTTGACGAGCATCACGAAAAATACTGAAACCAGCAATACCAAACCGCAAACGATCATCGCTACAAATGTAGTCGGGTCTAGCATTTTTTCCTCCTAAATCATCATGGGTCACGTGTGTCCGTGACAGTCACCAAACTCGTGCGCTATGCGCTACATCTCTGAAGGAACGACGATATATGTTTTCGTGGCGGCGTTGTATTCGACCAGGATCACTTCCGTATCGCGTAGGACGGGCGGCTGGCCGGCGTCCACCAGTGCAAACACCGTGATGAGCGTCCCCCCCCGGTCGCGCACCTTGACCTGGCCGTACTTTTCGTCCACATGCGGGCTGGTCACGTGCCCGCGCAGCCCGACCAAGCCCCTGGCCGAAGTGGCCGTGCTGGAAAAAACGGGCAGAGCGCGGCCAATAAAGCCAGCCGTCTTGCCGGTGATCCAGCCTCCGACGGCAAAGTCGGCTACCGTTATAGCCAAGAAACCCAGCGTGCTGAGAAAGCCGCGGCTGGCGTATTGGGGTACGATGCTCAACACCAACCAGTTCGCTATCCAGCCCAGCATGCCAAATCCGCCCAGCAAGATTAGCAAGATGATGGTCACCGGCGCCTGGCCCACGCCCAGGAACTTGAGTGCGCCTACCCAACCCGGCAGGCCGCCGGCGTCGACGTCGTGGGCCACGTCGTGGGCGAGCTCGGCGCCGTGCTCCACGTCCACATCGTGGTCCATATCGTGGCTCACGTCCACATCGTGGTCCACGTCGGCGTGGATATCCACATCGTGGTCAATGTCCAGGTCGTGGTCAATGTCCAGGTCGTGGTCAATGTCCAGGTCGTGGTCGATGTCCAGGTCGTGATCCACGCCTACGTCTGCGTCAGCATCGTGCTCGTGCCCCAGG
This sequence comes from Thermoflexales bacterium, assembly GCA_016931085.1. Next base: position 1,369 of record JAFGFO010000210.1, read on the forward strand.
CCAGCAAACTGCAAGGCCGAAAGCCCCAGGAAGGCCAGCAGCGCCAACGAGAACGGAATATTGTACCAGGCCGTGGCAAAGGTCCAGATATCCAGTAGTGCTTTCATCGTAGCCTCCTTATGCCTATTGTATCACACGTTTGCCAGACAATCAATTCCCTTGTGATGACAATAAGCTGACAAACAAATGACGGGGAGCGCAGCTCGTTCTGATGCGCGAGCTGATGGCCACGTTTTATGGCAACGAGCTGCTCTTTGGGCTTGCGTTGATGGCCTGACGTCCAAAGGTAGCTGAGGTTGGGGCAAGTCGTGGATGGTTTGCCGCTTTCGTCCAGCCCGGTCAAGCTCGACCCGGCCCGCCAACGCGCGCAGAAACGGCGATAGAGCGAGTAACTATTCAACCCGGCGTGTGTTTTAGCACCATGCCTGGCACGCGAGAGGCTTGGGAACCAGTTCCAAGCCTCTTTTTGCAGTTCTGGCTCAAACGGTGTAGAATAGCGCCAATTGAGAGAGAGGTAAGACATATGTCACGTATCGGTATACCGCGCGCGTTAAACTTTGTGCATCACTACCCGCTCTGGCGGACCTTTTGGGAAGAGCTGGGGCAAGAGCTGGTCGTCTCGCCGCTCACCAACCGCCAAATCGTGGCGGCCGGCAGCAAGGTGGTGGCCGACGTCACCTGCTTGCCGATCAAGGTGCACGCCGGTCACGTCATCTGGCTGCGCGACGAGGGCCAGGTCGATTTTGTGCTGGCGCCGGCCATTCGCAGCGTCGAGCGAGACGCTTTTCACTGCGCCAAGTTCCAGGCCCTGCCCGATTTGACCAAGGCGACCATACCCGATTGCCCGCCGCTGCTGGACATCGAGATCGACGTGCACCGGCGCAAAATCAGTCCCGAGCAAGCCTTTAAAAAGTGGGGCAGGAAATTCACGCTCAACCCCTTCAAAATCAACCGCGCCTGGGAAAAAGCGTGCCAGGTCGACGACGCCTACCGGGCGCTCACAATCAGGGAAAAGCTGACTTACCCGGAGGCTTTAGCGAGCCTCTATCCGGACGAATTTCCTGCGCAAGCGCGACCCAAGCTGGACGCCCAGCCTCTGACGATCGCCTTGTTGGGGCACCCTTACTGCCTCTACGACGACTATATCAACCACGACATGGTGAGCAAGTTGCGCGAGATGGGGGTACGTTTGGTCACCAGCGAAATGGTCGAGCCGGACAAGGCCGCCGAGGGTGTGCAGCAGGTGACCGGTCAAAAACGCTGGTTCTTTGAGGATTGGATGAGCGGGGCGGCCGGGCATTATTTACGCCAGCCGGACGTGGACGGCGCGATCGTGGTACTCGCCTTTACGTGCGGCCCAGATTCGGCCATGACAGAAACCATCATCCGGCGCGCGCACGCCTGGAAACGCTCGTGCATGAACCTGGTGCTCGACGAACACGGCAGTGCGACGGGCATGATCACGCGCCTGGAAGCCTTCGTGGACATGCTCTCGCGCCAGAAAATGCGCGGGCAGTTGGAAACGCCTGGCGAGCCGATTGCGCCGCCGGTGGTCTTGCGCGAAAGCAAGCGCCCCGTGCTTGGCTTCCCGCGCATGGGGACGACCGAAATCCCGCTCAGATCCCTGGTGCGCGGCCTGGGCATCCGGCTGGAATTGGGGCCGCAGCTCAGCAAGAATACCGTTTCATTGGGCGTGCGCCACTCGCCCGAGTTTATGTGCGCGCCCTACAAGTATGTGCTGGGCAACATGATCGAGGCGCTCGAAGCGGGCGCCAACCTGCTGCTGTACATGGATGGGCCAGAACTGTGCCGCAACAGCACCTACACCCAACTGATGCAAGATACCCTGCGCGACCTGGGCTATAAATTCACCTTCGTCTCGACAGCCTTGCTGGACGACCGGGTGATGGGCATCGCCAAGCTCTTGCGCCAACTGTCGCCCGATTTCACCTGGGGGGGTGTCGTGCGCGAAATTCGCCTGGCCTTGGCCAAGATGAACGTGCTGGACGAGCTGGAGACGCGCGTGATGTGGGTGCGCGCCCGCGAAACCCAACGAGGCCGCGTGGACAAGGTGTGGGACCAGGCGATGCAGCGCGTGGACGAGGCCATGGACATCAAGGCGCTCAAGCGTGCCAAGCAAGACGTGCTGCGCAAGATCAAGGGCGTGGAGATCGACCCGGCCCTCAAGCCAGTCAGGATCGCCACGACCGGCGAATACTATGCCGTGCTCGAGCCGTTCTTCAACCAGGACTTGGAGCGCGAGCTGGGCAAGCTGGGAGCGGAGGTGCGTCGCACGCTGATGATCGGCGAGTGGATCCACAGTATGTTGATCATGGAGTCGCTCGGCTTCCCCCGCAAGCCGCATATCCAACGCGCCGCCAAGCCCTATCTGCGCTGGGACGTGACCGGCGAAGGCTGGGTGACGATCGGGCAGGCCGTCATCCACGCGCGCAAGGGCTTCGATGGGCTGGTGGAGACGCTGCCCTTTACATGTGTCCCCGAAGTCACGGCCTTGAACATCTTGCCGCGCGTCAGCCGCGACTTTAATTTGCCCATCCTATCGTTGATCTTTGACGAGCAGACCGGGCACGCCGGGGTGCGCACGCGGCTGGAAGCGTTTGTGGACTTGCTCAAGCGCCGGCAGCAGGCAGCCGACGGCGTGGCGGGCTTTCGCCCGGCCCAGGCAGGCGCTTGATGCGCTCTTGGCAAGGGTGATTGTTTTTTACCACAAAGGACACCAAGGACACTAAGGTTTTCTTTGTGCTCTTCCCCTGGCACTTGCCGCGCCAGGGGCAAGTGTGTGTCCTTCGTGGTTAATTTTCGGAGCAGATCTGAGGTGATGGTATGATCAAGAGTTATTTGGGTATCGACGTGGGGTCAGTGACGACCAAGCTGGTGGTAGTGGACGAAACATACCGGGTGTTAGAATCGCTGTATTTGCGCACGCGCGGGCGGCCCCTGGAAGTCGTCCAGCAAGGGCTGCGCCAGATCACGCAAGAGATGGGCGACAACCTGAACATCGCCGGTGTCGGGACGACGGGCAGCGGGCGCTACTTGGCCGGGGTTGTGGTCGGCGCGGACGTGATCAAGAACGAGATCACGGCTCACGCCGTGGCCACGCTGCACTTTTTGCCAGGCGTGCAGACGATCATCGAGATCGGCGGGCAGGACTCCAAGATCATCATTCTGCGCGATGGCGTGGCAGTTGATTTCGCCATGAACACCGTCTGCGCAGCCGGGACGGGCGCGTTTCTCGACCAGCAGGCGGCGCGCTTGAACGTGAGTATCGAAAGCGTGGGCGAGCTGGCGCTCCGCTCCAAATCGCCGGTGCGCATCGCCGGCCGCTGCACGGTGTTTGCCGAATCGGACATGATTCACAAGCAGCAGATGGGCCACAGCGTCCCAGATATCCTGTACGGCCTGTGCCAGGCGATGGCGCGCAACTATTTGAACAACCTGGGCCTGGGCAAAGACATCCGCGAGCTGGTCGTCTTCCAGGGTGGTGTAGCCTTCAACCAAGGCATGCTGCGCGCCTTTGAAGAAGCGCTGGACATGAAAGTGCACGTGCCACCGCACCACGACGTGATGGGCGCAATCGGGGCCGCCATGTTGGCCCGCGAAAAAATGTGCAGCAATGGGCACACGACCCACTTTAAAGGCTTTGGCATCAGCGAGCTGGAATATCGCACGACCTCCTTCGAGTGCCGTCACTGCACGAATCACTGCGAAATCGTCCAGGTCTTGGTGGGCAAGCAAGTAGTCGCGCGTTGGGGCGGGCGTTGCGAGCGCTGGGAGCTGGGCAGCACCCCCCAGCCCCAGGAGCAAAGCGCCGAGCCGGCCATGCCTTGACCATTTGAACACTTGGGGTATAATCTGGTAGATAGAAAGCTTGATACTTACGCCTGCGCGAAGTGCAGGTGAACCTTAAACTTGAAACTCACATGGACATTAGCTGGTTTGGACTGAGTTGTTTCCGGCTGCGCGATCGCACAGCCTCGGTTGTCACCGATCCCTACGGCAAGAACGTGGGGCTCCTGCTGCCGCGCGTGCGGGCAGACGTGGTCACCGTCAGCCAGGCGAGCGAGGAGCATAATTACACCAAGGGCGCCAAAGGCGATTTCAAGGTCATTGACGGCCCGGGCGAATACGAAGTTTCGGGCGTGTTTATCACTGGCCTGGAATTACGCGGCGAGCGGAGAAAGCGCAAGACAGACCAAGCGGAGCTGCGCAATACGGTCTTTTTGCTCGAGTTCGATGATCTCAGCGTGTGCCACCTGGGAGGCCTGGACCACGTGCCCAGCCAGGCCCAAGTTGAAGAAACGCTCGAAGCCGTCGATGTGTTGTTGGTCCCGGTCGGCGGCGGCACGGCGCTGAACGCGGCCCAGGCCGCCGAGGTGGTCAGCCTGCTGGAACCACGCCTGGTTATTCCCATGTACTACCGGCTGCCAGGCCTCGTTTCCCGCTTGGACCCGGTCGACAAGTTTCTGCGAGAAATGGGGCTGGGCGCCATTCCAGCCCAAGAAACACTCAAGGTATCTCGCAGCGGGCTGGGGGAAGAGACACAAGTTGTCGTGCTCGAGTCCAGGAACAAAGAAGAGGAAACCTAATATATAATTACTCAATGACATTTGCGCCAACCGCGCAAGTTTTCAGAGTCTCAAACACATCTTGAGAGTGTTGCAGAATTCGGGGTACACCGTGGGATCGGCACTTTTGGGGCCGCATTGGGGTGTTGAGTGGCTGGCCAGACTTCCGAAGTCTTAAAGACTTCGGAAGTCTCAGGGCTGCCAGCCTGGCTCCATGGCTGGCCTGGCCAGTCGTTTGGCCGGTTTTGGGTCTTGCCGTTGCCCGCTTGCCGCGTTATGTGTGTTCGTCATTCCCTTGCGGCAGTCATCAGGCATAGTTGCCCCCCGCTTGTGGTTTGGGTCGTTGGGGTTTGGGATAGAGCAACTTGATCCAGGTCTTGATGTTGAAAGCGGTGGCGTTCATCTTGGCCTGAAAGTCGGCCTTGTCCTGGCCGCGCCGCCGAGCGCGGCGAGCGCCGTTGTAG
>JAFGFO010000021.1 GCA_016931085.1 Thermoflexales bacterium
CCGAAGTGCTGGAATTGGCAGACAGGCCGCGTTCAGGGCGCGGTGACCGTAACGGTCGTGCGGGTTCAACTCCCGCCTTCGGCACCAAAAACCCCAGCTTCAAGGCTGGGGTTTTTCTATTGCCCGCGGCTGAAAGAATAGTGAATCGCACCTTGCCGGATTCTTTGCCTGGTAGCGACTCTCTTTTTGACCATGCGCTTATGATACCACCAATCGCTCAGATCGACAACAACCGGCCTCCAGTTTCCATATACGGCTCTAACATAAAAGCCTTTTTTACCGCCAAGGCGCGAAGAACGCCAAGCGAGGTGCAGGTGCAGGTCTTTGTGCGCTACCGGGAGTTGGCCGCCTGGCTGTTGCTGGAGCTGCTCCTGCGCCACACGCTTTTCCGCACCCTGCCCTGATAGCGGCTGTTCAGCGCCAGGAGATGTCACGCTGCAAGCGTGACCTACGGCGACAGTTGTCTAGGGGCGTAGCCACCACTTTTCATACTGCTCGCGGCCGCTGAGCGAAAACGTGCGCTCGACCCACGGCTGGGTTACGGTCAGGCGCGTGTACCAGTAGAGCGGGGCGATCACGGCGTCCTCGTAACACAGGAGCTGCTCGGCCTGGGCGTAGAACTCGGTGCGCTTGGCCAGGTCACGCTCCCGAGCCGCCTGGCCGATCAGCTCTGAAAAGCGCTCGTTTTTCCAGTGGGCGCCGCCGGCCGGCTGGCCATCCTTGGCCGGGTTGTTCTGGGGATTGCCCAGGGCGAACGCGTCGATCAGGGCGCTGGCGTCTGGATAATCCATACACCACGCCAGCCGCCATATCTGCGGGGCGTCCTGGCTCTTGACGGCCTGCATAAAGCGATTCGATTCCTCTTCGGCCAGGGTGACGTCGAGGCCCAGCCCATCCTTCCACATCTGCTGGATGGTCTCGGCCCCCTTGCGATGGCCGCTCGAGGTGCTGAACATCAAGGTGATATCCAGGTCCTGGGCCGTGAGGCCCTTCTCCGCCAGGTAGTCGTCCAGCAGCCGGGCCGCCTCATCTGGATCGTACCAGGCGCCCAGCTCGGGATAACGCTCCAGGGTGGGCGCGGCGGCCAGGCCCGGCCGCGTATACCAGCGCGCCGGCTCCATCTCGCCGGCCAGCACATCCTTCACCAGCTTTTCTCGATCCACGGCCAGGGACAAGGCGCGCCGGACGCGAACATCGCTGACGTGGTCGGCGGCGGTGTTAAAGCCATAGTAAGATGAGCACATGCGGGGCACGACCTTGACCAGTTTGGACCAGGCGGGATCAGCCTTTAGACCCGCCAACTTGGCCACCGGCACGCTGGCAAGGTCCAACTCGCCAGCTTTGAACTTGTCCAGGGCGTCTGCGCTGCTCAACAAGGTAAAGCTGATCTCGTTCAGCCTGGCCTGCGGCACAGCGGAGCTACTGGGCCAAAACAGGTTTCTGACCAGGGTCAGGTGCGAGTCAGGCTGCCATTCTTTGAGCGCGAACGGCCCATAGCTTTGAAACGAGTCCGGCTCGGCCCAATCGTCGCCGCGCGCCTCGGTGCAGCCGTCACCTTCGATGACCCATTGGGGCACGGCCACCGCCAGCCACAGGCCGAGGGCGCTTGGATTGTAGACGGCTTCCTGCGTAAAAGTGATCTCCAACGTCCACTCGTCGATCGCCCGGACGCCAAGCGTGGCCGCGTCGCTGGTGCGGCCCGAGTACAAGTCTTCGCCGCCGGCGATAAAGCGGGCCAGAATCGACGCATCATCCACATCCAGGTCAGGATCGAGCACGCGCTTGAGGCCATACTCAAAGTCGCGCGCCGTCACCAGCCGGTCTTGGCCGTCGCAGTCCTTGACCTTGCTCACCTGCTCGCCGTCCCAACGCACCCAGGGCACGTTTTGGCGCAAGTGAAAGGTGTACTTTTTACCATCCTCCGAGATGCTCCACTGGCTTGCCAGACCTGGCTGCACCTGGCTCGTCTCCTCGTCCAGGCGAGTCAAGCCCACAAAAACCTCTGCGGCTATCGCCTGCGAGTTGTCGCTGGATGCCAGGTGAGGGTCGAGACTGGACAGGCCGCCATCCAGGTTGGCGCGGAGCGTGTTGCCGGGCACGCGCCTCGGTGGAGGGAGGGTCGGCACGGGTATGGGGTTGGCCACCTTGAGGGTCGGCACAGCTATTGGGCTGGTCACTCCTTTGCGAGTCGCCGTAGGGAGCAAGCTCGCCCTCGTCCGGGTGGGGGTAGGCGACGGGCCAGATGGCAGGTTGGCCAGGAACGCCATGGGGCACAAGATGCACAAGCCCATGAAGACCGCCAGGCCGATCCACACCCAGCGGGCCGAGCGCCGCCTCTGGCGTGGCGGAGCGGCTGGCGGAGCGACACGCCCGCCCGGTCGTGGGGGCAAGGCTTGGCCCTGGGGGCGTTCCTCAGCCATGCGCCGGGCGCGCTCTTCGGCCTGGCGCTTGGCGCGTTTTTCGATAATGAATTGGGCGCGCGCTGCGGCCTCTTGCTTGGCACGTTCCTCGGCTTCGAGCTTGGCGCGTTTTGCGGCCTCTTGCTTGGCGCGCGCCTCGGCTTCTTGCCTGGCACGCTCCTCGGCCTGGCGTTGGGTGCGTTTTTCCTCCTGTCTAACACGCTCCTCGGCCGCACGTTGGGCGCGCTCCTCTGCTTCGCGCCTTTCGCGTTCCTCCTCTTGCTTGGCGCGCTTCTCTGCTTCGCGCTCCTCTGCTTCGCGCCTTTCGTGTTCCTCCTCTTGCTTGGCGCCTTCCTCAGCTTCACGCCTGGCACGCTCTCCGGCGACAAGCTGGACGGGCGCTTGGGCTTGGGGCCGTGCCGGGGTGGCCGTTGCTCGCAGGTTGTCAAGCGCCTGCCAGAACGCGCCCGCGCTGGGATAGCGATCGGCCGGGCGGTAAGCCAGCGCCTGGCGCAGCACGGTCTCCAGGCCGTCAGGCGCGTCCGTGCGCCATGTATCCGGGAAGGGCACACCCCGCTCGTGAGCCAGCTCCACTTGCAGCGGCGTTTTGCCGGCGAAAAGCACCCGGCCACTCAACATCTCGTACAGGACACATCCCAGGGCGTAGATATCAGCCGGCGGCCGGGCTACATTCGATTCCCACACTTCCGGCGCGGCATAGAGCGGCGTGCTCATAATCCCCCCGCCCAGGCTCATACCGACGTTGCTTTGCCACACCAGTTGCGCCCAGCCAAAGTCAGTCAACAACGCACCGCGTTTTTCGTCCAGCAAGATGTCAGCCGGCTTGAGGTCCTGGTGCGCGATGCCCTGGCCGTGAAGATAGTCCAACGCCTGGCACACGGCCTGCAGCAGCGCCAGTCCTTCCGCCCAGGGGATAAAGCCACGCCGGGCTATGGCCTGTGCCAGGCTGGGGCCGTGCACCAGCTCGGTAGCGATGACCAGGCGACTAGCGACTTGGCTGGTCGCGTAAATGGCGGCCAATTGGGGATGGCGCAGGGTGGACAGCCGGCCCATTTCGGCCTGGAAGCGTTCCACAAAAACGAGGTCAAGCGACAATTGAGAGGGCAAAACCTTGAGCGCTACCTCGCGCTCGTTTGGGGTGTCGAAGGCGCGGTAGACCGTGGCAAAGCGCCCCTGGCTCAATTTGGATCGGATCGCATAATAGCCCAGCATCTGCATCTTTCTCGCCTCAGGTAGATTATACCACAAAGGCGCATGTGTTGAGAATGGATCATTTAAAAAAATGTGGTAGAATCTACACATACACGATCACTGAGGGATACATGAGCACACGAACAATCATTGCCGACTTGCACAATCATAGCACGGCCTCGGATGGGGACTACACGCCCACACAGTTGGTCCAGGCCGCAGCCGAGCTGGGACTGGAAGCGCTGGCGCTCACCGATCACGACACGCTGGCGGGGCAGGATGAGTCCCAGGCAGCCGGGCAGGCGCTGGGACTAGAGGTGGTACCCGGTGTGGAGGTGACGCTGCGCTTCCGGCGCCCCTTTTTCGTGGGCTCGCTTCACCTGCTGATGTACTTTCGCCAGGGCCTGCTGGAGGATCTCGCCTTCAGACAAAATGTCCAAGATGTCCTGGGCCAGGGGCGCGGCGAGGGCTTGGTAAAAGCTCGCGTCGAGGCGATCAACGCCGAGTTTGGCCCCCAGGGCCGCCAGCCGGTGCTTGCACATCCCCTCAGCGTGGCAGAGGTGTCCTCGTATGGCACCAACATCTCGCGCCGCCACTTTGCCCAGGCGCTCGCAGAGCGGCATGGCCTGCGTGAGCGCGAGCAGGTGACGGCCATCATCGGCAACGACAGCCATGCCTACGTTCCCTCGGGCATCGAGATGGACTTGCTCAGGCCGCTGCTGGCGCGGTACCACGTCGCGCTCGTCCTGGCCCATCCGGCCGCCGGCTCGTTCCCGCAGCCAGCTCACTACCGCGAGTCGCTGCCGCCGCTGGAAACCGTCGAGCGCCTGCTGCCCGAGTTCCTGGAGTTGGGCATCCGGGGATTGGAGGTCTATTACCCGGCCCACACACCCGAGCACCGCCAACTGCTCCTGGGCTGGGTCGAGCGCTTCAAGCTGCCCCTCGTGACGGGCGGCTCGGACTGCCACGACCGCATTCAGCGTCCCCTGGGTGTGGAGGGGGTGGGCCGCGAGGAGTTGGAACGCTTGATGTTGCATATAGCAGGAACGTAATGGAAGGTAATAGCAAGCCCAAGGTCGCAGTCGTCACCGATAGCTGCGCCAGCATCCCAGAGCAGCTCATAGAGGCGCTGGACATTCACTGGGTGCCTTACTACATCCACCGTGGCCAAGAAGTGCTGCGCGATTTGGTCAACATCCAGCGCGAGGCTTTTTACGCCTGGCTGCCCACCGCTCGCGCGTTGCCCACCACCGCCAGTCCAGGCCCTGGCGACTATATCACGCTGTACGAAAAGTTGGCCCGCGAGCTAGGCACGCGCGAGATCGCCAGCCTCCACATGACCTCCAAGGGCAGCGGCGCTTACCAGGCAGCCATGGTGGCCAAATCCATGGTCGGCGAGACCATGCCGGATCTCAAAGTAGAAGTGATCGATACGCTCAACGTATCGATGTGCCAGGGCTGGATGGTGATCGAGGCCGCCCGGGCCGCGTTGGAAGGCAAGTCGTTGGCCAGCATCGTGGAGCTGGTCAAGGGGATGATCCCCCTCACGCGCATGATCCAGACTGCCGACACGCTCAAATACTTGTACATGGGAGGGCGGATCGGTCGGGCCAAGCACCTGGTCGGCAGCTTGCTCAACATCAAGCCGCTGATCAGCATCGAAGATGGGGTCATCGTGGCTTTGGGGCAGGCACGCGGCCGGCAGCAGGCCTACCAGAAGATGGTCGAGTTAATCGAGGCCGCCGTGGGTCCGGGCGGCAAGATCAAGATCGCCTACGTCCACGCCGCGGCGCAGGAGGAGGCCGAAAAGATCAAAGCCCTCGTCGAGGCGCGCCTGACCTGTGTCGAGTCGCTCATGGCCGAGCTGTCCCCGGTGTTGGGCGTCCACTCAGGGCCGGGCACGGCCGGCGTGTGCTATTTCCCGCTGCCGGCGGAGTAAAGCTCGGCGCTCACCGGCTGAATCACCTCCAACTGGTAATAGCCGTCGTCTCCCCGCCGCAGTATCCCGGCCTCAATCGCGGGATCGTGATCAAAGACGATGATCGCCTGCCGCTCGGCCAGCCATGCCTGCCAGCGGCGCTTGGTTTCGATCGTGACCAGCGGCTCCACGTCGTAGGCCGTGACCCAGGCCAGGCGTTCCAGGTTCCAACGCCACATGGCCAGGTCGCCGGTGAAAAACAGCGTCTGCCCCTGCGACTCGACGATCACCGACTGGTGAGCCGGCGTGTGACCGGGGGTGACGACGGTCCTGACCTCGCCGGTCACCTGCGTGTCACCATCGATCAAGTGCACCAGACCGGCTTCCTCTACCGGGCTCAGGTTGTGGCGAAAGTAGGTGCCGCGCGTGCGCTCGTTGGGGTGGTGGGCGTCGTCCCACTCGCGGCGTTGGATCCAGTGCTGGGCGCGCGGGAAAGCCGGCGCCAGCCGCCCGTCTCGCTCCCTCGTGTTGCCGCCGCAGTGGTCGGCGTGCAAGTGGGTCAAAATCACGCTGTCCACCTCTTCCGGGCGCACGCCGTGGCGCGCCAGGTCGTCCAGCAGCCCGCCGTGCGGCCGCTCCAGCCGGAAGCCGAGCCGGGCCGCTGCCTGGGGAGTGGCTCGCTCACCCAGGCCAGTGTCTACCAGGATCGTCTTGCCTTCGCTGCGGATGAGCAGGCAGCGTATGACCATCGGCACCAGGTTATTCTCGTCCGAGGGGAGCAATTCCTGCCAGCGTGTCTTGGGCACCAGGCCAAACGCGCCGCCCCCATCCCCCCAACTGATCCCGTCACTGACGGGCCATAGCTCGACCTTGCCTATGTGCATGCGCCTATTATACCACAAAGGTGACGCTTTACGTTTTAACTGTTACGTGTTATAGTTGCGGGCGTGACTACCGACCTGGAACAAAGCTCTAGTAGAACTTCATTTATCGAGGCGCTCAAGCAACGTGAAGTGACGCTGCTCTTTATCGGCCAACTCCTGTCGCAGTTCGGTGACCAGTTCCTGGCCATCGCCGGTTTCTCCATGATCATTCGCCTGAGCAGCTCGACCCTGCTGTTGAGCGGGTTGGCCTTGTCCTTCTCGCTGCCACAGTTGCTGCTGGGACTGCTGGGCGGGGTGTACGTGGACCGCTCGAACCGTAAGACGGTGATGATTGCTGCGGACGTGGCGCGCGGCTTGTTGGTGCTGCCGGTGCTGTGGGCCAACTCGCGCGGCGAGCTATGGGTGCTCTACCCCGTGGCGGCCAGCATGGTCGTGGCCGGGGTGTTCTTTTACCCCGCCCGTAACGCGATTATCCCGAACATTGTCGAGCCTAGGCTGCTGCTGGCGACCAATGTCCTCATCCAGGCCAGTTACATCCTGGCTCTCATCTTTGGGGCAACGGCGGCCGGGCTGGTCGTGGGCCAGTGGGGGCCTGACGTGGCCATCGTGTTCGACAGCGCCACGTTTTTCATTTCGGCCATCTGCATCGCCCTGATGCGCATCCCGGCCAACGCGCGCCAACAGGCCCAGACTCGTGCGCGCGCCGTACAGGCCGAGTTGGCTGAGGGCTTGCAGTATATCTGGCGCCATCCTTTCTTGAAACGCATCCTCATCATCACGGCCGTGGCCGCCCTGGGCATTAGCGCGATCATGATCTTGGGGATCAAGTGGCTGCAAGAGCTGCTCGGTCGCCAGGGCACCACACTGCAGCCGGAGACCGGTTTTGGGATCGCGATGGCGGCGATGGGCATGGGGGTAGCTTTAGGCGGGCTGTTCGTCCAACGCCTGGCGGATCGCCTGCCAGTCAACCAGGTGGTGGGCGCGTGTCTGAGCCTGGCTGGGGTGGCCATCATAAGCTTCGCGCTGGCGCCCACCTTTGTGCTGGTGCTGCCGGCGGCGGCCGCGCTTGGACTGTGCATCGTCGTGGCCCGCGCCGGCCTGGCCACGCTGACCCACCAACTGGTGCCCGACCACGTGCGGGGACGTGTGGAGAGCGCGGTGAACATGGTGGCCGGGGCGTCGATGGCGGCTGCTCAAGGACTGGCGGGCGTGTTGGCCGTCCCGTCTCTGCTGGGCGTGCAGGGTGTATTTGTGAGCGCCGGCGTGGTCACGTTCGTCGCCGGGCTGGGTACCTTTTACGCCCTGAACGGCGCAGCGCAAACCGCCAGCGTCCAGCAGACTTGAAAGGGCGCGGTGACCATCGTTTAACCTTCCCGGGAAGGGAGCAGCCCTCAGGCGTTTTGAGACGCGTCCGGCTGCGTGGGCAGCAGCACGCTAAACGTGCTGCCCTGGCCGAGTACGCTTTCCACCCACACCCGCCCACCGTGTTTCTCGGCGATGGTGCGCACGATGGACAAGCCCAAACCCGTGCCTGAGATGCTCTCCGTCTCTTTGTTATTGACCCGGTAAAACTTGTCGAAAATGTGAGCTTGATCCTCAGCGGGGATGCCAATGCCGTTGTCGCTCACGGTGAGCATCAGGAAGTGCCGTTCCTGGCACAACCGGACGGCCAATTGGCCGCCGTTGGGGGTGTACTTGATGGCGTTGGTGAGCAAGTTCGTGACCAGTTGGAGCAAGCGCGCCGGCACGCCGATCAGGGGCGGCAAGCCAGGCTCGATCGTCAAGTGCAGGCTGTGCTTTTTCTCCTCAAGGGCCGCGTTCACATCTTCCACAGCTCGTTGGATAATGAGGTCCAAGCGGCAACGCTCTTTTTCCTGGTCCAAACCGGCCTCGATGCGACCCAGGTTGAGTAAATCGGTGATCAAATCGATGATCATCACCATGCTGCGCTCGATCCGCTCGACAAAGTCCACCTGGGTGTCATTCAGCGGGCCAACGCGTGATAAAAGCTCGACGTAGCCACGGATGGTTGTCAACGGCGTGCGCAGGTCGTGGCTGACCATGGCCACGAACTCGGACTTGATTCGATCCAGCTCTTTCAGGGTGCTAATGTCGCGCATCACCGCCACACAGCCCAGGTCCTCGACCGTGCTGAGCTGGGCTTGCAGAGTGCGCCCGTCAGCCAAGGAGATTTCTGACACGAACGGGGAGCCTGGCGGTGGGAGGTGATCGAATAACTCGGCTAGGTTTTGCAGGCTGGTCGCCTCGCCGATGGGGCAGCCGATCATCGACGCTTCGAAGCGAAAGGTGCGCCGGCCAGCGGGGTTACACAGGATGACTTGCTTGTCGTGATCCACGGCCACGATGGCATCTTCTGTGCCGCGCAAGGCGGCCTCTAGCTTGTGTCGCTCGGTCTCGATCGCCGTGAACAGACGCGCGTTCTCGATGGCGATGCCGGCATAGTCAGCCAGGGCGGACAGCAGGAACACGTCTCGCTCGCTAAAAGGGGTGTTGGCGATCTTGTTGGTCACACCCATCACGCCGATCACCCGGTCAGGCGGTGCTTTGAGCGGCACCATCAACAGCGATTTGACCAGGTAGGAGGTTTGAATCTTGTGCACGTCGCCGCCGGCCAGCATAACCGGCCGGCCGGTGTTGACTACGCGCCCCAGCAAGTTGTCGTCTACACGCACCCGTAGCCCGCGCGCCGCGCGTTGATCCAGGTTCTTGGCCGCACGCAAATACAGTTCGTTGCTGGCTTCGTCGAGCAGCATCAGCGAGCCTTCTTCAGCCCGCGTGAGATAGACACACGCATCGACGATCTCGGCCAGCACGTGTTCCAGGTCCAGGTAAGCCGTGACCGTCTTGCCGACGTTGTACAGGGCGTTAAGCTCCTGGAGCTGGCGTTCCGCCTGGTTGCGGGCCTGGTTCAACTGCTCGATGATCTCATCTCGCTCGCGCTGGGCGCGGGGGCCGGCCAGGGCACGCTCCAACGCGTCCAGCAGCTCGTGGGCTTCGAACGGCTTGACCAACAAATCGCGCGCGCCACGCCGAAATGCCTCGACGACCCACGTTTCTGTCCGGCGCGTGCTGACCAGGATGACCGGCAGATCGCGTCCTCCCTGGCGCAGCTTGTCAAGCAGATCTGGCCCGCTCAGACCAGGCAACTGCATCGACAAAATCACCGCGTCTGGCGAATTTTCCTGCGCAGACCTCAGGCCAATTTCAGCGTCGGCGGCGCTCAGCACCGCATAGCCGGCCGGTGCCAAGATCGCCTCGACCATAAAGTCGCACGATTCTATGCTGCTGTCCAGGATCAAGACTAGCTCGCCTGCCACGTTATCCCCTATTTCGTAGGGGCGGTTCGCGAACCGCCCCTACGCGACTTTGTCCGGCTCAACGCTCTCTTCTAGCTCGGCCTCCGCGAGCGTGGGTTCAACCCCTTCCTGGTCAACCTGGTTGTCGGCTGTCTCCTGACCGGCCTGGCCGTTCGCGTCCTCTTCGAGCGCGCCATTAGGCAGTGGTGCGCCATTGCCCAATGGCATGACGATCATCAGCACCAGGTAAAGCAGTATGCCGGACCCAAAGCCAGCCAACACGGCCGCCACAAACAACAGGCGAATCAGGGTCGGGTCGATGTCCAGGTATTCACCCAGGCCGCCGCAGACGCCGGCGACCATTCTGTCTTTGCTGCTGCGATACAGTCTACGTGTCATAGTCAGTCCTTTCAATCTGGCGCATACACGCGCCAGGCTGCGGCAACTCGCACGAGCCCCTTCCTAGCATTATATCACTTTTTTGGTTTCAGGTTCCAGCTTTCAGGCTGCAAGCTGAAACCATTTATGGCAGTCCCGTTTGCCAGAGGTAAACCACCAGCACGGCCACGATCACGGCCGCGCTGGCGGCTGCCAGGCAGCCCAAGCAGGCTTTCACGCTGCGGTAGATGATCCCAATCACCGCACTGACGATCACCGATATGGCCAGGATGGCCACCGCGGCCGTGGCCAGTTGTTGAAGGTCCATGCCTACCTCTAATTCCCGCGCCAGACCCACTTGAGCGCGTCAAAGCCAATGTTGCGCGAGCCGGCCGTTTCCTCGGTGACGCCGTCCAGGTGGACGAACTCGGTGCCGTTCGCGTTAAAGCCATAGGTCCCCAGACTAACCCAACGCCCGGCGTTTTTGCGCTGGTCGACGGTGATGGTCGTGACATCGCCCTCGTGCTTGACGTAGTAGAGCGCTTTTTGGGTGGCGTTGGACACGGAGGGAACGTAGGCGAACACCTCGTAGCGGCCCAGGCGCGGAAGCGAGGGCGTCCAGCGTGCCCACCAGCCGGCGCGATTGCTCGCCCGCCACGAGCGCTGGCCGTAGCCGGAGCGGACGAGCGTCCAGCCGGATTCGTCTCCGCCGCGCACAAAGCCGGCGTCCGTGTCGTCGATCAACGCCTGGGTACTGCTCGTGTTGGCGCGCTGCCAATCCAGGCGGATGCGAGCAAAGCCGGTGTGCTCGTAATATTCCACCTTGATGGTGTGCGTCCCGGCCGCCAGTTGGCGGTCGAGGAGGTAGCTTTGTGAATCGCTGCGATGCCACTCGTCCAGCACCAATTGGTCGTCGATCCACATCCGGATGCCGTCGTCAACCAACGCGGAGAAGCGATAATAGCCGGCTGGCGAGAAATAAGCGCTGCGCGTCCAGCGCACGGAGAAAAAGTCGGACGGCAGGCCAATGCCGGGGGCGGCGTCGCTCCAGTTAAGGTCCAAGCTCTTGTCGTCGCGCACCATGATCGCGCCGCCGCTCAGGTCGGCCGTGGCGTAATACTCGCCGCGCCAGCCGGTGATCTTGGGCGGGGGTGGTTGGGCCGGCTGCCAGACCAGCCGCAGGCTGGCATCGTGGTACGTTTCATAATATTCGACCTTGATCTGGTGACTGCCGGCACTCACGCTGGTCGTGCCGCTGTGAGTCGTCTTGTCCGTTTCGTGCCACTGGTCGATCACCAGCCCGCCATCGACCCACAGCCGCACCCCGCCCTGGGTGGTCAGGTCGAAGCGGTAGGTCCCAGTGGTCATGAACACGTCGCGCGTAAAGCGGGCCGAAAACCAATTGCGGTGAAACCATTCACCTGGCGAGCCGCCGCCCCAGTCCACGTCCAGTGTTTCCAGGTAATCGACCTTGCCCGGCGAGCCGTCGAGATCGACGTTGGTAAAGTATTCGGCATACCACAGCTTGGTCGCTTCGGGCTGGTAGATCACCTTGGCAGTGGCGGCGCCCGCGTGCTCGTAATACTCCACCTTCAAGCGGTGCTCGCCACCGGACAGGATGATATCGGTCATCGTCCAGGCATCTTGCCGGTCGTGCCACTGGTCGATGATCAGCAGATCGTCCACCCACACCCGTATGCCATCGTCCGAGCTGATGTAAAAGCGATAGTTGCCGGACCAATCCAGCCTGACCGTGCGTGTCCAGCGCGCCGAAAAGTTGTCGGCGCTCACTCCTGGCGCCGGCGCGCGCGTGCTCCACTCGAAGCGGATGGCATTGTCGTAGCGCGTCACGGCCGGGCTGCCGGACAGGGTCGGATTGTTAAAGTACTCGGCGTACCAGGCGCTGTCTTCCCTGAGCGGCGCCGCCAGCGCCACCTGCCAGGGCAACGCCGCCATCCCAGTTGCCAACACCAGGAAAATACCCAGAAACTTTTTCATCTCGTGCCTCCTATTCTGAGAACAGACCCTAAGGGTCTTGGCTGGCTCGCGCCTGGCGGGTGCGCAGCGCCTGCTCCACCGAAGGAAAGCGGGACAAGTCCGTATGCGGGATGAAGGAAGCGGCCATAAACTCGTTATAAAACGCATTGTCGGCTGACAATTCGAGATAGGTAAGCTGGCTGGCGGCCTGGGCCACTCGCTGGCGGGCCTCGCGTGAAAGCAAGGCTTGATACGTCCCCAATACACTCGTGTTGCCCAAAAAGCGGAAACGCTCCCACGGCTTGTCGGGAAGCATGCCGATCGTGATGGCTTTTTCGACGTTGATGTAGCTGCCAAAAGCGCCGGCGATCAACACCTCGGCCACGTCGTTCTCCAAGGACAGGCCGACACTGTGGCTCAGCACCGAAAAGCCGGCGTAAATGGCGGCCTTGGTGCGTATCAGGTTGTCGATATCCACCTTGGTGATCGTGATGTCGCGCCCGTCGGCCGAGTCGCTGCCCCAGGCCAGGACATACTCGCCGCCGTGCTCGCCAGGGCGTACGCGCTTGGTCGGCAGATCCAGGTTAACGCTGCCGGCCTTGTCGATGATGCCCGTGATAAACAATTCGGCCAGCAGCGCGATCAGCCCGCTGCCGCAAATGCCGCGCGGCTTTTCATTGCCGATGACGCGCATGGAAGGCTCGAAAGTCTTTCCGTCGATCCAGACCTCCTCGATAGCGCCGCGAGTGGCGCGCATGCCGTGCGTGACTCCCGCGCCCTCAAAGGCCGGGCCGGCGCTGGCTGCACACGAGATCAGCCAACTGCCGTCCCCCAGGGCGATTTCCGCATTCGTGCCGCAGTCCAGGAACAGTTTCAAGCTGCCGATCTCCGCCATTCCCGAGCTGATCATGCCGGCCGTGATGTCCGCCCCAACGTAGGAGGCCACGCCGGGCAGGCAGTCTAGCGTGGCCTGCGGGTGAATGGCCAGGCCCACCTCGCCGGCCACCAACTGTGGGACGTGGTTGACGGTCGGCACGAAGGGGCTTTTGCGGATCACGTCGGGCGGCATGGCCAAAAAGATGTGCATCATGGTTGTGTTGCCGGCCACGCTGGCCTTGTAGATGTCGGCCGGCTCGATGTGGTTGCGGCGAGCCAGGCGCTCGATCAGCCGGTTGAGCGTTTCCAACACCAGCCCTTGCAGCTCGGACAAGCCGCCGTCCTTGTTGGCATAGATAATGCGGCTGATCACGTCTTCGCCGCGCTTGACCTGCCCGTTGTAATCGGCGGCGGTGTCCACCACCTCGCCGCTGACCAGGTTGACC
>JAFGFO010000211.1 GCA_016931085.1 Thermoflexales bacterium
GCCTTGATTGAGGAAAAATGCGGGAAATGTCAGATAGAAGCGGGCTGGGGACAGCCGCTCCTGCGCGAAGCGCTTAGTTCAACGACTGAGTTTGCGAAGTTCGGTTATCGCGCAACCCAGGACGTGATATCCGAAACCCTTCGCCTACAACGCAATCTGGGCGTGATACACGAAGCATTTCGTTCATCGCGCCCCTCAATATCTCATGGTATGTACATAGCGCGGCACGCTTCTCGCCGCAACCCAAACTCTTTCACCGCCGAGAGCGCTGAGAACGCCGAGAAGAATCTAAAAGAACTCCGCCCTCTGCGTGCTCTGCGCGCAAGCGAAATCTTCGCGATCGTGATAGTTTTTCGCGGGTAATATTGTAGTATAGCCCGAAAAGCAAAAAGCGCAAGTGTGAGTTTTGCAAGTGTAATGATGTACTTCCAGAGGTACTTGTCACAGATGGAAAAAGTGGGTCCACCAGCAAATAGACCATCCAAGAGCAAGCAAATCGGCAGACGTGGGAAACGTCGTTTCAGGCGTTCAGCCAAGCGGTAGAAGGCCTTGAGTTCACAGTCTTGCTTGGTGGGGAACTCGTCTGGGTTTTCGATGAACTCGGTCATAAGCGAGCACACCAAGCCTTGGGAGGTGATCAGCTTGGCTTCCAGCACAGGATGGTAGTAGAGGGTACGATCCTTGGAGGTGCGTGTCAAGCAATGGGGGCAATGTCGTTCTGGGAAGGTCAACATGCCAGTACCGTCTATGCCAACGAGAAAATAGCGTTCCCGCAGACGATAAGGATACAAGACCTTGCTGCGGATCAAGCCCTCGGTCATACCTGTGACGATATCCTGCACTTCAGGCACATCAAGCGTCAAACAGAGTCTCGGATGGGGCCAATAGACTGTTTTGGCTCAATATTGGACGCTAAGTGGGGGGCATCCACCCTACAAAAATAATGCGCACAACTTTGCGCATCACAAGCGAGTTTTGCGCGAAGAAAACGTATTCTTCATCGCTGCGTGGGTGATATCAGCCCGTCACCATCGCCCGCGCCTGGTCAAATTGTGGTACAATGTCCCAGGTAGGGGCGTTTAGCACGTTTGCCAGCGTTTGGCCACGCCGGGGCAAGACGAGCCGGGCCGTGATAACAAAGGAGTGTTGTTGGTTGTGTATACCATTATCTGTGGTACAATTACCGCGCTACCGAGCCATCGTGTAGATCTGTTCGGCACGAGCGGGGCTTGTTTGTCGAGCCAGTCGTACGGCACGGACGTGTGTGATCGGGCTATCGGAACAGCCTGTTGAGATCGAGGCTTTGTACCCATACAAGTGCTCACATCAACCAGCTACTACGAATAGCCATGTAATCTTGTGTACGAGAGGTATGTAGAAAAAGTGGAAGAGCAATTGGTGATTGAGGACGAGTTACAAGAGGCGGCGGCCGAGAGGCCCGCAGAGTTTTCACTGTTCCGCGAAGTCGTCGAAACGATCCTGCTGGCCGCCATCGTTTTCTTGCTGGTCAATACGGCTACCGGCCGCTTTCGCATCGATGGGTCGAGCATGGAACCCACTTTGCACAATGGTGAATACGTGCTGATCAACCGCCTGGTTTACAAGCTCCACGCGGTTGAACGCGGCGACGTCATCGTCTTCCGGCGTGACGGGCGGCGTGATTACATCAAGCGCGTGATTGGCCTGCCAGGGGAGACGATCGAGATCCGCGGCGGGAAGGTCTACGTCGACGGGCGCTATGTCCCCGAGTCCTACCTGAAAGAGCTGGGCGTGTATTCGATGGAGCCACGCACGGTTGGACCGAACGATTATTTTGTGCTGGGGGACAACCGTAACAATTCGAGCGATTCGCACAACTGGGGCACAGTGCCGTCCAGCGCTTTGGACGGCAAGGCCTGGGTCATTTATTGGCCACCTCAAAACTGGGGCCTCGTGCCACACTATTCGTATCCAGATCTGACGTCATAGCGAGGTCTGGGAGGGCTAAGGGGGTCATTGGCGTGCTAGAAAACCTGTCACCGAATGCCCTGGCCTGTTTTGAGCAGGCCAAAGACCAGGCGAGGCGTCTCAAAAGCACGCACCTGGACACACCCCACCTGCTGCTGGGGATGCTTGCCTGCCAGCCGCGCTTGGTCACCCCCATCCTGGAGCAATTCAGCGTTCGATCGGAGGCCCTGGCCAAGACCGTCGAGAAGCTGGCGGAGAAAGGACAAGCCAGCCCCTCGCGCCTGATTGTGGCGGATGGCGTCAAAGCCACGCTGCGCCGCAGCCAGGAAATTGCCACCGGTGGCCTGGTCACACCCGCATGCTTGTTGGCGGCCGTCATCGAGTCGGACACCCAATTGGCCCAGGCGCTCGAGCAGTTGGGCGCCGACCCGGCCGAGGTGGTCAAGGAACTCAAGCAAGCCAGCCTGGTCGAATCGGCAACGATAGAGGAGTCGCCGCCATCGGCGGCTTCGTCCTCAGCCAAGCCGCGCAAAACGCCGCTGCTGGAAAAGTACGGGCGCGACTTGACCAACCTGGCGCGTCAAGGCGAACTGCCCCCGATCGTCGGACGAGCGCGAGAAATGCTGGGCTTGATGGAAATCTTGTGCCGGCAAACCAAGCGCAATCCCATCCTGGTCGGCGAGCCGGGCGTGGGCAAGACAGCCCTGGTCGAGGGCCTGGCGCGAAAAATCGTGACGGGCGACGTGCCGGCCCAACTGCAAGACAAGCGCCTGATCGAGTTGAGCCTGTCATCCTTGACAGCCGGCGCTGGGCGCGTGGGCGAATTTGAGCAGCGCGTGGAAGAGGTCGTCAAAGAGACGCGCCGGGCTGGCAACGTGCTGCTCTTCATCGACGAAGTCCACGCCCTCTTGGGGGCCGGCGGCATGCCCGGCTTGCAAGACGCCGCCACACTGTTCAAACCGGCCCTGGCTCGTGGCGAGATCACCTGCATCGGCGCGACGACGACGCACGATTATCGCAAGTACATCGAACCGGACGGCGCGTTGGCCAGGCGCTTCCAGACCGTGCGCGTCGAAGAGCCGGCTCAAGACGTGACGATGCAAATCCTGAACGCGCTGCGCCCCCGCCTGGAAGGTCACTTTGGCGTGGTCATCCCCGAGCCCCTGCTGGCCGATGTATACGAGTCAGCCAAGCAATATCTCAAAAATCGTTACTTCCCGGACAAGGCGGTCGACTTGATCGAACGGGCTGGCTCGCGCGCGTTGTTAGTTGACGGCGCCGCCACGACCGTGACGCGCGATCACCTCCTGTCGGTGTTGTCCGATCTCACCGGCGTGCCGTTGGAGCGCCTCGAGGCTGAAGAGATGGACCGCTTTCTCCAAATGGAAGAGATCCTGGGCCAGCGCGTCGTCGGCCAGCCGCAGGCGATCGAAGCAGTGGCCCGGCTGGTGCGCCTGACCAAGCGCCGCCTGGACGTCAACCCCAACCGGCCTGACGGCGTCTTTATGTTCTGCGGGCCGGTGGGCGTGGGCAAAACCGAGCTGGCGCGCGCCCTGGCCGAGTTCCTCTTTGGCGACGAAGAGCGGCTGATCCGCTTGGATATGAGCGAATATACCGAGCCGCACGCCGTCAGCCGCCTGGTAGGCAGCCCGCCGGGTTACATCGGCTACGATGAAGAAGGGCAATTGACCAGCCAGGTGATGAGCCATCCCTTTTGCGTCATCCTGCTGGACGAGCTTGACAAAGCGCATCCCAACATCTTGAACATGTTCCTACAAGTATTCGACGATGGGCGCCTGACCGACTCGCACGGCCGGACGGCATTGTTCTCTGACGCCAGCATCATCCTGACGACCAACCTGGACAGCGCCTTGTGGCGTAAAGGTGGGCGGCGGCAGATTGGCTTTGCGGCGGGCGAACGCCGGCCCACGCTCGATCAGGACACTGTGCTGACCGAGCTGCGCAAGCGTTTTTCCGATGATTTCCTGGCGCGAGTGGATGAGGTCGTGACATTTCATCCCTTGGATGCCCAGGCTACCGAGCAAATCGCTCGCGTCAAACTGGACAAGATCGTGCGCGAGCGCTTTGCCCGCCAGGCTGTGTCTGTCTCGTTCGACGACGGCCTGATCGAGCACGTGGCGACGAGGGGCTGTGACGTGCGCACTGGCGCGCGCCAACTGGAGCGCTTTATCCAGCGCCACATACTGGAACCATTGGCCGAGCAAAGCTTTAGCCCCGACTGGACTGGTGTCAAGAGCATACAAGTCAGCGCGGTTGAAGGCCATGTCCAGTTTAGCCGCACGCCTTAATTTCACCTACTTGCCCAAAATGCGGTATAATGGGTAGAGATGTCATCGATTACATCTCTATGGCGGCGCCATCTGCGTAAAACAACCTGGGAGATTTTATGGCCTTGGAACCAGAAGTCATCAATGGATTCTTCGAAAAGTATGAATGGACCTATCAATACGATCCGCCCGGCGTATGGAACACGGGCTGGCGAGGAGACGCCTCGTCGTACCGCATGTTTGTCAAGCTGACCGACAACTGGATCTATTTTACCATAGCTCCCTTTGTGGTCGCGCCTAAAAAAGACGAGTGCAAGAGCAAATTGTATCATACCTTGCTGCGGCTTAACCGCGACATCAACCTGGCCAAGTTTTGCCTGGACAGCGATGGCGATGTTGTGATGACGGTAGAGATGCCGTGCGCCAACCTGGATTATACCGAGTTTTCAGATGCCATCGGCGCATTGTGCTATTATGCCGACGACACGTATGTCGAGCTGCTCAACCTGGCCACGAAGCCCGATGCCCCTTCGCGCTACGATGCCAAAGCTGAAGCACAAGAAGACGATCTAGATTGGGGGGAAACAAAACTATGACTGATATGGCGCCTCGCCGGCGGAGAATGATCCCCGTGGATTTTTACAGCCACGGCCATCGCGTCTCGACACAAATCAATGTCTATGCCTGGCCGCTTTCGGCGCAATTGAACGACCGGCGCTCCGAGTGGTTTGACCTGGACATCGCCTACGTCTCGCGCATCGAACACCTGGGCGAAATCATTTCGGACTATCCCTTGTCCATCTTGCGCAAAAATGATATCTCGTTCGCCTTGATCGCCAGCAAGACGGATGGCGTGTTTAAAAAGACGCCGTCACCCTTTGCCCGCTTTTGGTATCGCGCCTTGGTGGCCGTGCCGTCGTTCGAGCTGACCGGTATGCTCGAAGCCACGGGCACGCTGGATTTGCACACGCTGTTAGCCGCCGGCGCCGAGCGTTACTTTCCACTTTTCAAGCCTTCGGTCACCCTGTCCACCGATCCGCGCGTGCGCCTGACAGGCGAAGTGGCGCTGATTAATATGGACAAGGTCGAGTTTATTTGCGCGGAAAACAAGGGCGAACCGGCACCAGATATGTAGCAAATGCCGACCTTCGGTCGGGGCAAGTCAATAAGAAACGAGTCAAAGAGGCGAATCGGCACGGCACAGGAGGGTGTGATGGCGCGAATTCTCGTTATAGATGACGATCTCGATTTGTTGCAAATGACGCGCTTGATGTTGCAACGCGGCGGTCACGAGGTTATTATGACGGCCGATGGCGCTGATGGCATCACCAAAGCGCGGCAATTGCACCCCGACCTGGCCATCGTCGACGTGATGATGCCCGGCATGAACGGCTACCAGGTTACCCGCCGCCTGCGCGAGGACCCGGCCACCGCCGACATCATCGTCCTGATCCTGACCGCGCGCGCCCAACCGGTGGACCGCGACGCGGCCATGTCCGCCAAGGCCGACGACTATATGTCCAAGCCGGTCGCGCCGCCCGAGCTGCTCCAAAAAGTCGAGGAAATGCTCAACAAGGGCACCCGGCTGAGCCTCCCCAGCCACTTTGCCCTGACCAGCTTTAGCCTGCGGGGCGGGGTGGGAGTCACCACCTTGTGCGTGAACCTGGGCGTGATGTTCCAGCAGGCCGGCGCCAAGACCTGCGTGGTGGATTTGTCTATGCGCTCGGGCCACGTGGGAGCGCAGTTCCGCATGCAGTCCAAGACCAGTTGGCTAGACTTGCTGCCGCAGTCGAACGTGTTCAGCATGGAGACTGTGGAAAGAGTGATGCTCAAGCACAGCACGGGCCTGCTCGTGCTGCCGGCGCCGTTTTTGCCGCCGGTGCAGCCGATCAACGGAGAAGCCTTGGCCAAGCTGTTGACCCTGCTCAAGTCAGCGCTGGATATCGTCGTGATCGACACTTCCGGCACAGTGGACATTACCACCCGCGTGGCGTTGGCGGTGGCCGACCAGGTGCTGCTCGTCACGGCGCCAGAGGTAGCCGCGCTCCAAACGACGGCCGCCTCGCTGCGCTTGCTCAACTCTTTCAAGGTGCCTGACGACAAGATCAGGCTGGTGTCTAACCAGATCATGCCGCGGCCCGGGCTGACCTCGCTGGCGATTGAAAAGGCGCTAGGGCGGCCTATCCAGGTCAGCCTCCCTTACGATGAGGCCCAGGCCCAGGCCTTGGGGCAAGGCACCCCGCTGGCCCAGTCCTATCCCGACGCGCCGCTGCCGGCCACGCTCAAGCAGATCGTCGAGGCCGTGCTGCAGCCGGCCTAGAGCAGCCCACAGACCTGACAGGTTTTCTTAAACCTGTCAGGTCTTGACATCTTCCCGATCTGGCGGCTGGGCGCGTTGGACCCGCAATGTCAAGCCATCCGAGCCGACAACCTCGATCCGTGTGCCGGCCGGCAGCGTTTCGCCCTCCGCCTCGGCCGTCCACAGCTCGCCAAACACGTGCACCGTGCCGCGTGGGACCAGGTCGGTCTGGACCATGCCATGCCGCCCCACCAGAGACTCGACACCCGTCACCGCCGGGCGGCGTTGAGCCTGCAGGGCCTTGCCCACGATAAAGCCAAAGAACAGGGCGGTCACGACGCCCGTGCCGATCACCAACGGCACTGACAGACGGCCATACACAGCCTGCTCCGGACCAGGCGTGGTGTTGAACAAGACCAACGCCCCGGCGATAAAGGTGGCCAGGCCGGTCAACATCAACGCGCCGTGAGTAGGCGCCTTGACCTCCAAGAAAAACAACACGAAGGCGATCCCAATCAACACCAGGCCCAAAGCGTTGACCGGGATCACGCCGGCCGAGTAGACGAACAAGACCAGGCAAACGGCGCCAATGAAACCGGCCACCCAACCGCCCGGGCTGGACAGCTCGATCAAGATGGCTTGCACGCCGATCGTCAAGAGCAGGAACGAGATGTTTGGGTTGAGAATGACACGCAGCAGGTTTTCCACGATGTTGGATTCGATGGTCTTGACGCTGGCGCCGGCGGTAGACAGGCGGATGGGGCGGCCCTGGACTTGGACCTCGAAGCCGTCGAGCTGCTCGAGCAGGTCATCCATGTCGGCGGCGATAAAGTCGATCAGGCCAGCCTCCAGCGCCTCTTGCTCAGACACGGCTCGCGCGCTCTCGACCATCTCCTCACCCAACTGGACCGCCTTTGCGCCGCGCCGTGCGCCCAGGGTGCGCACCTGGGCCTTGAGAACCTCTTTGAGCTTGGTTTCCACCGTCTGGGTCAAATCCTGCCCGCTGGAGTCAATCGGCGAGGCGGCCCCGATCACCGTCTCTGGCGACATGGCCGCCGCGTGGCCGGCCATCACGATCAACGCACCGGCCGAGGCTGCCCGCGCGCTGCGCGGCGCGACGTAGACGACGACCGGCACCTTGCTCTGGCCAATCGCCTCGACGATCTGCTGCATCGAGTCCACCAGCCCACCGGGCGTGTTGAGCTGGATGATCAGGGCCTGGGCGCCGTCGGCCTCGGCGGTCTGGATGCCGCGTTGGATATAGTTATAGAGCGGCGTGGTGACCGCGTCCTCAGCCACCAGCACGTCGACGTGGCCAGCCTGGGCCTGCGCGCCGGGCGCTGCGAAAATAGCCGCAGAGCCACACAGGACACACAGAAAACCCTTAAAGCTTCCGAGCGCAAGAGGTCTCAACTTCATGCCCATCTCCAGTCAGGCAGACGCGCGGGGCTGCCCTTACTCATGCCGGCTTCCGTCAGGCAAAGTGGCGTTTTCGAGCGAGCGGGCCTTGACCAGCTCGGCCTGGTCGATGGCTGCCCCGCTCAGGTTTGCCCCGCTCAGGTCGGCCCCGCTCACGTCACACCCGCTCATGTTGGTCGCCCGCAGATCGGCGCCAATCGGCCTGGCGTCGACCAACTTGGCGTCTAGCAGGTTAGCTTCCCTGGCGTAGGTTTCGTACATATTGGTCCCGCTCAGGTCGGCCTCGCCCAGGTTGGCCCCAATCAGGTTGGTATGGCTGAGGTTGGCCCCGCTGAGATTGGCCCGGCTCAAATTGGCGTTTCTCAGATTGGCGTTGCTCAGGTTCACCCCACTGAGGTTGGCGCCGCTCAGGTCGGCGCCGCTGAGGTTGGCGGTGCTTAACGCGGCGTGGTTGAGATTGACCCCGCTCAGGTCAGCCTCGACGAGCCACAAGGGGCCGGATCGATTCATCAGGTCGTATAGTTGAAAGCGTGTAAATTCGCTCATCCTTTCTCTCCTTTGTATACTAGGTCAAATCTTGCACCATTTCGGCAAACTGCTCCCGACTATAGGCCTTGAGCAGGCTCGTCTTGACGTTGCCACCCGCGCTGACCTGCAGGGCAAAGCTCACGATGGCCTCGTCACTCGGCCCCTCCACGACGCAAATAAAATCATAGTGTCCCATCAGGACGTAAAAATCCAGCAGCCGGCAGCCGGCAGCCTCGAAATCCCGGATCGTGCGCTCGATGCGGGCCGGGGCATTCTTGACGTTCTTCACGCCATTCTCGCTCAGCTTCATCAGGACAATGTAGGTGGACATGGTCAAATAGCAAATAACAAATCAAGATCAATACAGGAGGGCCTCGGCCTCGCTCCGCCCGGCCAGGAGCTCGAGCCGGTCCAACTGCCGGATAGCCTTGTAGAACTGTTTCTTGGTGAACGCTTTCAACGACGTCGTCGTGACGTTCCCGGCCGTGCCCAGCCCCATCGAGAAGGCCATCACGATCTCGTCGTTGGGGCTTTCTACGATGCACACGAAATCATACTCGCCGGTGACAGCGTAAAAGCTGCTGACCTTACCGCCCACGGATTCGAAAGCGCGAATCGTTTCCTCGATGCGCGCCGGGGCGCTCTGGATATGTTGAGCGCCGTGCTCGGTCAACTTCATCATGATCACGTAAGTAGACATGGCTTGTTCCTAAGACTATTCCTATAGCCCATTATATCACTGCCTGCGTTTATTACAAAATGCCCTCATGTGATACAATAGGGTCAATGAGCAAACACCTCGTGTACAGCCCGCGCTACGACATTCGCCTTCTGGGCATCGAGCGACTGCACCCGTTCGACTCGAGAAAATACAGTCGCGCCTTCAATCTGCTGCGCGGGCGCCTGGGGCCAGCGCTCGATCAGTGGGTGACCGCCCCACTTGCGGCGATGGATGAGCAGCAACTGCTTCAAGTCCACCTGCCCTATTACCTGCGCCGACTGCGCAAGCCTGGCTGCGTGGCCCGCGCGTTGGAGCTGCCGCCCCTGCGTTTTTTCCCCGCCTTTGTCCTGGAGCGCGCCGCGCTGCGGCCGATGCGCTGGGCCTGCGCCGGCACACTCCTGGCCGGCCAATTGGCACTGGACAACGGCTTTGCCGTAAATTTTGCCGGCGGCTATCACCATGCCAAGCCGGGCGGCGGGGAAGGCTTTTGCATCTACTCTGACATCGCGTTGCTCATCCACGAACTGCGCCGCTCGGGCCACCTGCCCTCCTACGGCATAGTCGCTTACGTCGACCTCGACGTCCACCAGGGCAACGGCGTCTGTCACTGCTTCCTGGACGAGCGCAACGTCATCATCCTGGACGCCTTCAACCGTTGGATTTACCCGGCTCACGACACGCTCGCCAGGCAAAGAGTTAACTATCCCATTCCGCTGGACGAGGGGTGTGACGACGGGCTCTATCTCGAGCTGCTGCGTACCCACCTACCCCGCTTCTTCGACCTCGTCGCCTGCACCAAGGCGCCGGCCCTGGTCATCTACAACGCCGGGACAGACATCCTGCGCGGGGACCCGTTGGGGCGGCTGGCCGTGTCGGAGCAGGGGGTGCTCGAACGCGACCAGTTCGTCGTCCAGCAGGCGCGCCAGCGGGAGCTGCCGGTGGTCATGCTGCTGGGCGGCGGTTACACCGAGGCCAGCCACACCGTCATCGCCAGCTCGGTCGAGGCGCTGCTGGGGCAGTTCGCGTCGTAGGGGCGGGTTTCAAACCCGCCCTACATTATTCCACCTGGACGTCGTAGCCAACTTGCGGCGTGAGCTGCGGCGCGCCGCGGAAAAAGCTCACCTTGCCGGTCACGGTGAGCCGGGCGCCCTCGACCAAGCCTTCCACGTCCGGCACGTAGATCAGCACATTGTCCCAGATGACCAGGTCGATGTCGCCGCCCTCGTCGCGCACGCGCAGCTTGACCCCGCCCGCCAGCAGCTCCTTGGCCAGGATTGTACAGCGCAGGCTGACGAAGCGATCCTTGTCCTCTTGCACCAGTGAACTGATCAGCCTCGGCTCGGCCGCCTGCCCCGTGCCTCCCTCCAGCACAAAGACGTTTTCGCCCAGCCTCGGCACGATCTCCAGCGCCCCCTTGTACTCGGCCAGCTCGCCGCTGGCCAGTACCTGCGCGCCCAGCCGCAGGCCGGCCCGGCCCTTGACGTAGCGGTACACGCCCGAGCTCACGAACAGGTCGATCCGCCCCGAGCCGTCGTCCAGGTAGAACTTGACGCCGGCCGAGCTGCTGGTGACGTCGACCACGCGGCCCTGGACGGTCAGCGTTTGGCCGAGCCTGTCGCGGCTGGCTGCGCCGATGGCGATGGCGGCCGGAAGCGCTCTGGCGGTGGGTTCGGGGGACGCGGTAGCGGTTGGGGGGACGGGTGTGAGTGTGAGCGTGGGCGTAGGGACGGGTTTGGCGCCCGCCCCCTCCGGGCCGGGTGTAGCAGCGGTGGGGGGCGCAGCCTGTGCGAGCTCCACAGGGGCGCTCACGATCAGGTCGGTACCCTGGCGGGGGATGAGCTCCAGCTCGTCGCGGTAGATGTCTACCCTGGCCTGGACGTTCAGGCGTGCTCCCACACCAAGCCGATCGCGGTCGGGCGCTTGGGACAACACGTCGTCCCACAGCAGCAGCATGATCTGGCCCGTCTCGTCGCCGAGCAGCAAGCGCAGGCCGGTCAGCAGCCGCCGGCTTTCGAGCACCACGCCGCTGACCGAGACCGTGCGGCCGCGCTCGGCGGCGGTGATGGCACCGATGGGCATCTGCTGCGGCGCCTGGGCGGCGGCGCTTTTCCACACTAGTTCCAGGTCGGCCGGCGCATCGGCCACCAGCTCCAGCTCGCCGCGATAGTGAGTAACCTGGCCCTGGACGCTGACGATGGCGCCTTCGACAAAATCGGCCCGGCTGTCCAGGGCGGTGTACACGTCGTTCCACACCAGCACGCTGACGCGCCCGCTGCCATCGTCGAGCGTGAGCTTGACGCCAGCGCTAAAGGGCTTGAGCTGTATCAGCTCGCCTTCCACGCGCGCATAGCGGCCGGCCGTCAGATCGCGCACCTGCCTCAGAGGCGCGATCTCGAGCGGCTCATCCAATTTGAGCAGGTGGCCGTAGGTCGTCAGCGTGATCTGGGGCGTGTTCTCGTACAACGTCACCGCGCCGCTCAACTCGACCGAGTCGCCCGGCGTAAGCTCCGGCACGCCCTCAGCGTCCATAAGCGCAGCGGTCGACCTGCTGACAGCCACGTCTATGGCGCCGCTGCTGTCGCGCAGCGTGATCAGCGTCAATCCCTCGTAGGGCGTCTCGATCTGGCGCACCTGTCCGCGCACCGTCACGGCTGCCAGGGCATCGGAGGTGGTAATATCGCCGATCTCGCGCTCCGCCGGCTGGGGATGCAGCACGCGCAGCGTCTCGGCCGAGGCCAGGGTCAGTGAGGGAGACTCGTCGCGGATGCGCAGCGTGCCTTCCAGGCTTATCTCGTCGCCCACGTCCGGCACACGGCCGGCCTGCACCAACTCTTGTGTCGTGCCGCGATACGACGAGACCAGCATCTGCCCGCTGTCGTCTTCGATCCAAAAGCTCAGGTAAGCGCTGGCCGGGTCATAGCTGGGCGAGCGCGTCACGTGGCCCACCACGCGCACGTAGGCGAAATTCATCGTCGCCTGCGCCTGGCCTATCTTGACCGTGGGCGCCGCCGAGCGATGGGAGAAGAACCACAGCACGGCCAGCCCGGCCAGCGCTACAAGCAGCGAGCCATAGCGAAAGACGCGCAGGCTGATACGCGGCACAAGCCGGGCGCCGCAGTAAGGACAAGCCTCGTAAGGTCCCGTGTGCCGCCCACAACTGGGGCAGGCGGATGTGGACTGCATGCTCTCCTCCAGAAAGCAGGCTCAAAAGACCGTGAAATCTGTCACGTGCAGATGGCCGTTAGGCCGCTCGCGCCCGCTCGTCTGTCTCGGCCTGAGACAGGCTTTCGCGCAAGTCTGCCGCGAGCCGCTCGAAAGGTGTCTCCAGGCACGTGATGCCCGGCGGCCAATCCACCGCCGGGTCGCCCAGCGCAAAGCAGGCGGCGCGCTCGAAAAACGGCCCCAGCACCGACCACCAACTGCGAAAGTCCTCGCTGAGCGGGTTGCAGCCGGCGAGCAGCACGGCCCCGCCACCGGCGAGGCGGGCCGCCTCGTCGAGCATGTAGCGCTTGTCGGCATCGTCGCGCAAGCGGAATATCTCCACCTGGCCGAGAATCACGCCGCAGCGTTCCGCCAGGTCACCGGCCAGCTTGAGCAGCGTGTGCCGCTCACACGCCACCACGTCGCGACGCGAGCGCACGACGTGCAGCGGCACGCCGGCCTGCCCAAAAGCCTCCTCGACCCGCTCGCTGGGGTCGACGCTGAGGATTGACAGCGGCGGCAGCGCGTGCAGTGGGATGCTGGGAGCCTGGACAGGCTGCTCCAACCACCGGCCAAGCACCACCACCCGGTTAACCACCTCGTGTTCTTCCAGCGAGTAAGGCGAAGCGCCCCACACGAGCAGCAAGCGTTTCTGGCAGTAAGCTTGATCCAATGCAAAAGGGAGTGTCATGGGCTGTCGTTATGAATCATGAGCTGTCCTGATAGCGGCTATCACTGCCGCCCCGGGCACAAGACGTGCGGCACCGAGTTCCAGATCTCTTGGGGGAAGACGATGCTGGCGCTGGCCGGGAGGCTGGGAATGCCGATCTCGGTATTCAAATCGATGCCGTGGCGCAGGTAGGCGACGTAGGCCAACTGGCTGCAATAAAAAGCCTGCTCGGTGCGCGAGTCGAAGAAGTTGAGATTGTACGATTTCCCGACCTGCGCCAGGCAGTAGGCCGCCACGTCGGCCCGGATGGCCGGCTCGGCCGGCTCGGCCAGCCCCCTCCCCTGCAGCGGGTAGGCCACGCCGTAGAGGGTATCGACGAACAGGCGTTGGGCCAGCATCTTGTCGCCGTCCCAGGTGTTGCCCTCGATCTCGTAGGCGTACACCCCCTTGGGGCCGGCCTCGACGCAGCGGCCACCAGGGCCGACGTAGACGGCGACGTGGTCGACATCGCCGGGGAGCAGCTTGCCGACCATGCGCCAGAACTCGCCGGCCACGACAGCCCGGCCACCATCGTTGGTGCAGATCAAGTCGCCTGATTGCAAGAATAAGCCATCGAGCGTGTAGGTGTAGACCATCGCGTCACTCCAAGTCAGATACCTTTGAGTCGGGCGTGCCTTTGCGCTTGCGCCAGCGTATCCACCCCATGCCTGCAAGCGTCGCCACAAGCGCCACCGTTGCCATCAACCCGATCCGGCGTCCAGCCTCGCCTGGCGCGCTCGCGCCGCGCAGGGCGACCAGTGTCGGGCGGTCGATCCCGCTGCCGATGGCCCACGTGCTGAAGGCGGTGACCGCCTGCGTCGCCATCACGAGGTTGTTGTCGACATCCACCGTCGACGAGTACGGCCTCCAGAAGCCGTTGCCCTCGTAACGGTAGAGCAGCAGATCCTCTTCATTCAAGCCGGCCGACGTCACGTCGGCGTCCCGATAACCCAGGGCCAGGGCAGCCGTGAACCCATCGCCGCCGGCGGCGATATGGTAATGGCGCGGGAGGCTGTTGCGATCTGCCGTGGGGTACGAATAGACAAGCGTGACCGTGACCGCGTTCACGCTGCCCAAGTCGCTAAAGCGTATGCGGGCGTCGGCCAGCCTGTACCACACGTTCTCTGTCCAGCTCGAGTGCGTGACCGTCACGGATGGAACGACGTAGACGTTCATCTGCTTCTTTTCGTCGTCGCTGGGGCTGTCGCCATCGTAATCGTCCAACAGGTCGATATAAGGATAGCTGCCGCTGCCGCCGGGCCACTCGGCCTGGGCGGCGTTTTGATTGGTGCGGGTGGCGTTTCGAAAGACGCCTGCCCGCGCGGCTGACGGCTTGCCCAAGGCGGGGCGCAAGATGTGTTCCGAGGCGTACCAGTCCACCGCGAAGGGGTCGGTGCTGGCCAGCAGCATATCCTGGCGAACGACGCTGCCATACCAGTTGACGTAGGCGATCCATATCGCGTCTACGATATTCAGGTCAGGCGTGCGGACGCGGGCCATTTCACGCCCCAGCAAACCATAGTCCTTATTCGCCTCGCCGGTATAGCCCCAGAAAAAGTCGTGCATCAAGTTCCAACTACCATACCGGCTTTCGCTGCCGGCAATGGTGACAAAGCCGACGAGGTTTTTCCACGCGCCGGTCACGCCGGCCATGCCGTGGCCCTTGAGCACGGGCAGGTTGATAAAGGTCAGCCGCTCCGAGTCGTAACTGCTGCCATCCCACACGCCGTAGCGCATGCTGATCGAAATGCCGGTCGTGGTCTGGAACTTGGGATAGGACAGCTCGTCGGTGCCGCTTCCCTCGGAATCCTCCAGCAGGATATAGGCGTCCTGGGTGTTGCCGTTGGCGTATTCGCCGGCCGGGTAGCCGCTCCCGTCGACGTCTCCGCCGCTGATCGTGCTGCTGTTCAGATCGTCCCAACTGAACAGGGAAACCGGATAGCCCAGGCCATGGAAGGCGTTGACGACGTCCAGGTAAGATTGCTGCTGGTCCTGGGCGTTGGCCGGCTGATTATCCCAGTTGTTGTTAGTGCCCTGGGTGTTTTCGGCGACGACGATTTCGCCGCTAAAGCCATCGGGGTGCCGCACGATGCGCCAGAGCAGGCCTTTGAGCACGTCGTTGTTGGTTGCCAGCCGCCCGTTGGGCTCGCCCGCTTTGCCGCCCCACTGGTTATTGACCTTGATCACCACCACGTCGTTTGCGCCGACGATGCCGGTGGGGTGAGCGGCGGTCTGGTAAAAATAGTCGCCTCGTCTCTCCATTTCGTCGACCAGTGCCTCGACGCCGTCGTCGCGCAGGGCGTAGCCGGCGTCGCTGCAGGGGGGTGTGCTGGGCAGCGCGCCGCCGTCGAGGCTGCATTCAGGTGCGGGCACCTGCTCCACCACAAAGACACTAGATATCGCCGTCGGGCTGGTCCAGCCTGGCAAAGCGGCCGTGCCGGCGTAGGCAGACAGGGTTGGGGCATTGCTTCCCGCCAGGATGGCGGTCAGCAGCGCAAACAGGCCGGCATCCAGCAGCGTGACCCGGCGCTTGAGACGGTGATAGAGGTGGGCGATGCCCAACACGCCAGCCAGGTAGCTCAAAAAAACTGTGCTGCTGCCCAGGGCCGCCCGCTGGCACGGGTAGGCCAGCCGGCGCGGGTTTGTCCCGCTGCGCAGCAGCAGCCAGGCCAGGGAGCCCAGGCCGATCAGCCAACAAGTCCAGTGGTAGTATGGAGAACGATCCGGATGGTTATCAGTTTTCATGTTTCCTTCCTGGCAGGTGGGGTTGCCTCCTGCGCCTAGATTGTAACTGATTTTGCCCGTTTTGTCCAAAGGGGTGTGGGGCCCCTTGCTTGAGGCTGGTGGATATGGTAGAATGGCGGTATCCAGGAGGTGTTTTTATGTTTCGACGAGCACATGTGTATCTGCTTCTCGCCAGCCTGCTGCTGAGCGCCTGCCAGCGCCAGCCAGCCACCCCGACGCCGCGCCGGGTGCTGCCCACATTTACCCCCACCGTCACCATGCCGACCTCCACTCCCCTGCCGGCCGGCAGCCCGGCCTGGTTCCGCACTACCGTGGTGTACCAGGTCTTTCCGCGCAGCTTTGAGGACAGCGACGGCGACGGCGTGGGTGACCTGGCCGGCATCACGCAGCAGTTGGACTATCTCAACAGCCTGGGCATCACAGCACTGCACCTTCTGCCGGTCTTTGGCGCCGCCAGCCCCGACGGATACGCCGTCACCGATCACCTGACCGTTTCACCCGACCTGGGCACGCAGCAGGACCTGGCCACGCTGGTAGACGAGGCGCACCTGCGCGGCATACGCGTCATCCTGGATTTCCCCATCGCCTATAGCTCGGACCAACACGCCTTTTTCCAAGAAGCCTATCGCAATCCCGAATCCGCCTACAGCCCGTGGTATGTGTGGCAAAACGAGGCCCACACGAAATACGAATCGTTCGGCAACGACAAGACCTTGCCCTTGCTCAACCTGGAAAACGCCGAGGTGCAGCGCTACTTGTTGGAAACCGCGCGCTATTGGCTGGACGTGAACAACGACGGCAACCTGACCAACGGGCCAGATGGCTTCAACTTTCCCGACGCCTCGCTGGTGCCGGCCGGATTCTGGCAGGCGCTGCGCGCCGACGTGAAAGCAATCCAGGCCGATTTTGTGCTGTTGGGCGAGGTCGAGGCCAGCCAGACCGACGAGATGACGCCCTACTTTGCCCACCTGGACGCGCTGTTCGACGACCCGCTCTACGGGGTCCTGGCCGGCAGCCCAGACAAGAGCGCCGACGGAGTGCTGGGCGGGCGCGCGACCTCGGAGGCGATCATGACGCAACTGCAGGCCGAGGCCGAGCGTTTCCCACCCGCCGCCCAAGTCGTGCGCTTCGCCAGCCGCCACACCACCAACCGCCTGGCCAGCGAGCTGGGAGGCAGCCTGGCGCGCCAGAAGCAGGCCGCCGCGCTCATCCTGACCCTGCCCGGCACGCCGTTGGTGTATTACGGCGAAGAGCTCGGCCTGAAAGGCAACCGCGGCGCAGCCACCGGGCCGATGGACTGGGCCGCCGTCCAGGCACAGGACGGCCAGGACGGCTCGCTGCTCGAGGCCTATCGCTCGATGATCGGCCAACGGCACGCCTACTCTGCCCTCAGCCTGGGCGGCTTTCAATACGTCGAGACCGCCAAGTGCCCAACTTGCCTGGCGTATTGGCGATGGGACAAGAATGATTTTTACCTGGTGCTGCTCAACCTGAGCGACGAAACGCAGGCCACCACGATCGATTTCACCAATCCGCCCCGCCCGGTGCGAGGGGCCGGGGAAGACGTGCTGCGCGGCGGGACCGTCAGCGTGCCGTCGAACGGCCGCTACACGCTGACGATCGAGGGAGGAGACGTGCGGATCTTGCACTGGGGGAAACCGTGAAGAAATTGTTAATTATTAATTGTTAATTGTTAATTGTTAATTTTAAGAAAAAGAGATGATAAACGACGAGGATCCCAAAGAGTGGCTGGCGCAGATCGAGCAGGCTCCAGAGTCGGCGCCGGGTATGACCCGGCTGCTCATCACGCGGTTGATGCGGCTGGAGGAGGAGAACGAGGCGCTCAGGGACGCCAACAGCACGCTCAGGCGGAAAATAGACACCCAGGCGCACCAAAAGGAGGTTGACGAGCTGTCTCGTCAAATCGAGGCCCTGGCACGCCTGGTCAAGGCGCGCTCCCAAAAGCACGCGCCGCCCGAAGCGCTCATCCTGTGGGCCGCCAACGGCCACGCGCTGGCGCTCGACATGCAGCTTGGCGAGCTAGACGAATCCTCGCTGGTCAAGTACGCCTTCCGCTTCCCGGCCAGGGTCAATCTGCACCTGTTGGCCGCGCCGCTGGCCGAAGAGATCTTGCTCCTGACCAACCTGGGCCAGGCGGCTGTCTTCAAGGTAGAGGAGTTGGCCAGGGTCACGGGGGAGGCGGCCAACTGGCACAAGATACCGGATCTGCGCCTGGGCGGCGGCGAGTTTGTCGCCCTCATGACGCCCATCGGCGGCCTGCCCCTAGGTCACAGCCTGGTGGCGGCCAGCCGGGAAGGGCAAGTCCGCAGTATCATGCGCTGGAGCGTGAATCGTTTCCTACAAGAGCGGCAGTTTGGGCGCGGCGTAGCGGTGGATCGGGACGTCCAGCACTGCGCCCAGGTGTGCTTTGAGCAGGGGGCCGAGGTCTTGTTGTTCACGAACAGGGGCCTGTTCCTGCGCTTTCCAGAAAGCAGCATGAGCCCCAGCCTGGCGCCAGGGATCAAGCTGGGCAAGGGCGAGTATGTGGTGGAGATGGTGCTGAGCGACCGGCCAGAGCAGGAAGTGTTGATCGTGGACGCTGCAGGCAAGGGGGGTAGGCGTGCCCTCAAGAGCCTGCCGGCCAAATCGATGGGGACCAGGCCCCAGCCGGCGTGTAGCATGGAAGACGTGTTGGGGGTCAGGTTGGTGGGCGAATACGATCAGGTGGCGGTGCTGATGCAAAACGGGCGGCTGGCCATCTTGGACGTGGACCGGGCGCCTCACCTGAGTCGTTCCGGCCCGCTGGCTGCCCTGCCTGGCGTCACGCACGGCGTGCGCGCGTTCACGTCGTTCAAGAGTTTTTAAACCACAAAATACACAAAGGGCACAAAGGTTTCTCCTTCGTGTTCTTCGTGTCCTGCGTGGTTATGATTACGTTCAAGGTTTTTAATGTGAGACACGGGACAGCGATCGGCATTGACTTTGGCACGACCAATTCGAGCGCGGCCATCTACGATGGGCAGAGTGTGCGTTTGCTTCCCATCGACCGTCACGGCGAAGCGCCCGAAGTGGTCAAAACCATCCTGTACATCACCCGCGACGGGAAGCAATCGATCGGCGAAGAGGCTGTGCAGAACTACCAGCAGGATAACATCTCCCGCGCGCGCCGCTTTGTGAAAAAATGGGTGGGGGAAATCTCCTACCGGGGCGGCGACATGTTCTACGTGACCGACGTTTACGCCTATGTGGACGAGCTGGCGCCTGGCCGGCTGCTGCAATATCTGAAAACGGCCCTGCGCATGCCAGGCTACGGAGGCACGTCGGTGTTTGGCCAGCGCTACAGCGCCGAGGACCTGGCGACCGTCTACCTGCGCGCGCTCAAAGAGCGCGTGGAAGCGCTCCTCGAGCGGCCGGTGAAGCGCGCCGTGTTGGGCCGGCCGGTGCACATGGCCGGCGGGGCTGGGTACAGCGGCGGCGAGGCCGATGCCCAGGTTGAGGGGCGCTTGGTGAGCGCTGCCCGGCGAGCCGGCTTTGTGGACGTCCAGCTCGAACTCGAGCCGGTCGCCGCCGCGTTGGAATACGGATCCAGGATCAGCCGGGCGGAAAACGTCCTCGTCTTTGACTTTGGCGGCGGCACGCTGGACATCACCGTCATCCGCATCGGGGATAAAGAAGCGCGCGTCTTTTCGACCGGTGGGATAGACGTCGCCGGCAGCAACTTTGACTCGGCCATCGTCGGGGCCAAGCTGCTGGCCCACTTTGCCTACGGCACCCATTACGGCCAGGACAAGCGTCCTTTTCCGAGGGACATTGTCGAGCAGATGTGCGATTGGCAGACGCTGGCGGCGCTTGGCACGCTCGAAATGAAGGGCTTTTTCGACCGGGTCGGCGCGACTTCCGACCACCCGGCCCGGGTCGAGAACCTGGAGTCGCTGATCTTTAATGAGTACGGTTACAGCCTGTACAGCCAGGTAGAGCAGGCCAAGATTCGCCTGTCGAACGAGTATGCGGCGGCGATCGAGCTGCAAGGCGAAGGGATTTCTGTCTGGCAGATGCTCACCCGCGCTCAGTTCGAGGCGATCATTACCGATTATCGCCGGCAGGTAGAGGACTGCCTGCTGGAAACCGTGCGCGCCTCTGGCCTCGGCCTGGAGCAGATCGACCGCGTCGTGGCGACCGGAGGATCTTCGAGCATCCCAAGTTTTAGCCAGATGTTAGCCGCCCTCTTTGGCCCGGCCAAGCTGGTCAAGACCAGCGTGTTCACCAGCGTCACCGCCGGCCTGGCCATCAAGGCCTACGAGCTTTTCAGGTAGGGGCAGACCCCTATGTCTGCCCTGGGCAACCGCTCGGCTGATCTCGCGCCGAAGCCACAGGGGGCGCCCCTACACCACGATTTCGACCCGCAGCGCGTCAAGCACATCTTGAATGGGGTTGATGAGCGTCGCCACCTCGGAGCCGGCGAACAACAGTCCCACCACGCGGTTCTGGTCGTCGAGGACAGCCGAGCCGCTGTCGCCGCCCTGGCTCATCGCACCCGCCATCAACTGACCGTGAAACAGCGCCGGGCAGCCGGCATAATCGATCGTGACCGTGACGTCGATTTGCGTGATCCGGCCCTGGGTATAGCCGCTGGTGCGCCCAAACTTGTGGATGCGGGTGCCCAGGCTGGCCAGGCCAACCCCTGCCGGGCGGCCGATTTGCATGATATCGGGCGAGACCAGGCCAGGCAGCGGGCGGGCCAAGGCACAGTCCACGTGATTGCCGCCGCCTCCCGCGGGTGGCTGCTCCCCGCCTTGTCCAAAAGCGGCGATCAACTTGATCACGGTCGGCGCGCAGCCCGATTGGGTAGGAGGCGAAGACTGGCCAAAGTCGAGCGGGATGAATTCGACCAGCTCGGCAACCTTGTCATCCAGGGTCCCGCCATCCAGCGTACCCGGCTGCAGGATGGCATCGCCGGCCTTGGCATCGTTCACGTTGGCCAGCACGTGATTGTTGCTCAGGATGAAAATCTCGTCCCCGCGCCGCACCAGGCAGCCAAAAGTGCCGGCGGTGACGGCGTGGTGGCCGATCGAGGCGCCGGGCTGGGCCGGGCGCATCTTCTTCTGCGGGTTCTGCAAGGCGCGAAAGACGCCCGTTTCGATGACGTCGGTCTTGATTTGCCCCAGCAGCTTGGGGATGAGGTCAATGGTGGCCAATTGTGCCAGAGGCAGTTTGTGCGAGACCGAGATGACGATGCACGGCTCATCGGTTTGCGAGTCGCCGGCGATTTTAAAGCCCACCCCGCAGCCAATCACGTTGGCCTTGCTCAACAGCTCGTCCAGGTACTGCCGCTTGATGCTGATCGCTTCGGTGATGAGTTGGGTCAACAGATCCGGCATAGTGTCTCTCCTCGAGGTCTAAAACGCCCGGAACGGGCCTGTCTCTTGGACGTCGACTGGCACGTTTTCTAGAACGCGCGGGATCACGTCGCGCGGGTCAAGCTCCGCCAGCCTTTTTTTCTGGCTGACCGACACGACGATGCACACCTGATCGGTGTCATGCCCGGCGCGCTGCCTGAAGCCGACGCCAACCCCCACCACGTTGCGCTTTCTCATCAAGGCACGCTCGTGCTTT
The DNA here is from genome assembly GCA_016931085.1 of Thermoflexales bacterium. The sequence continues at coordinate 21,471 of JAFGFO010000211.1, forward strand.
TTTTTGACAGCCAGGGCATAGCTCAACTCTTGATCGGACATGGCGCACTCCTTACAAGGGCAACCCCGCGGGGGTGCCCCTATGGCTCCGAACGGTAGATTTCATAAGCGCGTTCCAGCCCGGCCTTGACGCGGCGTTGCACCAGCTCGCGCTCGTCGTCGCGGGCAGGGAATGCGGGCATCAAGTCCTGGACCAAGCTCGCGGCTTGTGAGCGGGGTTGACCGGAGCGGACGAGCCGGCGAACGCGCCGGCGAACATCCAGCAAATAGTGATACAGCCGGTCAACGTCATCCAAGCTGGCAACGGCGCCGCCGCGCCCAGGGACAATCGTGAGCGGCTGTGTCTTTTTCCGGTTCAGCTTTTTCAACAGTGTGATCCAGGTCTCCAGGTCCGCCTCGGCCAGGGAGGGGTGCGCGCCGCAGGTGACGGTATCGCCGGCGAACAGCACGTTTCGCTCGGGCAAGAGGACCCACAAACTAGAGGGAGTAGGGCCGCCCACGTGCTGCACCACAATCGGCGTCGAGCCGCGATAGAAGGTCAGTTGGCGGCCAAGCGTCAATTGGGGAAGCACGAGCCGCCAGCCAGCGGTGATCTCCAGCGACGCTTCGGGCGCAGAGTGGCTCAACAAGTCGGCTGTCTGTTGACGAAAGACCTCGCCATAGCCTTTCATCGTTTCCCAGCCAGATTCGTGGGCCACGGTGGCCCCCTCCAGGTATTGAGCGCCTAAAACGCGGTCGCGCTGCACGTCGGTGTACACAATATAGCGCACCGGCTTGGGCGTCAGCTTGGCCAGGCGCGCGCGCCAGGCGCGCGCGTCAGCCGGCAGCGTGGGGCTGTCCACACAGATGACGTCTTCCTTCGTGACGATCGCCCCCACGGTGACGCCGTGATAACCCGATTCAACATAGACTCCATGTGTGATTTCTTGCATATCAGGCTTCCTTATGCCATTAGCTCCATTATAACATATTCTGAGCTACGAGCACGTCGCGGCGGTCCAGTCAAAGAGCAGGCTTATTGACGCCGCGAAACACTAGACCCTGGGCCGGTACGACTCGTCTTTGAAGCGTACCTGGCATGCCACGCCGTGACGCGTGTCAAAGCTCACCTGGCCGCCGAGCTGGGTTTCTCCAAGGATGAAAATCGTTCGCATCCCCAGCCGGCCATCCTGTCTGAAATCAAAACCATCTGGCACACCCACGCCGTCATCGGCCACCCGAATCTGAATCTCCCCGTCCTTCATTTTGTCCAATCGAAGCCTGATCTCGCCTTGTCTACCGGCCGGGAAAGCGTGCTTGAGCGCGTTGGACAGCAGCTCGTTCAAGATCAGGCCACACGGGATGGCCGTGTCGATCAGCACGAACACGTCATCCACTTCTGAAACGAGAGATACCTGGCCAGGCATCATTTGGTAACTGGCCAGCATGAGCTTGACGAGGTCGCCCACGTATTCTTTCAGGTTGACGCGCGACAGGTCTTGCGCCTCGTAGAGCTTTTGGTGCACCAGGGCCATCGAATGGATGCGGCTTTGGGTGTCCCTCAAAATGGCTTCTACACGCGCGTCCCCCGCGTTGGCGGCCTGCATCTTGAGCAAGGCGATGATGACTTGCATGTTGTTCTTGGTGCGGTGGTACAGCTCACGCAGCAGGGCCTCTTTTTCGGCCAGGGCCTGCTTGACTTGCTCTTCCGCTTGCCGCCGGAGCGCTTCGGTTTGGACGCGCTCGGTGACGTCGTGGAACAACGTGGCAAATTGACCAAGCTCCGGGCAAAAAGCACGCACATCATAATATCGGCCCAGGGCTTGGGTGTGATTCTCGAATTCGGTTGGCTCTCCGCTGAGCGCCACTTTTCCATAGCGCTCGATCCACTCCTCCTCAATCCCCGGAATGGCTTCCCTGACCGTTCTCCCCAGGGTCTCCTCTGCCCGCAGGCCGGTCAGCCTTTCAAAGGCCGGGTTCATTTCCAGGAAGCGATAATCAACCGCCTGCCCTTGCTCGTCGCAGATGATTTCGTGCAGGGCAAAGCCGCTGGCCATGTTCTCGAACAACTGGCGGTATTTTTCTTCGCTGGCTTGCACGGCTTCCTCCGCCCGCTTGCGCTCGGTGACGTCGCGGGCGGCGGCATAGATTAACTTCCCTATGGGAAATGAACGCCACTCGATCCAACGATACGAACCGTCCTTGCAGCGGTAGCGATTCTCGAAATTCAAAACGCTTTCCTGCTTATCGAGCCGAGAGATGGTAGTCAGCGTCGCTTCAAGGTCATCCGGGTGCACCAGGTCGAGAAAGCGCCGGCCTTCCAGCTCGCTCAAAGCGTATCCAAGCGCCTTTTCCCACTCCGGGTTCAGGCGGCGGAAATAGCCATCGGTATCGGCGATGCACAGGAGATCGAGGCTCGAGGTGAAATAGCGGTCCAGTTCTTCCGTCTTGGCGCGCAGCGCCTCTTTAGCCTGTTTCTCGTCCTCCAGGATGCTCAACAGGGCTTGCCGGGATTTCTCGGACTCGGCCAGCAACTCTTTGACGTGCCGCTCGCTTTTGCGCAACTCGTCTTCTATCTGTCTTTGCCCGGTATCGTCTGCCATCACATACTCCTCACTCGTCCTGGCGCCCATAACGCGGCGGCTCGCCCAGCCTGGCTAAGAGCTGGTTCACCTCGAGCTTGAGCTCCCGCACGCGATCCTCCCGCCCGAGCGTCACGTTGTGCCAACGCTGCAATTCATCCATTTGCTGCCGGATTTGCCCTTCCGCCTGCTTTTGCTCGGTGATGTCGCGCGCGGTGGAGAGCACACCGCTCACTCGTCCCTCACTGTCGTGGAGCGATTTACACCACCAGGCAAGCAGGCGTTTTTGCCCATCCTGCCTGCGCTGCCAACTTTCCACGTACAGCATGTCCGGGCTGCCATTCAAAAGAGGTTGGACTTGGACGTAGGTCTCCTGTTCGCCCAAAAAGTAATACGAGGCTTCCTTGCCAATGACATCGTCGCCGAAAAATTCATACCCGGCCGGATTGGCCCAGGTGTACACCTTGTTCACGTCCACTTCCATAATGATGTCGGGAGCTTCCATCAGTATCGCCTGGTGGCGCGTCTCCAGTTGGCGCAGTGTTTCCTCCGCCTGCCGCCGAACTGCTTCGGTTCGGATGCGCTCAGTGATATCTCTGGCAAAGACCGAAAGGCCACGCCTGGACGGGTAAGCGCTAATCTCAAAGAAATAGTGCGTTCCTCCAAGAATGTTCTCGTTCACAAAAATCCGGGGCCGCTGCGCCGCCAGCACATCCCGGTATAGCTCGGCTGCACTCCTCGTCCCCAGTGTGTCTGGGAAGAGCTCAAAGATAGATTTGCCAAGCGCATCCTGGGCCGAGATGCCTGTCAGGACTTCCGAGGCTCTGTTCCAGTAGGTGTAACGCAAGTCCTCGTCCATGGCGAAAAAGACGTCGGCGATACTGTCGGCCAGTTCCCGAAAGGCCGCCTCGCTCGCGCGCAGGCGGGCCTGGTCCTCGCGCATGGCCTGCCCGGCGGCCTGGGTCTCCGCGTAACTGGCGGCCAGCAAGAGCCCGCTGAGGGCGGTGATGCCCAAAAAAGCCTGCGCCAACAGCAAGCGCTCGAGCGGGCTGTCGCCGCCCAAGGGGGATGGCCCGGCGTTGATCGCCGTGCCGGTGACCGCGACTCCCGCCAGCACGGCGAGCGCCAACGCGGCGCCGCGTTGGCCATAGCGCAAGGCCGGCCAGGCGAGCAAGGCCATGAGGAGATAAGGTCGTGAGGTAAATGGTAGAAAAACAGCAACCGCGTTGAACGAAGACCACGCCAGCGCACACCACACGAGCATGAAGGCCCCCGCCTCGAGCGCCCGCTTCCAGCGTAGGCCGGATAAATCTCGCACGCCGGCCCAAGAGACGATCAACGGCGTGACCAACACGATGCCCAATCCACTGGTGGTCCACCACGTCAGCCAAAAGCTCCAGAACGAGGTGTGAGAGACCAGGACGGCTGCGCCCGCGCCGATACTCGCAGTGACGGCATTCACGTGGACCGCAGCGACGAGCAAGGCCGCCACTTGCTTCACGCGATCAAAGCGCACGCCATACCCACACGTAGAGGAAATCAGCCAGGCGCTCACCAGTGACTCTGTGACGTTGGCCGTCATAAAGCCGAGGCTGGCGAGGGCTGACCGGCCGGCCAACAGGTCGGCCGAGTAGCCGGCGGCAAAAAGCGCGCCGGCAATCGCCGGCCACAGGCGGCGCGGGCTGAGCAGGAGCGCAGCCAAGCCAATGCCACTGGCTGGCCAGACGGCCGGCAGGACTCGCTCGGCGTAGGGAAACAGGAACGCCACCTGGTGGGCCAGAAAATAGGCCAGGGCGATAAGCACGAGCCTCAGGACATCCCACCTGGGGAAGAACTCGTCGCCGTGATTCATAGCGCGGCCTCCAGCCGCAACCAAAACGCTTTCACCGCCGAGAGCGCCGAGGCCGCCGAGAAGAATTTTAAAAACTCTGCGTTCTCTGCGTGCTCTGCGCGCAAGCGAAAATCTTCGCGACTGTGATAGTTTTTCGCGGGCAATATTATACCACGCTCCTTTCCCAAAAATGGTCTCAGGCTGAAGGTTTCAGGTTTCAGGTTTCAGCATTTGGCCGCTCACCCAATCCAGCGTCGCCTGGACCTGTTCGAGGCTGGCCGGGCCGCTGCCGCCTTGGGCCATGTCAGCTTGCCCCCCACCCTTGCCGCCGAGCCGCTGGACCGCCTGGCGCAGCCAGGCCGACACGTCCAGCTCCAGGTCTGCTGAGCGGGCAAAGACAAGCTGGCAGCGCTCGCCCCCGCTAGAGCCAAGCAGGGCCACCGTGCGCGGCTGCTCGACGATGCGCTTGGCCACCAGGCGCAGGCCGGGCGCGTCGCGCCCCTCCCAGGCGCGAGCTACCACCCCAAACGGAGTACCGCCCCGCACGGACAAGGCCAGCTCGTCCGCCTCGACCAACATCAGCTTGCCCTCGGCTTCAACCTGCTTCTTGCGGGCTTCTTTGGCTTCCGTCTGCAGGCGATCGATGGCCTCGTCCAACTCCCAGTAAGCTATCGACAGGCCGGCGGCCGCACGAGAAATCACCTCGTGTTTGCGGCGATAATCGGCCAATGCCCGCCAGCCGCAGCGAAACTCGACGCGCGTCTCCGCCCCCCGCCGCTCGAGCCGGGTGATCTTGAGCAGGCCGATTTGACCCGTGCTAGAGACGTGCGTGCCGCCGCAGGCCGAGGCGTCAAAGCCCTCGACCTGGACGACGCGGATGTCCCCCTCGACCTTGGGCGGCTTGCGCAGAGGCAAACGCCCCAGCTCGTCCGGCGTCACAAAGCGCGCCGTGACCGGCCGGTCCTCAAAGACCAGGCGGTTGGCCAGGTCTTCGACTTGCTCGACCAGGGAAAGCGACAAGTCGCTCCGGTCGAGGTCGATCGTCAGCGTATCCGGGCTGAGGTGAAAGCCGACCGTTTCAGCCTGCGCCAGGCGGGCGCAAGCCTGTGACAGGATGTGCTGGCCGGTGTGCTGCTGCATGTGGTCGAAGCGGCGCAGCCAATCGATCTCACCACTTAGCTCACCGGGCTGGACCGGGGCGGCAAGCACGTGCAACACGCCGCCATCAGCCTCGCGCTCGACCACGTCGATGACATCTACCCCGCCCAGCTTGCCCAGGTCGTGCGGCTGCCCGCCGCCAGTGGGGTAAAACGCCGTCTGATCCAGTACGAGCGCCGGCTGGCCGGCGTGGGTCGACTGCTCGATCACCCGAGCGTTAAAAGAACGTTGGTAGGCATCCTGGTAGTAGAGCCGGTGTGTTTTCATGGGCACTTGGCTTGTTGCGTTTACGTTTCACGCATCACGCATCAGTATAACACGAGAGCCCAAAATGCGCCACAGAAAGTTTAAGAGAAACACTTGTGATGCGATCAGTCCGAGCGATTGAAGAGGTGGTCCAGCACGAGGAAAATCACCACGACCAGGACGGCCATCACGCCCAGCAGCATCCAGGGCGACATAGGCACCCACACGACGATGCGCAGCTTGCTCCAGATGAGCCAGAAAGCGACGGCAACAGCGATCCCCCACAATAGATTGGTCAAACGGCGTTTTTTCATAAAAACCTCGTTAATTGTTAATTATTAATTGTTAATTGTTAATTATTAATGACCAGCTCTCCGCGCTTGACGACGGAGCGCACCAGGTTGGTGCCAAAACGGTAGCCCAGGTGGCGATAGTCGGGCGCGTCCAGGATGAGCGCGTCGGCCAGCTTGCCAGGCTCCAGGCTGCCGGTCTGCTCGCCGCGTCCGACAGCGTACGCCGCGTTGAGCGTGGCCGCCGCCAGGGCCTGGGCCGGGCTGAGCTGCATGGCGCGGCAAGCCAGCGCGATGATGAACTGCATGCTTTCGCACCAACACGTGCCGGGGTTACAGTCGGTGGCCAGCGCCAGGGCGCCGCCGTGATCCAACAGGAGCCGCGCCGGCGAATAGTCGCGGTGGGCCAGCCCGAACGGCGTGCCGGGCAGCGACACAGCGATGACGTTCGAACAGGCCACGGCCTCCACCTCTTCGGGCGGCGTGACGACGAAATGATCCACCGAGGTCGCGCCCAACTCGACCCCCAGCCGCGCCCCGCCCAGCGATTTGAACTCGTCCACGTGGATTTTAAGCCCAAATCCCAATGCCTTGGCCCGTTCCAGGATGCGCCGCGTCTGCGCCAGCGTGAACGCCCCCTCGTCACAAAACACGTCACAGAAAAGCTCCGGCCGTCCCCCCAGCTTGAAATGGCTATTCGCCAGGTGCTCTTGGATAGCCGGGAGCATCTCCATCGTGATCAGCTTCACGTACTCGTCCTCGCGGCCTGTGTATTCTGGCGGGACCGCGTGCGCGCCCAGGAAGGTCGGCACCAGGTCAACGGGGTGCGAGCGATCCAGGCGAGCGATGGCCTCCAGCAGCTTGAGCTCGTTGGCCGTGTCGAGGCCATAGCCGGTCTTGACCTCGACCGTCGTCGTGCCGTGGGCGAGCATGCGGTCCAGCCGGGCGCGGCATTGCGCCACAAGCGCCTCGATCGAGGCCTGGCGCGTCTGGCGCACGGTCGAGGCGATCCCGCCGCCGGCGGCCATGATCTCCATATAGCTTGCCCCGCCCACGCGCAGCTCGAACTCGGCCGCCCGCTCGCCGGCCCAGACCAGGTGAGTGTGAGGGTCGACAAAGCCGGGGATGACGACCCGGCCAGCGGCGTCGATCTCCTGCCGAGCGGTATAGGCCGCGCGCAGCTCGCTCGTCGTGCCCACGGCCAGGATGCGCTCGCCACGCACGGCCAGGGCGCCGTCCTGGATGATGCCCAACTCGCCCAAGTTGTGGCCGCGTTGGGGGCCGCCCGGGGACGGCACCACGCACAATTGAGAAGCGGAGTGAATCAGCAAATCGACAGTTTCCATCTGGCAAACCTTGAACCTGAAACCCCTTTCTAGCGCCGCGCCTGGACGAATTCGCTGGGCGGCAGGTAGCCCCAAGCTTGAGGGGCGGCTTGCTGTGGGTCGTCGTCCCAGGTATAGCCAACCCCGGCCACGTGCCCATTGCACGTGCCCCGCCCGCCAGCCGAGTCGGCCGGGAACAGTTGCCTCCCATCGCCAAAGGTGCGTATTTCCCAATGCAGGTGGCTGTTATAGCCCCGATCGTGCACCTGCCCAATGGGTTGTCCCACTTGGACTGCCTCTCCCACGGCTACTCGCAGGACAGCCACGTGCCAATAAGCCGACCAGACGCGTCCGCCATCGGGCAAGATGTGCTCGATGACGAGCGCATAGCCTTCGCTGCCGAGCGACTCTTGCCAACTGACTACGCCGTTGGCGACGGCGCGCACCGGCGCGCCGCGCGCGCCAAAGCCATCTACTCGCCCCTGCGCGTCACGTGCAAACCAATCTTCGCCGGCGTGATAGAGTTGCTCGAAAGCCACCTTGTTCCCATCGGCGTCCACAAAGCACTTGCCGCTCGTGCCCAGGCCGGGATTCTGGGCGCCAAAGCGCGTGTCGACCAGGAGCGGCCCGGACTGGTGCGGGATATAGACCCCGAAGCGGGCCGGGTCGAGCGGAAAGTCGAAGGCGTCCGCCGGCTCGGGCGTTTGCCAGGGCACGGGGGTGGGCAAATCGCCGGCCGGCAGGTTGGGCCGGCAGGCCGCCAGCGCGCACAAGACGATGACCAACGACCGGCGACCGGCGCCCCAGACAGCCATACTCATGAGCCTAGCCAACGCAGCAGGCTGTAAACCACAGCCGCCGTGATACCCATCCACGCCAGGCCAAACCACACCACCGGTCAGGGCTGGTCGCGCGACACCCACTGGCCACCCATGTCGATCTCGAGGGGGTAACGCAGCGGCAGCGCAAGATACGAAATGCGGTTGGATAACATCCCACACCTCAAATTCCTTGGTACATATCGACTTTATCTATTGTACCACAAAAAAGCCGTTCACCTTGCAGCAGGCGATCCCTTGCTTTACGGCTGTTGCCGAGTCGCCGGATTGTCATAGGTTTTTGCGAGGCATCTCGTGGTTGGGCATGGGCAACGTAAACCAAAAGAGGCTGCCGGCCTCGGGCTGACTGGACACGCCAACCTGACCGCCCAGCTTTTCAATAATCCGTCGCACGATAGACAGCCCCAGCCCGTGCCCCTTGGCGCGAACCTGGTCAAGCCGTTCGAAAGGAGTGAACAAATTCATCTGCGCCTCCGCGCTCAGGCCGGGGCCATTGTCGCGCACCCAAAAGCGCGCTTTGCCATCTGCCTGTATCATGGCACCCACTTCCACCTGTGGCGGCTGCCCGCCATACTTGATGGCGTTGCTGATATAGTTGGCCCACACCTCTTCCACCCACGGCGCATAGCCCAACGCCGCCGGCCAAGCCATTTCATCGAGCAGGGTGATTTGGGCACGCTGGTCTTGAATGAGAAGGTGCAAACGTTCAATAGCTTCCCGGACCACGCAGCCCATATCAAGCGCTTCGAGTGCAACCTCTTGCTTGCGGACGCCGGCCAGCAGCATCAATTCTTCAATGATCCTATCGAGTTTTTTCCCGGTCTGAAGAATGTGGCGCAGGGCATCGGCGATCTCCTCGTGAGACATGGCGAACCGGTCGCTGGCCAAAACTGTGGCAAAACCGATTATGATGCCAACCGGGTTTTTGAGATCGTGCGCCACGGTGTGGGCAAAAGTATCCAATTCGGCGTTTTGCGCCGCTAACTGGTCGGCGTATTGGTGCAGCGCCTCTTCCGCTCGCTGGCGTTCCGTGATGTCGTGAGTCACGGAAAAAAGCAAGGTCCGGCCTTGCACGACGATAGGTGAGCTATGGACTTCAACGGTGCGCATTTGGCCGTTGGCAAGGCGATAGGGAAAGATGAAATAGTTGCGTTCTTCCCTGAGCGCGCGTTGGCGCTCTTGCGCCACCTGGTCAGGCGGCAGGGTGTTGATCTCTTCCATCGCCATCGCGCGCAGTTGCGCAATCGAATAACCATAGAATCGGGCGGCGGCCCGATTGGCATCCAGGATTTGGCCGGTATCTGGCTCGACCAGGAGCATGATGGCATCGTGCCGCTCAAACATGTTCCGAAAACGTTCCTCGCTCTCGCGCAGCGCTTGTTCCTTTCGCTCGCGTTCGGCAATTTCCAGCTCCAAACGCCGATTGGCGGAGGCAAGTCCGCGGGCAATGATCGTACCAAGCCCCATAGCGGCAAGCGACGCTGCGATGCACAGCGCAATCGTGGTCCTTGTACCGATGTCAATCCGCTCCATAACATCGGATTCAGGCAAGCCTGTCACCACGATCCAGTTCAGTCCGTGCGGATCGCTCAGCTTTGCCGCCGATAAAAAATAACGCTGCCCGTCAATCTCTATCTTCGAAGTGTCATGATCGGGCAGGTGATTCATATCTCCAAAGCGACTGATCAGATGCGCCGAAGCCGTGCGAATGAACGGATCGGCGCTCTCGGGTGCCTTGAACCGCTCAAATGCGCTGGCGCCCTTCCGGATCACTTTTTCAGAAATCGAGGAAGCCACCAGCATGCCATCCTGCTCCATGAGAAACACCTGGCCTGACTTCCCAATTCGCAGTCCTTGAAGAAAATTCGCGATAAAGTCCAATGACAGCGCCGACTGCTGCACAGCGATCAAATCTCCGGCGTTATCGTAAATAGGAAGCACCGCGGTAATACCGATACCGCTGTCTCCCGCCCAGACATAGATAGGGCTCCAAGCCGCTTTGCCGGCCTGAACAGCGGCTTGATACCATGAACGGCTTCGGGCGTCATAATCTGGCGATTCGGTCAGTAAGCGAATCACGTTGCCCTGACTGTCAACCAGATCGACGCGATAGGTGTTGTCCTCATCCCGGTTCATCAAACTGCTGCTGAAGAAACCTTCTTCTCTGCGCCCGGCGCCGGCAAAATTTCCCTGTTTTTCTATGCCGATAGCGACAGTAGCTACGGAATCAAACGCTTCAAGCTGTTGGATATATAGCGGGTGTAAGCCTTCCAAATCTTGAATCATGGCGGGGTCTTGAGCGATCATATCCGCATTCAGCCGGTTGAGGCGATGGGGCATTGCCAGATAATCGCCGAGCTTTTCCTCAACGTTTACGAGAATCTGAACTTGTAATTGTCCTGCCAAATCCTCAACCGAATGCCTTCCGTTTTGAAGTGACATATAACCGATCAGTCCGCTCGTTGCTGCAATGAGTAAGACAAAAGATGACGACAAAACGACCAGCGTTGACAATTTATTAACTCGTACCATCTGTCTCTCCTCAAGTATCATCTCAATAATCCGGGGACGCCGGGCTTCGGGCCAGACTTCCGAAGTCTAAGAAGACTTCGGAAGTCTTCCATCCCCCCGCTTTTTTGAAAAGATACCTCCTCAATTTATCCCATTTTCCGGCTGCGGACCTGAAGGCTTTGCGCCAGTTTGTCTTGGATCACTTGGATATTCTTGGCATTGTAATCTACTTTTCTATTCGGTGCAAATTCAGTGACCTCACTGGGTGCCCGTCACGTTTTTGCGCAAATCAGCGTCTGGAAGCCCGGTTCTCCTCGAAATTGGACGGGCTAATTCCTCCCCCTTGATGGGGGAGGTTAGGAGAGGGTGAAATAGAGCGGATTGAGTGCTTTTCCCCCTCCCCTAGCCCCTCCCTTCGGTCGCCACCAGGGGAGGGGAATTGCGGCGCACGCAAAACTCTGACGCACACCCGACGGCCTTGAGGGCGAGCGTTTCACGCTGGGGACTAATTTCACGCTTTGGAGTTGAGGCTTTAGCCGGAGAAACCGCCTAAAGGCTCAAATCCAGTGAA
>JAFGFO010000212.1 GCA_016931085.1 Thermoflexales bacterium
CGAGATCAGCTTTTACGTCTTTTCGTCGGATCGTGTGCCGCCGGTCGTATCGAACGTCCAGGCGGTCGACGTCACGCCCTACTCGGCACGCATCACGTGGGGCACCGACGAGCCCTGCACCTCGCAAGTAGAGCACGGCACCACTGATGCCTACGGCACCATCTCGCCTTTTTCTCCCACCCTGCTCACTTCTCACTCGATCACCTTGTTGGGCTTGGAGGCCTCGACCACCTATCACGTCCGCGTGCGCTCCCAGGACGTGGCCTACAACGAGACCCTTTCGAGCGACTGCGCCTTCACCACAGCCGACCTGAGCAATTTCCACTACGTCGACCAGAACCACCCCTCGGCCAGCGACAGCAACCCCGGCACGAGCGATCAGCCCTGGCTCACCATCCAGCACGCCGCCGACGTCGCCCAAGCCGGCGACACCATCATCGTCCATCCCGGCAGCTACCGCAACGTCTGGATCGACCGCGGCGGGACGCCAGGCCACTACATAACCTTCAAAGGACTGAACGTGCCAGACCAAAGCCTGGTCGATCCCAATGTGCTGTTCGACCCCCACAATCCGGTACCCATCCCAGGCAACCCATCGGTCAATGCCGTCACGCGAGAGTTCGTGTTTTGGGACCAGCCGCCCGATGCCCAACCGGTCGCCTACGTGCGCATCGAGAACTTTGAGATCACCAATATCTCTGCCGAGGGCGGCACTTACCCAAGCGCCGTCTACCTGGCCGGCACTACGGCTCACATCGAGGTCGTCAACAACTTTATCCACGACGTGAACCCGGTCGCCAATGGCATTGGGATCCGGTCCACTACCCACGACAGCACCGACATCGTGATTCGGGGCAACACCCTCTATCGCGTGCAGGGGGTGGGGATGAACATCGTCGGCCGCAACTGGCTGGTCGAGGATAACGAACTCTCTCGCGGGCTCGACGCTCACACCGTGACTGGCGAGTACGATGGCACAGATGGCGATGCCATTCGCTTCTTCGGCAGCGGGCACCTCATTCGGAACAACTATATACACGACTACCTGAGCGAGGAACAACTTGGCAATCCTGGCATAGACTGCATCGAGGAATTTTCCGTCCACCCAGAAGTCCAGTTCGCTCACCACATAGTGTTCGAAAACAACATCTGCGAAAACTTTGAACAGCTCGTCATGCTCCAGGATGACAGCCAGGTGGCCGGAACAGCTAACGCGGTGCATCACCTAACCTTCCGCAACAACTTGTTTCTCGGATCACGTCACTCAGGGATACTCGCTGGCGACCAGGAATCCCTCGTGTTCGTCAACAACGTGGTGGCCAATTGCAACTCTCCAGGCGTCATAGATCGCAGTCCTGATGTAACGTTCGTGAACAATATCTTTTACAACAATGGCGGCGAAGACGGATTTCAGATCATCGACGAAGAAACCAAGGTCGGAACGGTCTGGGATTACAACGTCTACTACCCGGACTTTGACTGGCCGCCCAAGCAGCCGGGCTACGATCAGCACAGCCTGTTCGGCTTCGACCCGCGCTTCGTGGACCCGGCCAATGGCGACTACCGCCTGCGGCCTGACTCGCCGGCGATCGACGCAGGCGCGACGCTGCGCGAGTTCAACTACGACAAAGTCTCGACCATTCGCCCGCAGAGCGCGGCCTGGGATATCGGCGCCTACGAGACTGTGCCCGAGCTGGTGCTGCACGGCACGCCAGGGAATCAGACCATTCGCCTGGCCTGGGAGCTCAACGTCAGCCTGCCCGCGACGAGCACATGGCAGATCAGCTACACCAGCCAGGCAGGCACCTTGTACCCGGCCATCACCGGCCTCATCAGCACTACTCGCGCCTACACGCTGACCAGCCTGGCCAATTACCAGTGGTACACCGTCACGCTGCACGCGATGGTCGGCGCCACGTCCATCCTGAGCGACAGCGTGCAGGTAATGCCCACCGGCATCCTGGTGTACCTGCCGCTGGTGTTGAGGGCGTATTGAGCAACTGAGCATTGAAAGGAGAAAACCACATGATGAAAAAGATAAAGGTGATACGCTTGACTGGCATTGAGAGGGCTCGATTGATCCTCTTGCTCACCCTGCTGGCACTGTTGGCGGGGGTTGTGAACGTTTTGGCTGCAGACGCTCAGCCCGTGGCCGGACAAAAAGTGCAAGCCCACAATGACAACGAGGAGCCAGATGAAGCACACTCAACCACCCCTTCTTCCCAGGCAAATCGCCCCATCATTGTCGACCACACTGTAGTCGATAAATACAACGACATTCCCCAAGAGTACATTGACAAGGTCAAGACGATGTGGCTCGACGTTCCCGGCGAGTCCCATTCGGGTGCCTATCGCAAAGGGTGCGAATTATTAGAAGCACTGGACAGCCGCTTCCAGGTCAATGTGATCGAGTCTGGAGAACCTGAGGCGCCCACCGACCAACACCTGCGGGTCAGCCGGGCTGCTCGGAACGCCTCCAACACCAATTGGGGTTACGGCTATGGTGAGGCGAATTGGTATACGAACGCCCAGGCCATCACGCAAACCAAGAACCACCTGACGTACGCCAACACCCACAACCTGGAAATCGCGGCGATGGGCTTTGGCTGGTGCTGGGACATGACCTGGATCAACAGCCCAACAGGCACTGTCGACTCGGTCTACCAGGTCAGGTGGGCCGGTTCGTCAGTGGGCGGCCCGGATGGCAATCGGGCCTGGGGCTTGGACGATGGCGATTACGCTCTCACCGGCAACCGTGTCAACATGAACACCTACATCAGCGCAACGGAGGAATATATCGCCCACTGCGCTGCTAACAATTACCCGACCAAGGTGTTTTTCACCACCGGCCCGGTGGACGGCTACACCGGCGAGAGCGGCTACCAACGCTATCTCAAGCACGAGCACATCCGCAATTACGTTCGAGCTTCTTCTGACCGCATCTTGTTCGACTATGCCGACATCCTCACCTGGGGCGATGACGGGACGCAAAACACCTCACAGAGCTGGATCGATCACAGCGGCGTGCTGCGCACCTTCCCCTACATTCATCCCGATAACATGCGGAACATGGACGGCTCCACCACCGACGACGACCACGATCACATTGGCGAACGCGGCGCGCTGCGGCTGGCCAAGGCGCTGTGGTGGATGTTGGCGCGCATTGCGGGCTGGGATGGAGAGGCGGGGCCACAAAAGACCGTCTCTACCGAGACGGCAACGTATAGCCAGACCATCACCTACACCATCGCCGTTCGCACCACCAACTTACCGCCCACCGTCACCATTGAGCTGAGCGATACGCTGCCGGCGGGCCTGGCCTACCTACCTGGCACGCTCATCGCTACCGCCGGCAGCGTGGACGAAAGCAATGCCCCTACCCTGCGCTGGTCCGGCGTCCTCACTCCGGCCCCTGCCATCACGATCAGCTACGCCGCCATCGTCACGACCACCGATCCACAAATCATCACCAACACAGCCTCCATCGCCGCAGCGGGTTACCAGTTCACGCCTACGGCGGGAGTGGCTATCCTGGGCGGCAGTCGGGCGTCTGACGAGAGCGGAAACTGGAGCGCGCCCGCCACCTGGGAAGGCGACAGCGTGCCCATCGATGGCGACAGCGTCACGATTTCCTCTGGCACCACGGTGACGGTGGACGTCGACGTCCGCTGCTACCGCTTGCTCGTCGAGCCTGGCGCAAAGCTTGTTCTCCCAGAGGGGGTAACGCTCCTCGTCACGGATCGCGTCACCAACCAGGGCACGCTACAGCAGACGTACGCCGTCAACAATGACGACATCGCCTTCCTGGAAATCAGCGATGGCAGTGGCGCCGTGCGTTATCGGGGCGTAGACGTCGCCGCCGCTGGCGACCTGGGCGCCGTCACGGCTAGCATCCGTGCCATGGCTGAAGGTGAGGGCTGCACACCGGCCTGGACAGAAGCAGGTGCCTACGCCAGGCGCTGCTTTGAGATCACAGCCCAGAACAGCACCACGGCCAGCCTGCGTTTGTGGGCGCCCGCTGACGAACTGGGCGGCGTCACTACACCGGCCGTCTTTCGCTACGTGGCACCTGACTGGGTTGAGTTGACCAACAATGCCATCTGGGGCACCAACGGCGACTATACCTATGCCCAGGCAGACAGCCCAGGCTTTTCGCACTTGCTCATGGCTCAATCCATGGGTGCCCCTACCCCGAGTGACGTCGTCTTGCAGATGCACTTTAACGGCAACACCCGCGATTCGTCGGTCAACAAGTTTCCCGGCACGTGGTGGGGCACCGTCGCTTACACGAGCGGCATCAGCGGCCAGGCCCTCGACCTGTCGGCGGCCATTACGAACTATGTGATGATAGCCCAGAATGACAGGCTCGGCGGCATGGAACAACTGATTGTGTCGGTCTGGGCCCGCAAGAACGACCCTGACGTAGGAGGCACGCTCGTCACCAAGGCAGGCCAGTACCAACTAGTGCTTAGCAACCGTTACGTATACAGTTACGTCGGGAACGAAGCGGGCGTATATGGGCGGGCAAACAGCTCCCGCCTCGACACCGTTTACAATACCGACTGGCACCATTACGTGCTGACCTACGACGGCGCGCTCGTTAAATTGTACGTAGACGACGAGCAAGTAGCCGAGGGGCCGCTGACGGGGACGGTCAAGCTCAACAGCATGCATCACCTCTATATCGGCAAAGATCCGTGGGGAGGGTCGTTCGACGGGCAAATCGACGAGTTGGTCATTTACAACGACATCCCCGACGCGCACGCCTCTGACGAGAGCGGGAACTGGAGCACGCCCGCCACCTGGGAGGGCAACGTGACGCCCGGCGCCAGCGACATCGTCACAATCAGCACCGCCACCACCGTCACCGTCGACGCCGACACCCAGTGCCACACCCTCACCATCGAGCCCGGCGCGACGCTGGTTATTCCGGCCGGCGTCGCGCTGACCGTCACGAGCGGCGTCGTCAACCAGGGCCGGCTGCTGCAGGTCCAAGCCGTCAACAACGGGCACGCCGCCTTCCTGGAAATCGGCGACGGGGGCGGCCTCGTCCACCACCGGGGCGTAGAGATCGACACGCCAAACGACCTGGGCACGGTCACCGTCACCCTGCGCGCCCTGGGCAACGGCGAATACTGCACGACGACAGGCGGGGGGGCTCCCGCCTACGCCCGGCGCTGCTTTGAGATCGAGACAACCCGGGCCGCCACGGCCAGCTTGCGCTTGTGGGCGCTGCAGAGCGAAATCAGCCCAACGGTCATCACGCCAGCGATCTTCCGCCACAGCGGTGACACGTGGGTCGAACTGACAGACAACACAGCCATCGGCATCGACGATGACTATCAATACGTCCAGGCTGACACGCCTGGCTTTTCGCATTTCCTGATCGGGCAATCAGGCCACGCCCCCACTGCCGTCAGCCAACGCGAGCTCGGCGCGGCCGATCGACAGCCGCCCGGCTGGCTTCTCATCGGCCTGGCCCTGGCCGCCAGTGCGGCCTTTGGCTTCCGCCATCTGCGGCGGCGACGAAAAAGACGTTCTGAGCGCTTACACCGAAAGGAGACCGCAATGAAAAAGCACTCAGCCTATACAGTACTGCTCGGCCTGACGCTGCTGGCGGCGTTGAGTGGGAGGGTGGCCGCGCGGCCACAGAGGGCGCCTGTAGCCGAGGAGGCGCTCGCCGTTATCCGCCAGGACTGCACTGGCTACGGCGGGCCTTACCCCTGCTACGAGTCCCTCTCCGCCTGGCAAGCCGCTTACGGCGGCATCGACTTTGGCACACACCCCCAGGGTGACCTGGTCGCCGCCGACAAGATCGCCGTGGCCCGCATCGAAGGCGTGTGGACCCAGGCCGACACCACGCCGCTCAATCTCAGCGGCTGGACGACGGACGCCGAGCACTATGTCAGAATATACACCACCAGCGAGGCTCGCCACAACGGCACGCCGGGCAGCGGGTACCGGCTGGCGACGACGGGCAGCCGGCCTGTCACCGGCAGCGTGGCCCACTTCAGAATCGAGGGGCTGGAGCTACACAGCTTGTCTGCCGGCACCCCGATCTACGCCCGCCCCGGCGCCGACATAGACGGCGAAATGCTCTTCAGCCACAATCTGATCCGCGGCGACGGCGTCGACTCCGCCCACGGCATCTACCTCTACGATTACGATGGGGTTGCCAAGATCTGGAACAACGTCATCTACGACGTCGGCAGCCTCGGCTATACGGCCGGCATCCAGACTTCGAGAGGCACCACCTACATCTATAACAACACCGTCGTCGATATCATCGCCGGCTACGCGATCAGGAGTGATGGTGTGACGGTCGTCAAGAACAACCTGACCGAGGCACCCAACGACGATTTTTACGGGGTCTTTTACCCGGGTTCAGATTTCAACGCCAGCTCCGATGACACTGCGCCCGGCTTTCACTCGCGCCAGGAGCAGACGTTCGCGTTCGTGAACCGGGCCAGCGACGACTTCCACCTGGCGTCCACCGATGCCGGCGCTCGCAATCACGGCACTGATCTCTCAAGTGATCCCCTCATCCCCATCACCAATGATATCGATAGCGACACCCGCTCCGGCGGCTGGGACGTCGGCGCGGACGAGGCAACGAGCGGCACAGACACCGTCCCGCCGATACGGTTCGATGGAGCCCCCAGCGGCACGCTCCCGTCTGACACGACGGAGGTCACCCTCACCTTGTCGACCAACGAGGCCGCCACCTGCCGCTACGCCACGACGCCCGGCGTGGCCTACGGGTCGATGACGGAGACCTTCTCGCTCACCGGCGGGATCACGCACACGCAGTCCGTGTCCGGCTTGGTGGACGAGCAGACCTACCGCTACTACGTCAGGTGCCAGGACCTGGCGAGCAGCATCAACGGCGACGATTACGAGATCAGCTTTTACGTCTTTTCGTCGGATCGTGTGCCGCCGGTCGTATCGAACGTCCAGGCGGTCGACGTCACGCC
>JAFGFO010000213.1 GCA_016931085.1 Thermoflexales bacterium
AGCTTGTCGGAGAGACGATTTTGTAGGGCGGCTTTCCATAGCCGCCAGGCTTGCGGCAGGTATGGAAACCTGCCCTACGACGCTCTCCCCGACAGCCTGCTAGGGAGGTGAGGGGCGCTTACGATGCCTTGTCAGTTGTGCTCAGAGGTGGAGAGGCAAAATGAATGGCGAGCTCTCGGGACGGTTTTCTGTACAGGCAAGTTCAGACCATGGCCAATTGCTCACTATGAGGCCACGCGTGTTACTGGTTGTATATGATCCATTTATGGATCAGGACAAGAGGGTTCGACTGTCGCAGCACTTCCAGTGGCAGGATGTGGGGCGACTGGTCAAAGACTATATAGCCGATATCGAGGAATGTAGCGGTGGATTAGTCAGATATCAGGTAGTTGACAAGATTTATCAGGATGAATTTCCGGTTAAAGCGAATGGTTTTGCCTACACTGCTCAAAGCTATCTGGCCCTGTGGAAGAAACGTCGAGACCGCCATGCTATGAAATGGATAGATTATTACAAGGTGCTTAAGGATTGGGATATCCTCGCACGGGTGGAAAGCCATCAGATCGATGAGGTGTGGTTGTTCGCCTTTCCTTACGCGGGATTGTACGAATCGACGATGGCGGGATGGTCGGCTTTCTTCTGTAATTCACCCCCGCTAGAGAAGACGGCGAGTTGTTCGCGGCGGTTTGTGATTATGGGTTTTTCTTACGAACGGTATGGTGGGCAAATGCTAGAGAATTTCTGCCACCGTGCTGAATCAATCATGAGGCACGTATACCGATTCGTGAGTGACGAGATGAATCCTTTTACGCGCTTTACGCGCTATGATCTGGCGTATCCAGGGCAGGCGGAAGTAGGCGACGTCCATCATGCCCCGAACAGCCTGACTGATTACGACTACAGCAACGAGCGCTATGTTTTGAGCCGCAGTGAAGACTGGTTCAATTATCCTAACTTCAAAGGTGAAATCAGGGAAGTGAATTGCACTGCTTGGGGTAAAGATAGGGATTGCCCGCGTGACCCTTGGACGCGGCCACATCACAAGTGGTGGCTCAAGCATTTACCGAAAGTGGAGGGGTATACGCGGGGGGTTGCTAACAACTGGTGGAAATATATCGTGGATCCAGAGCTTGTACCCATTTAGGGCGGGACATCTCGAAGGAAGAGAAGTTATATTTCAAGAGAGCAACTACCACAGAACACAGGAGAAAATTTATGCACAAACAAACGAGTTGGGTCAAATGGTTGCTGGCCGGGATGGGGGTGTTTTGTTCACTCATCCTTGTTGTCATTTCGTCGTGTACATTTTCAAACCCTTTATCTCCGGCGGCAACCGCAACGCCCTCGGCAACGCCGGTGACGACTACTTTTCGTAACCCGCTCAATCTCCATGGGCCAGACCCGTGGATGACTCACTACGATGGCAACTACTATTTGGCCGCGACCACCTGGGGAGGCGCAACCACTGGACTGACCATGCGCACAGCTGCCACGATTGCCGATTTGAAAGAAGCCAAGCCACTGACAGTCTGGCTCGATTCGACCCCCACACGCTGCTGTAATTTTTGGGCACCCGAGTTTTTCTTATTGGACGGGCCCAATGGCTTGCGATGGTATGGGTATTACACAGCGGGGACGGCGACCTGCTGTGACAACCAACGCATGCATGTCATCGAAAGCGTTGGCACGGACCCGTTGGGGCCATACACCTATAAAAATGAACTTTTCGACAGCCTGCGTGGCTGGGCGATTGATGCCAGCGTTTTGCAATTGGACGGCGCGTTATACCTGCTCTTTTCAGCCTGGCTAGGCAGTAACCAAAATATCTACATCGCACCCATGAGTGACCCCTGGACGGTCAGCGGGAACCGCGTGCTGCTTTCCTCGCCAACTTATGACTGGGAAAGGCAGACAGGGAATGTCAACGAAGGGCCAGTGGCCTTACAGCATGACGGGAAAACCTTTATCATTTATTCTGCCAGTGCCTGTTGGGGACCTGACTACAAGTTGGGTATGTTGACCTACACCGGTACCGATCCCCTGGATTCCAACTCGTGGACAAAATCTGAGAAGCCCGTGTTTGAAAGGGCAGACAGCGTGTATGCTCCTGGACATAACACGTTCTTCAAATCGCCTGATGGAACAGAAGATTGGATTATCTACCATGCCAATGCTTCGGTGTCTGGAGCCTGCGATATGAACCGTACTCCTCGCATCCAAAAATTCACCTGGAATAGCGATGGTACGCCCAATTTTGGCAGCCCAGTGTCGACTGATACTGACCTGCTCGTTCCGGCAGGTGAGCCCCCCCAAGTGCCTTGAATAAGATCTGGGGTTGTGACATGTTAACTGAAGTGCTGACTATTTGCGCACTTGATAGATTGCCACCGCGCCTTGCCGGAAAACCGGCTCGGCCATTACCTCGAACTTGGCCAGGGCCGACGGCGAGTATTGCGCTCGTTCCCTGCCCCCGACGTAGATGTAGCTGATGCCATACTTATTTAGCAGGGTACGGGCGGCCAACTCGCTGCGGCTGGTGTAGATTTCCTGGGCGTCGCGCTCGCGCTCGGCGGCCGGCCAATTCTTGCGCCATTGCGATTCGTGGCCTGACCACCCCAACAGCGTCGGCAGTCCCGTGTAAGCGGAGACGCGCGAGGTGTGGGCCTGGAACGAGAGCCCCGGCGCTTCCAATATGAGCGGTGCACCCTGGACGTTGGTGTTTAGCCACTGGATCGCGGCGTGCTCGTCCGGGTTCTCGCGCGCCAGGTAAGCGGTGCCGTCCAGGGTCGGTGGTACTGATTCACCCATCCGTCCAGGGATGGCCATGACGGGGTAGCACAACCCGGCCAGGATCATCACGGCGATCAACGTGGCCTGGACCGCTCCCGTTGCCCTGTCTTGGTTTTCGATCGCGTAATACACGCCGTAGGCCCCCGCCACGCTCCACAATGCCCAGACCTGGTAGTAGAACTTGAACACGGTATTCATGCGCGTGCCAAATGCGTCGGCCAGGAAGATGAACTCGAGGCTGAGCGCCAGGGCCGCCCCGGTGACAAAGAGCAGCAGGACAAAGGGCGCGGCCGGAAACTCGGTTTTTAGCAAAAACCGAGTTTCTTCTCCTTGAGAAAACATCTCGCGCCAAATCAGGATCGAGAGCACGATCGCTCCAAGCAAAACCAGGGGAAGCCAGGGGCCGGAACCTGGCACAGAGACCGTCGTGCCGTCCGCTCGTGGCGTGAGAGTGGGCGTGCCCAGCAGCCGGCCAGTCAAGCGCGAGAGCACCACCCCGCCCGCGTCGGCGCCCAGGCCGGGCAGCGCTTTGTGCTGCCGCCAGGCGTCCAGGTACGTGCGTCCCTGGGGTGAGATGACGCCGACGAGCAAGGCGAACAGGATGCAGACGACTAGGATGATCAGCGTCCAACTGGCGGCCGTCAGCCACGTTCGCCTGCGCATGCGCGTTACGAGTGTTAAAAGAAAGCACGCGCCGGTGACGAGAAGCGGGCCGAACGCGATAAAAAACTGCGACAGGCGCGTGCCGTTGAATAAATTGGGCACCAGGCCGTTCACCGGCATAGAGAGGCTGAGATAGAACGGCAGATACAGGACGTAACCCGCGATCCCCAACCCGGCTCCCATCAGTATCATTTCAAGCACGAGCTTGTCGCTCATGCCGCCCTCTTCCCTCCAGCGGCCCAAGCCGTAGGCCGCTACCAGCAGCGCCAGGTAGATCGGATAATCCCATGTGTTCAAGAAGCCCAATCCACCCAACACCACGGCGTGGAGCAGGAGCCGTGCGATTTGCGATTTGAAACCTGAAACCTGAAACCTGAAACCTGAAGCTTGAAGGTTGAACGCCAACGTCATCGCCAGCAACGCAAAGGGGAGCGCCAGCACGTGCGGGTGCATGTCGCCCAGGATGAAGCTGAACTGCGGGAACTCGTCGATGATCGTCGTGTCGTTGTGTTGGCTGTTGCCGTCCAGCTTGTAGTCGTTGATCACGCGCGAGGCGCGCCACCACCACCATCCCCCGCGCTGCGGCGTCAGCCCGCCGCCCGAGGTGGGCGGCCCGGACAGCTCGGCCACGTCCAGCCACTGCCAAAAACCGGCTGAGCCCAGGCCGTTTTGGTGTGCCAGCTCCAACGAGCCGGCCAGATTGCCCATTAACACCAGTATCACGGCGGCCAGCAGGCCGTAGATGAGGCCTTTTTGATTTTTGATTTTTGATCCTTCGACTTTGCTCAGGACTGGTTTTTGATTTTGGATCAGGTTGTACGCGGCGCCAAAGCCGCCGGCCGCAAACAACGCGAACCACAGAGCGTGCGCCACGTTGTAGGCCACGCCCGGCACCGTGCCTGACAGGCGCGTCAGCAACGCCATCATCGCATAGCCCATGTAATAGTAGCTGATGCTGTAGCCGGCCAGCCATGGGTCGTTGGGCGGAAAGCCCGGGCTGCGCAGGATGGC
>JAFGFO010000022.1 GCA_016931085.1 Thermoflexales bacterium
GCTGATTTTGAAGGCTGGGCGGTCGTTGTAGACAAGACCACGCTGCCGGATTCTTTCAAAGTGATGCGCCGGCTGGATTTTTACCTCTACTTTGTGACCGAGTTGATTCGGCTGATTCCACCCGAAAAGCGCGAGGGAGCCACCCTGATCTTGGATGAGTTTGGCTCGTCTGAACAGGTCCGGAGGGAGTTGCGGCGGTTCATGACTGCCCGGAACATCCCTCGGCATTTCAAGCGGGTCCTGGTCAAGCGATCCAGGAGCGAGCCACTGATTCAGATTGCTGACCTGGTGGCCGGGTCCATCTTGCGGCGTGATGCCAAGCGTGACGCTGGCGCTTACGATTACGTCGAAGGCAAGCTCAAAGGGGTGTTAGAGTTTAGAGGATAAAGCACACCCGCCTCGCTGGCCCGATCCCTCAGCGCGTCCAGAGGGGGGCAGGTCGCCACACTCGGCGACTTTTCGCGAGGCGGGAAAAAGCCCACCGGCTTTTTAGTCTGTAATTAGTATAGCCGAAGTGGAGCCGAATGTCAATATGCGAGAGAATCTGTCGAGTGATTCCGGGGGCTTGGAGCAAAACGATGGACACAGACAAGCTGGTCTTTAACAGCGTCAACGGCGCGACGGGCGATTACGGCCTGCCCCCCCAGACCTGCGAGGAGCTGGCTGGGCGCATCGCGGGCGGTTGGGCGGCTTCAGAGACCTGTTCCAGCGAGAAGGCATCCATGAACCAGTTGTTCTCGAAACCCCATTTCGCCTTGCATTCCAGCCAGACGCGAAGCTCACCGCTGGCGGGCGCTTCGAACTCCACCCACACATTGTTGTATTGCCCGAAGGCAAAATTCTCGTTGTGCACGTTAAACCACTTGCTCCACGCGACGTCGCCGTCCTCAGCGTGTGGCCAGGGCGTGTCCGGCGCGCTCCAGCCCGCGCGGGCCTCGGCCGCCCAAATATCCCCTGGGAGAACTTTTTTCCCGTGCGCATGGCCGGTCACAATGTCGGGATAAACTTGCGCGTTGAAACGATACGTCGCGCCCGGCGTGAGGCCCGCAACAACTTGTGTCACGGCGTAGTAGAGGGGGGCGCCGGCTTTGAATATCTTCCAGCAATGATCTCCATTCAAGAAGAAGATGGGCCTCTCGGCTGGGGGGGCGTACTCGATATTCCACACCCCCGATTCCGGGCGGTAGGCCACTTTTTCGGCGCCTTTGAAAACCTCGTTATCTATCCAGTAGAGATACCACTCGTTAGGCACCACGATTTCAGGGATGTTGTCTTGATGGTGTTGACCTTCCTCAAAACTGGCGTTCTTTAACAGGTTCATCGTTTATTATCCTCCTTTATCCTCCAAGACGTGAGTGTGTTGTGAATGTGCCCTGGGCTGGAAACAGCCCCTCATGCTATAGTCGACACGAGCAAAAACAGCAAACCATCTCCCGCCCCTGAGCGGACTTGTTCTCACAAGTGTGATATAATAGAATCACTGTTACTAAAGATATGGCCATAGTAAAGTCTGGTTTTCCCGAGAATTTTGCTTCTTATGTGAACAGCGGCGGCTTTTCACCATTGCTTATGCTGGGTGATGCCTTGGCTGTCCTCCAGGAAATGCCCGGCGAGTCGGTCGACTTTTGTATGACCAGCCCGCCTTATTGGGGCAAACGCCAATATCACGATGGCGGCATCGGCCTGGAAGCGACCCACGAGGAGTACATTTCCCATCTCGTGGCCATCTTTGCCCAGGTCAAGCGCGTCGTGAAAGCGAGTGGATCATTTTGGCTCAATATCGGAGATACGTACCTGAACAAGCGCCTGGTGGGCATTCCTTGGAGAGTTGCGTTGATACTGATGGATCAAGAAGGTTGGACCCTGCGCAACAGTGTCATCTGGAATAAGATCAAGGGCGGTCTGGATAACACCCACGATCGTTTAGGGAATACCCACGAACACGTTTTTCATTTCGTGAAAAATCCTGCTGCCTATTACTACGACGCAGATTCCGTTCGCAACACCCCAAGGCAAGTAAAAGTCGTCAATGGCGCAGTGGTTTCCGCGACAGGCGTCAGCGGCGTTCGATATAAGCGGCAGATCGAACTCTCAACCGCACTGACCGATGGAGAGAAAAGATCTGCACTGAATGCGCTGGACGATATGTTGGACAAGATCCGCCGAGGCGAGATAGCCGATTTCCGAATGATCATTCGTGGGCAGCAGAGAGCCACTCATTCGGATTCGGAGCGCGTGTCTGGGCGGGCGAAGGAATTGAAGGACAAGGGATATTACTTTCTCAAATATCATCCCAAAGGCAGCAAGCCCAGTGACGTATGGGATATCCTGCCAGAAGACACTCAAAAACGTAATGGCCATTTTGCACCCTACCCCGAAGATTTATGCAAGATTCCCATTTTAGCCACTTGTCCACCGGATGGCATCGTCCTGGATCCGTTCTGCGGCACAGGTACGACCCTGTTCGTCGCACAGTCGTTTTGGCGCAAGTCCATTGGAATTGATGTGTCAGAGTACTATTTACAACTCGCTGAGGAAAGGTGCGCCAGGTTAATACGAGTCCAAGATTTCGGATGCGACGCTGTTCAGCCCAGTATCGGCTCGCTAGCTTTCCCATATTGAGCCATGAGCAAACGTGAATGGTGGGCCGTGGTGGCCATCTTGCTCGTCGCCGCGGCGCTGCGCCTGTGGGGCTTGGGCAGCTTGCCGCCTGGGCTGTATCGCGACGAGGCCTTTAACGGGCTGGACGCGCTGGGAGTGCTGGACGGCGACCTGTCGCTGTATTTCGCCGCCAATAACGGCCGCGAGCCGGCTTTCTTCTACCTGCTGGCGGCCTCTGTCGGCGCGCTCGGCCGCAGCGGCCTTGCCCTGCGCTTGCCGGCCGCCTGCGCCAGCTTGCTGACGGTGCCGGCCCTGTACGCGATGGCCCGCCAGTTGTGGGGGCGGCGTGCCGGGCTGCTGAGCGCGGTCGTGCTGGCCCTGATGCTGTGGCCGGTCCACCTGGCGCACGTCAGCTTTCGCGCCGTGCTGCTGCCCCTGTGCCTGGCTCTGACAACCTGGCAGGCCGCGCGCGGCTGGAAGACCGGCGACAAGCGGCACTGGCTGGCCGCCGGCGGCCTGTACGGGCTGAGCTTTTACACCTACCTGGCGGCGCGCTTCACGCCGCTGGCAGTGGCGCTGTTCGCGCTGTACGCCTGGGCGGTCTTTTTGCGCCGCGACGCGGGCCTGCGCCACCGGGCATTGAAAGGCGCGGGATTTTTCGCCTTGGCCGCTGGCCTAACCCTCCTGCCTTTGGCATTTTTCAGCCTTTTCCATTGGGACCTTGTGATGGGTCGCGTCGGCCAGGCCAGCCTGTTCAACCCGGCCATCAACGGCGGCAACTTGCCCGCCGCCCTGGCCGGCAGCACACTCAGGGCGCTGGGCATGTTCTTTTGGCAAGGCGACCGCATCTATCGCCACAACCTGCCCTGGCGGCCGGTGTTCGACCCCGTCCTGGGCGTTTGTTTTGCCGCCGGCCTCGTCCTGGCCGCCCGCCGCTTGAGGCGCGACGCCGGCGCGGGGCTAGCCTTTTGCTGGCTGGCCGTGATGCTCTTGCCCACGATCCTGGCCGAGGACAGCCCGCACTTTTTGCGCGCGGCCGGCGTGCTGCCGCTCGTCGCCGTCTTCCCCGCCCTGGCGCTGGAGGCGCTGTGGACGTTCCCGGATTCCCCTCCCCTTGTGGGAGGGGTTAGGGGAGGGGGGCTTCCAGGGGTGAGGGGGAAAGGTTCCAGGACCTCATCTTCATCCCCACCTAACCTCCCCCATCGATGGGGAGGGATTGGAGACGCAAGGGTGAGGGGTCTTCTCCCTCGCCCCTTTGGGGAGAGGGCTGGGGTGAGGGGATATGCCTGCTTGCTTGTACCCCTCATCCTCCTGTTCGGTCTCTCCAGCACGGTCTATGACTATTTCGTGCGCTATCCCCAGGATCCCAAGACGGCCTACTGGTTTGACGCGGCGGGGGTCTCGATGGCACACGAAGCGCAAGACGTGCTGGCCGCCGGTGGGCAGGTGATGATCGATGCCCGCTTGTGGGACGATTGGGCCAATTTGCGCTTTCTGCTGGCTCCCGAGCGCGTCACGCGCTTCGATTTGGAGCGCTTGCCGGACCCCGTGCTTGCCCCGGTGGTGTGGCTGACCTGGCCCTACGACGACTGGAGCCGCCTGTGGGCCGTTTTGCCGCCGGGCGCGCGGATCGAGGCTGGCGAAGGCGCGGCCTACCAGGGCGACCGCGACGCCGAGCCACACACGGCCTATCTCGCTTTTCGTGCCGTACCCTACACAGCCCAGCCACAAGTACGGGCGCAGTTTGAAGGAGATATCCAATTGCTGGAGGCGGGGGCGCGGGCGGCCGGCGAGCGCGTGCGCGTGCGCCTGGTGTGGTCCGCCCAGGCGAAGCCTGCCCAGCCCTTTGTCGTGTTCGTCCACCTGCTGCAAAACGGCCAGCGCGTGGCCCAGGCTGATAGCCCGCCGGCCGGCGGCTATTATCCCGCCCAGGCCTGGCGGGCCGGTGACGTGATCGTGGATGAGCGCTGGCTCGACTGGCCGGATTTGCAAGGCGGCGAGCAAATCATGCTCGGCTTGTATATCCCAGACATCGACCGCCGCCTGAGCGTGCTTGACGCGGCCGGGACGCCGGCGGCCGATTCGATTGTCTTGGACGTGGAATGAAGGCCAATATCGAATCGCAAATCGCAAATCGCAAATCGCAAATTCCATGGTTGGCGCTTCTCACCCTGGCCCTGGTTGCCGCTTGTCCCGTGTGGGGGCCGGGGCTGGTCAACACGCGCGGCGGAGGGGATAGCCCCTTCTTGCTGTGGCGCGTTCACCAACTGGCCGCCAATTTGCACGCGGGAGTCTTTCCGGCTCGCTGGATGCCCGACGCGGCTTACGGCCTGGGCTACCCCTTCTTCAATTATTACGCTGCTTTGCCGTATTACCTGGCCGGCTTGCTCAACCTGGCCGGGGCAGATATCCTCTCGGCGATCAAGCTGACGCAGACGCTCGGCTTTGTCCTGGCGGCGGGCGCCAGTTACGGCTGGTTCCGGCGCAGCTTTCGGTCGCAAGCGGCCGCCTGGCTGGGAGCGGCCGCCTACACCTTTGCGCCGTTTCACCTGGTCAACGTCTACGTGCGGGGCGATTCGCTGTCCGAATTCTACGCCTTTGTCTTTTACCCGCTGATCCTGTGGGCAGTAGACCGCGCCGTCGAGCGCCCAGGCGCCAGGAGCGTGGCTGGCCTGGGCCTGGCCTACGGCGGGCTGATGCTCACCCACAACCTGTCGGCCTTTATCTTTTCGCCCTTTGCCTTGCTGTACGCGGCGTTCCGATTGAGTTTCAAGTTTCAAGTTTCAAGTTTCAAGTTTCGAGCTTCGAGTATCATTGCCGGCCTTGCGCTTGGCGTGGCCCTTTCGGCCTGGCTGTGGGCGCCGGCGATGCTAGAAATGCGCTACGTCCAAACCTCGACGCTTGAGGGAGGATACTTTCACTACAGCGGGCATTTCCGGGCCGCCAAGCTGGTGCAGCCGGCGCCGGGCTTTGTGTACGACACGACGTCCAGGCTAGCTTCTCCCTTTGCCATGGGTTTTGTGCAAGCGATCGTAGCGATGCTGGGAGCGATTGTTAATTGTCAATGGTTAATGGTTAATTGTCAATTGTTAATGTCCAGGTCAAGTCCGCGTTCGCCTGATGTGCAATCTGATCCGGTCTCAGGTCTCCGATCTCCGACTCCTAGTCCCCAATCCCTAGTCGCTAGTCCCTTTCTTCTCACCGGCTTGCTGCTCTCGACGTTGATGATCACGCCGCTTTCAAGGCCCCTCTGGGATCACTTGCCGCTGCTGCCGATGGTCCAGTTCCCGTGGCGCTTCTTGTCGGTGCAGGCTCTGTTTGCGGCGGCAGCCTCCGCTTTCCTCGTCGAGCGCCTGCCGCGTTGGCGTCCTGGTGTGGCGCTCGCGGCGGCGGCGGCCTTGGGGCTGGCGGTGATGCTGCCGCTGCACCCCGACCGGCTGCAGATCAGGGCTTCCGACGTGACGGTGGAGCGGCTGCAACTGTACGAGCTGTTCACGGCCAACATCGGCACTACCATCACCTACGAGTGGCTGCCGCGCGACGTGAACCCTCGCCTGTACACCTCCGAACTGGTGGCGGAGCCCGGCGCACCCCCGCGTGCCTTTGCCGTCGAGGGGGAATTGCTCTCGGCCGACGAAACGTCGCACAGGCCCACGGCACGCACCTGGCAGCTCACCGCCGGCACAAACGCCAGGCTCGTGTTCCCCCTGTTGTATTGGCCGGGCTGGAGCGCGGCAATCGATGGCGTGCCTGCGCCCGTCCAGCCGGCGCACAGCTCGGGCCGCCTCGCGCTGGACGTGCCGCCAGGCTCGCACACCGTCGTCCTGCGCCTGGACCGCACGCCCCTCAGGCTGGCCGCCGAGCTGGTCTCGCTGGCAGCCTTGGTGGTGTGTGTCGGGCTGGCCCTGGCGGGTTTCAGGTTGCAGGTTTCACGTTTTATATCATCCCGAGCTTGTCGAGGGACGTTTCACGTTTTGCGTTTCATATCATCCCGAGCTTGCCGAGGGACGTTTTACGCCTCTCCCCTCCTCCTCCTGATCTCCCTCTTCCTCTTCTCCTCCCGCTCGCCCGCGTCCGCTGAGACCTGGACGATGGACTTTATCCAGATGCCCTATTTGCATAGTGGGCAGGTCGAGTTTGAGGCGGCCGCCGGGGGGGAGCGCAATACGCTTGTGAGCTGTCAGATCGACCAGGATCATCCAAGCCCCGGCCAGTCCATCCACTTGACCCTGGATTGGATGGTGGCCGGCTCGCCGCTGACGGCGACGGTCTCGCTCGTCAGCCCAAGCGAGCACTTGCCCGGCATGCACGTGCCGTTCTCGCTCGGCCAATCGGCGGCCTACTTGGCTTCGACAGGTGCTGCAAGCTCGTCGCACAGCCTGCTTGTCCCGCCTGACCTGCCGGCGGGCGTCTACTTGCTTCAATTGCGCTTGCTAGGTGCCGGCGGCGAACGCTTTGCGCGTACCGGCACGGGCCTGCAACGCGGCCCGCTGTATTTGCGCCCGATCTATGTGCAAGGCGGCCGGGCGGTGAACGATGACGCGGTGCTGGCGACCTTTGGCGAGCGGATCCGCCTGCACGCCGTTCGCTCCGAGCAAGTGACGCCCACGCAGTTGTCGGTCGAGCTGGATTGGTCGGCCAGCCGGCCTGTGGCCGCCAATTATGGCATTGCCGTGCGCCTGTACAACGGGCGCGGCGAGCGTTGGGCGGCCATCGATACGCAGCCAGGCTATGGCTTTTTGCCCACCGTGACGTGGCGGCCGGGCGGCAAGCTTACCGACCGGCTGGTCTTGTCGCTGCCCGAAGGCTTGCCGCCGCGCGGCGATTACGAGCTGGAGATCATCTTGTACGACCTGGCGGATAACCTGGCCGGCATAGGCCGCTACATCCAGACTGGGGTGTCTCTCACGCAGTACGCGCGTCGTCCCACGGATTCGCCCGCCTTAGCCAAGGTCGGCCCACACCTGGCGCTGGCCGCGCTCGATCTGCCGGCCAGCCATCCGCAGGGCGTGCCGGTGCTATCTTTCGATGCCGGCTGGCTGGTCGTGGCCGCGCCGGTGGGCGACGCGTTGGCGCGCTGGTCGCTCGTCGATGGGATCGGCAGCGCGGTCGCCACGTGCACGAGCGAGCTGCTGGCGTCTACCTGGCCGGCTGGCGCGTATGTGCTGGACGCCGTGCATATGCCTGTGCCGGCCAGCCTGCTGCCCGGGCGCTACAGTCTGCAGGTGGCTTTGCTGGACGCGCAGACGGGTGGCGAGATTGGCCAGTCTGTCCTGGATCGCGCTGTCGAGCTTCGAGGGCGCGCCCGCCGCTTTGACTTGCCTGCACTCGATCACCAGGGGGGTGTGACGCTGGGCGGGCAGCTCCGCTGGGAGGGCTACAGCCTGGCGCGCGAGCAGTCCACGCTGCGCTTGACACTGGCCTGGCGTGCCCTGGAGGCGATGGGGCGGGATTACACCGTCTTTGTGCACCTGGTGGATGCCCAGGGCGCCATTGTTGCTCAGCACGACGCAATGCCGCTGGAGAACGCCTATCCCACCTCGTGGTGGGCAGCCGGCGAGGTCGTCGTCGACACGGTCACGCTGGCGCTCGAGGCTGTGCCGCCGGGCGACTATCACCTGGTGTTGGGGGTCTACGACGGCGCGACAGGGGCTCGCTTGGAGGCGCGTGACGCGCTTGGCCAGCGCTTGCCAGACGATCGTATCGTGCTGCCGGGGGACATTCGCCTACCCTAGGAGTCTGTCGGAGAGATCAGCCGAAGCGATTAAAAACCGCCAAGGCGCCAAGATCGCCAAGTTTTTAGAGCTTTTCTTTGCGTCCTTTGCGTTCTTTGCGGTTCAAAATCCGATTCTACCCCCGAAAACCATTCTCTCTGACAGTCTGCTAGATCAAGGCACGGCACTGTCGGGCGCTGCCAGGCGTCTTTCAAGCAGCGCCACGATTGCTGCGATGACGAGCACGGCGATCCCAAAGAGAAGGTAAATGCCGTGCGTTCCCACACTGTCCAATAACAGGCCGCCGACCAACCCCCCCACGGCCAGGCCAAACCCTGCTACCATCGCGTTAAACAGCCCCTGCGCAGTGGCGCTCATGCCAGGCGGGGCATTTTCATTCGCGTAGGCGACGCCGGCGACCCACATGGCAGGGAAGGTCAGGCCGTTGAGGAATTGGATGACCAGGACCAGATTGGCATTAGCACACGCGGCAAACAACAACAAGCGTAGGCTGGTAAAGACCATCGCCACCACGAATAGCCCGTAAGGCTTGAAGCGCCCCAGAAGCCGGTTGCCGAAGAAGAACACGGGAATCTCGCTGAGTGTCCCAATCGTGAGCGCCAGGCCCATCGTCGATTCGTTTGCGCCCAGGTCTTTCAAGTACAGGAAAAAGTAAGTGTTGTGCGCGGCGAGCGCCAACCCGGCCGCGAATGCCGCGGCCATGAACAGCCGCCAGCGCGGATTGGCCATCAACGCCCCTATACGCTTCCCGGCTGGCTCGCCTGTTTTCGATTCGCCGTGGGTTAATTTCTGGCTGACGACGAGTCCCATCAGATAGATGCTGGCGGCTGCCCAAAAGGCAAATTTTAGGCCGTAACGTTGGACGAGCGCTCCGGCGATAGAGGCGGCCAGGCCATAACCGATTGTCCCACCCAGGCGAAGCCGCCCGTACAGCTCTTTTTCACCGGCTAACATGACCATCGTGGCGTTGTCGGCAAAGGACGAAACGGGTGCGAAGAAGGTGTTGAGCAAAATGGCGATCAGGAAAATAGACGCGAATGAATGGAACGAGGGAAACAGGGCCAGCGTCGTCACTACGCCCAAAATGGCAAGACTCATCAGAAGCCGGTGCCGCCGTGTCGTGTCGGCCAGGCCTGTCCACAGCGGCGCGCTGAGCAAGGTGATGGGCGTGGCGCCGTTCAGCAAACCGATTTGCGCGCCGCTGAATCCCAGGCTTTGAAAATAGAGGATGATGAAGGGCATGACAGAGGCCATGCCGGCGAAATATAAAAACTGAAAAGCGAACGGCCAGACTTTTTTCAACGTGCTTTCACCATTGAGCGTATCGCCCCCATGGCCAGCGACAGGCTGCCCAGCCCCGTGAGGGCCAGGCCCCAGCCGGCTTGCACCGGCGCACCGTACAAGGTGGACAGGGGTGGGGCCAGGCAAACGAACTGCCAGGCGGCCGGCAGCACGCTGCAAGCCAGCCCAAGCAGCACGCCGGCTGTCACCCAGCGCGGCAGCCGGCCTCCCAGGCTGGCGGCTGCCGCAATCAGGCCAAGCGTGCCCAGGCTCAACCAGAAAGACAGGCCGTCTTCAGGCGAGCGATAAGCGTGAAGCAGGTTGGGGTAGGGCGGCAGCGGCACCAACGCCAGCAGGCTGGCCACTACGGCGAGCAAAACTCGAAACTTGAAACTTGAAACTTGAAACTTGATAACCGTTCCGACCGCTCCCGCCAGCATGGGCAGGTAAAACAACTCTCGCACGATAAAGGTGAGCCTGGCGCGCGTCATGAACTTGACGAACTCGACCAGGTCGATCGCGTTGAACGCCATACCGGCGTTGGCGTGCGCCACCCAGGGGCCCCAGACGCCGGCGATCATCCCGCCTAACCCAAGCCACACCAGCACGTCAGGCCAGGCCAGTCTTACATTCTTAGCGTTAGTGCTCATCTGTGTCCTAATTCTTCTCATCAATCACGCGCGTGATGAGCTGGTCTTCCTCGGCCTGGTGGGCAAAGTATTCGGCCATGAAGGCGCTGCGCCTCTGGCGCAGCGCGAGCGGCGCCACGGCCCGCAAATCGTCCAACGTGACCTGGGGGCGAGCATCCGCTGCGGCGTGGGCGCGCGCAGCCTCGAACAACGCGATCTCGGCCCGGTTGGATTCGATCTGCATAGACTGGATCCAGCGCAGGCCGCTTTCCTCGACCTCCGTTCCCAGCCTTACTTGCGGCAGCAGCTCGCGCGCCCGGGCGATTTCAGCCGCGGCTTGCAGCGTCTCGTCGGCCCACGCGGCGCGCACCGTGTGCGGGTTGGTCCGGTAGCTTTGCACGCGCCGGTAAAGTTCCAGGCGCTCCTGGGGAGAACTCAGGCCGCGGACGACCACGCGTAATCCAAAGCGCTCTTGTAACTGAGGGCGCAGCGCCCCCTCTTCTGGGTTCATGGAACCGATCAACATCAGGCGGGCGCGGTAGGTGGCTGACAGCGCTCCCCGCCGCACGGTGTACACACCTTGCGCGGCGGCGTCCAGGATGGCGTTGGCCACCGTGCTGTCGAGCAGATTGACCTCGTCCACGTACAGGACATTTTGATCGGTGCTGGCCAAAATGCCTCGTTGTAACTCGCCTTGTTTTTTCGTGCCAGACGTGTATTCGGCGACGCCCCCCACCACGTCTTCCAGGCGCGCGTTGAGAGGTAGCTCGACCAGCCGCATACGGTCTGGCGCGGTGATGGGCTGCCCCTGTTCCAATTTGGCCACGCACTCTGTGCAGATGGCGTCGATATCTCCGGCCAAGGCGGCCTGCGGCTCGCAGCCGTTGGGGCATGTGCTGCGCTGGACCTGCGGCAGCAGGTCCGCCAGGCCGCGCACGGCGGTGGTCTTGGCCGTGCCGCGTGGCCCGCTCAACAAGACCCCGCCAATGGCCGGGTTGACCAGGGACAGGATGAGCGCGGTCTTCATCTCTGCCTGGCCAACGATGGCCAGGAACGGATAGCGCGTGGTATCGGCCAGGGAGCGGTCGCCGGTGTGTGTCTTGAGCACGGCCTGCGACGGCAGGCTCTGTTGGAGCAGGTTGAGC
Source organism: Thermoflexales bacterium (assembly GCA_016931085.1). The sequence goes on from JAFGFO010000022.1 coordinate 11,392, forward strand.
AAGATCGAGTCGGACATGAAGGGTTTCAGGTCTCAGGTTCCAGGGCGCGCAACGCCCGCCGGACGAATTCGCGTTCTTCTTCAAAGCTCAAGCTCGCCAGGGCTTGTTCGGGCGCCAGCCACTTGGGCACGAATTGTTCCTCAGGCGGCAGGAGCTGCGGGCCGGTCAGCCGCATCAGGTAAAAATGGTTGTCGCGTGTGACGAGCGCCTCCCGGTACGGGTTGAAAAACGAGTGCTGCTGGGCGCCCAGGTCGGCGACGATTTCCAGGCCGGTATAGCCGCTTTCTTCGCCCGTTTCACGCTTGGCGGCGTCGCGCGGGTCCTCGCCCGGCTCGACGTGCCCTTTGGGCAGGCGGATCTCGCCCCGGCTGCCTCGTTCCAACACCAGGATTTTGCCTTCGTGGACGACCACGCCGCCGGCGGCCTGGTAGTGGATTTGTTTGTATTCGTTCATGAGTCAGCCAACAGGCCGTTTTGGCCCAGGAACGCGCGCAGGCCGCTTTCACTGGGTTCGCTGGTGAGCGTGCCGCGGTTCAGGTCACGCGTGCGTTGCCCGGCGGCGAGCGGCGTGGGCGGTGCGACCGGCTCCAGGCTGCCTTCCTCGGCGATGACCAGCGTGGGCATGCCCAGGTGCCCGTTCCAGGCCCGCACGCGCTCGGCGGCCTGGCGGTCGCGCGTGGTATTGACTTCTTCGTAGGGCACGCCCCACTGGCCTAACAACTGGCGCGTCCGCGCCTGGTCGGGGCAAAAGGAATCACGGCAGTACATGACGAGACGTTTTGACATAACCGGTGCTACCCCTATTTGTGCGTTTTAACGTATTCCGTCAGCAGGTTGGCCGCTTCCGTCAAGGTGACGTCGAAAGCGTCCCAGGGAGCGCCATAGCTGCCAAAAGTAAAAAGCGTCATGCCGATGACGTACGAGTCCTGGAGCAGATGATAGTCATACCACTGAAGTTGTTCCAGGTAAAAGAGATCCCGGTTATCGATGTGCCAGCCGCCGTCAGGCACAAAATCGTCTGGCAAAGGGTAGCCCCATACGCTTGGCCCCTTGCTCCACCAGCCTCCCAGGTGTTGGTACGTGCCGTGCGGCCAGCCGTCCGGGATGGGATTGACGAGCGGATCGAGGCCACATTCGGTGATGACCAGGGGCAGGCTGCCCAGGCCGGCCGGTTTCAGAAATTGATCGTATATTTGCCGGTAGCGCAGCGTGGTCCAACCGGTCAAGCGCCCGTCTGAAGTGCGGGCGTCCTCGCTCCGGTCGAGCTGGTACTTGCCCGTCATCCACCACATGAACGGCGTGCTGTACTCGTGCAGGCCAAGGAAATGATTGTGCTCCACAGCGTATTGGCAGGCCGGCACAAAGCCGGGCCACAGGTGCAGAGGGGGGGAACCGGAGGCAAAGTTGCCGATGACGCACTTGAGGCCCAATGCGTCCATGAGTTTCATGCGCTCGATTTCCATCTGCGCGTACCAACTGATCCCTTCCAGGTCACCCCACACTGACTCGTTGTGCCCTTCCCAGAAGAAAATGTCGGGATTTTGCTCGTACAGCTCGAGCTGTTTCCACTTGTAGACGAATTCGTTCGCCGCCTCGGCCGGGCTTAGACCACGCGAACGCTGGCTCTGGGCGTCGTCGTCGCTTACTTTGCGGCCGATGGCGAGCGTCCCCGCTGGCGCGTCGCTGGCGGCCGCCCAATCCCCGATGAATTTGACGACGGCGGGACCTGCGGTGATGAACGGCAGGGTCGCACCGCTCATCCGGATAACGTGTGCTCCTAGCTTGGTGGGCATGTTACCTCCTGAACGTGTGTCTGGTTAGTGATGTTGTCGCATGATACAAAACGCCAGACGCATTTACAGATTACGTTTTACGCTTTACGTTTGTAACTGCTCAGCCTGGTACGTTTTTTCCGAAGGACACAGAGCCTCACAGAGGCCGCACAGAGATGCACAGAGACTTTAAAAAGGCTAAATCTTCTCTGTGAAACTCTGTGTTTGCTCCGTGTATCCCTGTGACCTGAGTTACTTACGTTTTACATTTCATGGCGCGACCTGCAATCTGGCCGTGACCGGCTCGGCGCCGGGGGCGGATAGCTTGATGGTGTACGCACCGGCCTGGTCAGGCACCAGCAGCCAGCGCCAGGCCAGCCCTTCGCCCGCCGTGCCGCCCTCTAGTTCGAACACCTGGGGGGCCGCTGCCGCCCCGCTGACGTCGAGCTTGAACTCGGCGAGCGGTACGCTGCTGCCGCCTTCGATCATGATGGCCGAGCCGACCCGGGCTGCCCCGACGACGGGGGCGGCTTGCAGCGACAGTTGGGCCGGCACGCGGGACACGATGGTCAATTCCGCGTCGTCCCAATAGGCGTCGTTGTGCTTGTAGGGCCACAGCGCGTCGCAGCGCAAAAAGAGCGTCACTTGTGAGGCCTGGGCGATCACTTCCAGCACGGGCAACTGGGCGTGGGTGTTGTAGATGTGGACCGCCTTGCCCCACACCACCGTGCCGGCTCGCGCGTCGGCGCCGCCGGTGGGATCGATCCCGATCCAAAAACGCATATTGCGAGCGGCGTCGTCGCCGATCGTGCCCGCCTCGGCCCAGAACGCGTTGCTGCCTACCTCCTGGCCTTCGCTCCAGCGCGGGTCGTCGCGGTGGAGATTCTGGTCGTTGAAGCCATCGTTGCTCCAGCCGTGCGCCCAGGCCGTGGCGCGTAGCTGTGCGCCGGGCTGGACGCTGACGCTTTGGTAGACGCCGGCGTCCATGACCTTGCCAAAGGCAAAGTACATCAAGGCATTTTTCGGGCTGGGGCGCTCGCCCTCTGAGTGAACGCGATTGGGACTCTTGAAGGGCGGCTCGTCGGGGATCACCCTCATCTCTGGCCGGCAGTAGCCCACCTTGTTGGCATTGTCGTGCGTGGCCGGCCCCTCGTACCAAAAGGCCGTCCAACCATCGGGCACGTTGAGCTCGGCAAAGGTCTGGTGGTGTGTGTCCCCTTCAAAACTGGGGTTTTTGAGCAAGTTCTCGCTCATGCGGGTCTCCTTTCAGTTCGATGTTGGGGCCAGGCCGCTCACGGGCCGCCGGTGAGGAAGCAGACGATCCCATCGACGATCCCCCCGCTTACCAGCTCAGGGTGCTGGGTCAACAGGGGCCGGTCGAGGTAGAGAAAGCCTGTCTCGATGATGGCAGCCGGCGTCTCGGGCGCTATTTCGTAAAAGCCGTGGTAAGAGGTCATGTCGGGCGTGATGCTGTTGGCGTGGAAGGGCAGCCCGGTGCGCGCCGCGTAATGCGCGGATAAGCATTTCACCAATCTGTCTTCCGCCTCGGGCACGTGGCTGTTCAACACGCGGGCCACTTTGAAGCCAGTGGCTTCTTCGTTGATGAACTCGCACGAGTCGGCGTGGATGGATAACAGCAGCAGCGCCCGGTAGTCGGTCAGGCGGGAGTCGTACTCTTCGAGAATGTCGACGATGTAACCGCGCATGCGAAGCGCTGCGGCCACGCGCTGGGCGATGTCAAAGTTGACCTCGGCCTCGGTCAGCCCGTCTGCGCAGATCGCGCCGGAATCGTAGCCGCGATGGCCGGACACGATGCCGATGCGCAGGGGCGTGGGCGTTGGGGTGGGGACAGCCGTGGGCAGCGGTGTGGGTGTGGGTGGCGCCAGGAAGGCCGGCAGGCGCACCCAGGCGTGCGGTGCACTTCCCGCCGCTGAGGAGGGGGGCAGGCTGATGGTGTAGATCACCAGGATGGCGATGACAGCCGACACCAGCATGGTCAGGCTGAGCGAAATCCGCTGCGCCCGCTCCAACAAGTCCCATCTGAAGAGTGTCGAGTCTGGCTCGTCGTGGATGGCCATGTGTGCTTCCCTCCAACCTAATCTTACCCCAAAGTTGCCCAATGTGCAAATGCGGGAATGTGGTAAAATAGGCGCGCTGGACATATTCCCCCTGCTGGGGGAGGATCACGAGGAGGCTGAGATGAATTGCCCAAAATGCAAAGTCGAAATGGAAAAGGTGAGTTACCAGTCTGTCGAGGTCGACCGCTGCACGCGCTGCGGCGGGATCTGGTTCGATTTGCTGGAGCACAAGCGCCTGAAAGGCCTGCCGGGGGCGGAAGCGCTGGACGTTGGCAGCCCCGACCGGCAGGCAGCACTCGATGCGCTCGAGAAAGTGGATTGTCCTGTCTGCCAGACGCGCATGACACGCCTGGCGGACGTGAGGCAGCCGCACATCTGGTACGAAAGCTGCCCCGTGTGCAGCGGCGTGTTCTTCGACGCTGGCGAGTTCCGGGACTATAAGGAAGAGACGCTGTTCGAGCTGATCAAGACCTGGCTCTAGGAGCTTGTCGGAGAGACGCCCGTAGGGCAGGTTTCCACGCGAAGCGTGCCACAGCCACGGCGGCTATCCGCAGGACGCCTTTGGCGTAGAAAGCCGCCCTACAAAACGCTCTCTCCGACAGCCTGCTAGCCACGGCACGTTACAGAAAGGAAAAGCGATGTCTAGTCAATCTCGCCTGGCGCGTGTAGGAGAATCCTTGCTGGGGGCAGCCCAGGTAGCCGGCGCCTTGATTTTGTCGCCCCTGCTTCGCTCCTGGTATAATCGCTGGGGCGTGAGCGGCGAAGAAACACGGCGCTCTTTGCCGGGCGACGAGCTGGCGCCTTCGCCGCACATGAGTTATACGCGGGCGCTCGTCGTCCACGCGCCGGCCGAGCGCGTGTGGCAGTGGCTGGTGCAGATCGGCCAGGGCCGCGGTGGAATGTACAGTTTCGATGGCCTCGAAAACCTGGCCGGCTGCGATATCCATACCGTGAACCGCATCGTCCCCGAGCTTCAAGACTTGAGGGTGGGCGAGCTCATCCGCTTAGGCCCCAAAGGCTATCCCTGCTTCTGCGTGGTGGCTGTTGAGCCAAAGCGCTCGCTTGTCCTGGTCGGCGCCGATCCCAAAACGGAGCAAGCCGTGGCTTACGTGGAAGAAAAGCCCAAGGGCTATTCCCTCGCCACCTGGCAGTTCTTTCTCGAACCCTCGGGCGATGGCGCGACACGTCTTTTCACGCGCCAAAGGTTGGCGTACAGCCCCGAGCTGGCTGCGGTGTGGCGCGTCACGGAACCCATCAGCTTTGTCATGGAGCGCAAGATGTTGCTGGGCATCAAGCGGCGCGCGGAAAAGGAAGCTTGACCGCCTCTGACAAGCTGACCACGCCGGCGCTGCCGTCCACGGTGATGATTTGACCGCTGTGGATGCGCGTGGTCGCCACACCTGTGCCCAGCACCGCCGGGATGCCATACTCGCGCGCCACGATGGAGCCGTGACTCAGCGGCCCGCCCACGTCGGTGACGACAGCCGAGGCCATGGCAAAGAGGGGGGTCCAGGCCGGTGTGGTGATCGAGGCCACCAACACTTCGCCGGGCTTCATCTGGCCAAAATCCTCCGGCCCAGTCAAGACACGAGCCGGGGCAGTCACGCAGCCCGGGCTGGTGGCCACGCCCCTGAGGCTGTTTCCGCGCTGCCGCTTTCGCCTGGCCTTGAGGGCGCCCAGGTCTATACCCAGGAATTTCATTTGGGGCAGCATCACCGGCGGCGAGACGCGCCTGGCGGCGCGCCAGGCCGCTTTGCGTTGTGAGACAATCCCAGACAGGCCGTCCAACGCCTCACCACTGTCCAGCCTGGCCGCGGTCTGCTCCACCTCGTCCTGCTTCAACCAAAAGATGTCGCCGGGCGTCTCGATCATTCCGCCGGCGGTGAAACGGCGGCCCAGCTCGCCCAGCATCTGCCGCAGCAAGGGATAGCCCAGGCCGACATCGGCCAGCCCGTCTTCGCGCAGAGGCGCATAGCGCTGCGCCGGTGCGAGGAATTTGCGAAAAAGCCGCAGACGCAGCCCTTTCAATCTGTCCAGTGTCGCCTGCGCCGCCTGCTCGCGCCGCTCGGCGGTGGCCCGCTGGCGTGCGTGCGGATTGACCCCCTGGCCACTGACGAACAGCTTGCACATGTCCAGCAGCGGCGCAGGATCGTCGGCAGGCACGGGGTTGGCAAAGTCGAGATCGTAGATGGTGTGACCGTAAGACTGCAAGTGCGCCTGGAAGCGGCCCCGGAACTCGCCCCAATCGTCCGCATCCACGCCCGGCGGCGTCTGATCGTCCAAGAGTTGGGTGGCGAGTCGAGGGGCCGGTGTGTCCTTCAGATAGGCTGCCAGGGCTGGCGCGGCGCGGCCGCGGACCCACCCGGCCAAATCGTACAGCGACTTTTCCGCCCGGATGGGGACGCTGTCGAATCCCAGCAAATAGCTAGGCGCGGGCGGATCGCCGCGCCGTTTGATCAGCCGATCGTAAACGCTCGTGAACAAGGCCTCGCTGATCCAGGCGGCCGGGATGACGCCGGACAACAACGCCCCGTAAGCATCGATCGCCGCTTCCATCAGCTCGCGCGCCGCGTTCACGAGCCCGGCCGCCGGGAGATCGCGCCATGGCTGGGCCTGCCAACGCTCCACAGTGGCTACGTAGCGCGGCCGGCCTGTGCCGCTCCAGCGCTCGACCGCACCCGAGGCCATGCGCCTGGCGATCCCAACGCTGTCCCACAAGATCCGCGCGATCGACCCAGCCTTGAGCGAGCCATTGTAGTAGGCGTATTCGTTGACGGTGATGATGATCTCCTCCGGCATCATGCCCGGCCTGCCGAAAAACGCGGCCAGCAGCCGGCCCAAGCTGGTGTTGATCGCCGTCCGGCCCAGACTGCCGAACAGCGGCGTCAGCGGTTGGGCCATCAATTCGACGATGTTGTTGCGCATGGCAGAGTAGACGCCTTCAGGCAGCTTCCACTCGCTTGGGACCGGCGGTTCGGGGGTGGGCAGGGCCGTGATCGGCCGAGCCTGGACGATGGCAAACTCCCCCTCAGCCAGCGTCCACTCGATGTCCATAGGCATGCCGTACAACGTCTCGATCCGCGCGCCCAAACGCACCAGCTCGGCGGCTTGCGCATCGGAGAGCACGGGGGCGCGGCGCAAGGCCTCGGGGACGGGCTGCTCTTGCGTGCCGCTTCCCCCCAGCACCGTTGCGACCAGCTTGTCGGCCGTTTCGCGCTCGATGACGCGCCCGCTCGTTTTATCCACGCAGAGGGTGTCCGGCGTTACCAGCCCGCTCACAATGGCCTCGCCCATGCCCCAGGCCGCGTTGATGATGGCCTGGTCGCGGCTTCCGGTGACTGGGTTGGCGGTGAACAGCACGCCGGAGCTGTCCGCGCACACGAGTTGTTGGACGATGACGGCGATTTCGTGCGCGCCGCTGATGCCTTTGACCTGGCTATAAGCCTGCACGCGCTCGTTCTGCCTGGAGCGATATACGGCCTGGATGGCCTGGTAGATCTCCTCGTCGGTGCGCACGTTGAGCACGGTCTCAAACTCGCCGGCAAACGAGGCTTGGGCCGAATCTTCACTCAACGCGGACGAGCGCACGGCAAACGCCCCGCCACTCGCTGCGCGCAAGCCGGTCAGGTGAACCTGGACCTGGGCCCAGGCTTCCGCCTTCAGCCCCTCACCGTCAAAGGCGGCGGGCAGGACGACAAAGCCATCCGGCACCGGGTAGCCCGCCTGGAAGAGCCGCGCCAGCGACTTGCCTTTGCCGCCGGCCAGGGCGTGTTGCTCTATCGCCAATTCTTGGAACGAGCGCACTGTGTCACTCATTTCGTCTTTCTCCTTGTTCCTGTTCGATCAGGCTGACGGAGACCACCGTCAAATTCAAGTCCCAAATCCATCCCATGATGCCGCGCAGGGCAGCCTGGTCGGCGACATCACCCGTCAGCGTCGTCGTCTCGCGCTCCCGTGTGATTGTCATGCCGTGGAAGCAGTCCGACCAGCTCTCGCCAAGCCGCCCTCGCAGCTTGATTTGATACCTTACGGGCAAGTCGACAGTCTTCATCGAGTGATCTCCTATGTTGGGTATAGTATAACCGAGAAGGAGTACGGTTGTACAGAGCCAAAAGTACGGTTGGGGTACGGTTTTGTGGAGACCCTAAAGGTCTTTGCGCAGCACCCCCAAACGGAGTGCAGGGGGCAAGACCTTTAGGGTCTAGCAGGCTGTCGGAGAGAGCGTTTTGTAGGGCGGCTTTCTACGCCAAAGGCGTCCTGCGGATAGCCGCCGCGCTTGTGGCACGCTTCGCGTGGGAACCTGCCCTACGGGTGTCTCTCCGACAAGCTCCTAGTGGAAGCTCTTTTCGGACTAGCGCCCGGGCAGAATTCCCAATCCTCTCGCTTTTGCCAGCGCCTGGGTCCGGTTGTGGACGGCCAGCTTGCCGTAAATCTGGCTGGTGTGTCCCTTGACCGTGCTGAGCGAGATGACGAGCCTGGCGGCGATGTCGCGATTCGACAGGCCCTCGGCGATGAGCCGAAGCACATCTAGCTCGCGCTCGCTCAGCGGCTCAACCAATCCGCGCTGCTTCGCTGCAAGGCCTGGCTGCTCGCCCGATGGCTGCCCAAAGGCTGCCAGGAGCCGGCCGGTGTACTCGGGCGCGCCACGCCCGGCAGCCTGGTACAGCAAGCGAGCCATCGAGGGACCTTCGTCCACAAAGGTGCGCACGTAGCCTTGCGGCTCGGCCAGGGCCAACGCCCGCTCGAGCGCGTCCATGGCCAGATCGGGGGCGGAGCTCTGCGACAAGGCCAAGGCCTGGAGAGCCAGGATTTCGATCACCCTTTTCACTCGGGCCCGCTTCTGGGCGCTTTGCAGCAGCGGCTCGAGCACCCCCAGTGCCCGCTCGGGCTGCCCGAGGGCCACGTACACACGGGCCAAAGTCACAAGCTCGGCCTCGCGCAATTCGTGGGCCGGCAAAGCGCTGCCGCTGGCTAAGCCCCGTTCCTCGACCCAGCCTAGAGCCAGCTCGGCCTTGCCTTGCGCGATCCACAGCCGTGCCTGGCTCACGGCCACGAGGGCGTCGTCCATATCGGTAACGGTGGACCTGGCCGCCAACTGCCGGGCTTTTTGGAGCGCCTCGTCAGCGCCGTCCATGTCACCTTGTGCCTGCTTGACGCGCGCCAGGGTCAGGTAGCAAACCAGGCTCCCCATTTCACCCACTTGCCCGCTTAGCTCGATAGCCTGGCTGAGCAAGCGCGTGGCGGCCTCGAGATCGTTCCACTCTCGCGCCAGCTCACCCAGGCCCATCAGTGCCCGGCCTGCGATAGGCCAGAGCTGCCCGGCTGGGCCAGTTGCCAACTCCAACGCGCGTCGGTAGACCGACTCGGCCCTGTACAGTTGCCCCTTAACCATGCACAACCCGGCCAGGTTGCACATCGCTGCCGTGGCGCTCGTGACATTCCCGGCTTTTTGGCCTATCTGGGCCGCTTGCTCGAAAGCCTGGAAGGCCGCCTCCGTATCGCCGCTCAATACGTAGGCCATCCCCAGGCTGTCGGCGGCCAGGCCTTGCAAAAACAAGCGTTCTGGAGGCACAAGCTCGAGCGCCTGCCGGGCCAGTCCGGCGCCGAGCTGTGCGTTGCCCTGGCAGATGGCCAGCAAAGCGCGGAATACGGCTGCCTCGCTGGCAGCAGGGCCTTGAGCCGCGGCCTGCAAGCGCGCCTCGACACTGTCCGGCGCGTGACCGCTCAACAGCAGTGCCCCGGCGTGCAAGACATCCAGTCGGGGGCGGCTTCGCACCTGCTCGCCAGGCAGGGCCTCTACCCAGCCCAGGAAAGTGGCCACCTCGCTGCGCATCAAGGTCGCCTCGGCCGCCCCTTCAGCCAGGTCAGCCGCTCGATCGAAATCTCCCGCGGACAAGGCGTGCTCTATCGCCAGGGCCATGTGCCGGCTTTCTCCAAGAGATGCTGCGTGCTGCTCGTGCCACCGGCTCGCCCGGCGGTGCAGCTCGGGCAGGCTCTCCGGCCAGGTCCGCTGTAACCGCTGGCGCAGCAGGTCGGCAAAGAGGCGGTGGTAGCGGTACCAACAGCGCTCGTCATCCAGGGATACGATGAAGAGATTAGCTTCCTTGAGCTGTTCGAGTGTCTGCTGCCCAACCCCGGCGGCAGATTCGGCCTTACCGAGGCAGACGGCCTCACACAGCGAGCCGGTGAGACGGTCCAAGATGGACGTTTGCAGCAAAAAGGCCCTCAGGTCCTCAGGCTGCCGGTCGAGCACCTCGCCGCTGAGATAGTCCACGATGTGTTCGTGGCTGCCGCTGAAAGAGGCGATGAAAGCGGAAATATCCTGCCCCTCCCGCGCAGAGAGCCGCCCTTGCACGGCAAGCGCGGCCATCTGCAGGCCGGCGATCCAGCCTTCGGTGCAGGCCGCCAACGTATCGGCATCTTGAACCGAGAGCGCCAACCCCATGGTCTGGCTCAAGAACCCGGCGGCCTCGCCGGGTGTGAAGCGCAGCTCGGCCTGGCGTAACTCGGTCAGTTGCCCGCGCCCCCGCAGCCGCGCGACGGGCAGCGGGGGATCGGCCCGGGTGGAGATGGCCAGGTGCAAACCTTGCCGGGGAGGCGGCAGGTGGTCGAGTAGGAACGCCACGATCTCGTGAATCGCTTGGGCGGTGATGAGATGATAGTCGTCGAGGATCAAGACTGGGGAAAGGCCGGGCGGCAGGGCATCGAGCTGGTTGATCAAGGCCGGCAGCAGCCCGACCGGCGCGGGAGGTCGCGGCGATCGGAGCGCGTCCAACACGCCCTGGCCGAGGCTTTCGTCGATCGTCTGAAGGGCAGTCACCAGGTAAGCCAGGAAGCGGGCCGGGTCGTTGTCGCCCTCGTCCAACGAGAGCCAGGCGAAGCGGGAAGTAGGGAGTAAGGAGTATGAAGTAGGGGGGGGGGTCTCCGCGGGCTCGTATTCTTCCCTTACTCCATACTCCCTACTACTTACTCCCGAGTATACCCACTCGCTCAGCAGCATCGTCTTGCCAAAGCCGGCTGGGGCCGAGAGGAGGCTGAGCTTGCGGCCCAGGCGCAGCCCCTCGTCCAAGCGCCGGACCAGGCGTGGGCGCGCCACCCCCTCCGGCCGGACGGGGGGACTATACAGTTTGGTCTTGAGAAGGAACGTCGCCATGGCTAGAATAGGTTCGAGAAAACAGTTAGCATGCGGCCAAGGTCGTGACTAGGCGTGTACCCTATGGAAGTAATCCCATGTCCCGCAGGATGCTCCGGGTGATCTTTTTGGCCGTTTCACCGTTCGCAAGCCCGTTTGGATCTGTGCTTTCAAAGTTGGTGGCGAAGAAGTAGACATTCCCCTCGCGCTCCAGGTAGCCCACGAACCAGCCCGTGTGAGGTTGGACGCGTTGCGCCGACCCGGTCTTGCCGCTGAAGCGGTAAGCATCGCCCTCTTCCAATACCAGGATGTCTTTGACGACAGCCACCGATCGCGTGGAAAAGGGCAGCTCGCCCTGGTAGAGCCGCTTCAAAAACTCGACCTGTTCGTCGGCCGAGATCCTCACCCCCCCCTCCAGCCAAAAAGTGTCAATTTGGCCAGAGACGTCTTTGTTCCCATAGCCGGCCTCCTCCAGGTAAGCCTGCATTTTCTCCTTGCCCACTTGCCTGGCCAACTCCTGGTAGTACCAGACCACCGAATTCTGGATGGCCGTTTTCAGAGTATGATCCCGGTTCCAGGCCTCAATGGCGTAGCGTGTGCCGTCCCATGGGATGACGTGGTTCTCGTCTGGAATGACACCCGCCTCTAGACCGGCCAACGAATTCATGATCTTGAAGGTGGAGGCGGGGAGGAAGCTTGTCGCGCATCGTTCGGGATTATAACGGCTGTAGCGCTTGTCGTTGAGGTCATACAACACGAAAGCGCCTTTGGCCTTCGGAAAGTGTCTTTCGAGCTCTGGCCTGAGCTCAGACACGGGACCGGCTGCCGGCGCAGCGGATAGTTGAGTCGGAGTGGGCGTAGGCACCGGCTGGGCCTGTGGCCCCCTACAGCCAACGACGAGTGTGGTCCATAGCACAAAAGCTGTTATGAAAGCCAAGCGGCGGGTCATAGGCACCTCTCTCTGAACCTGGGCGGGCGTTGGGGCGGCTGGATCGCCTGCGTGTCCACCTCGTCGTCGAGGATCTTGCGCCCCAGCTCGTCGCCGATGCGGGTCAGCTCGCCCACGCAGCTTGGGTCGTCGAGGGGAAAGTTGGGGATGTCCACCTGGAAGCGGCGGAAGTCGAGGCCGTGGAAAAGCTCTTTCACGACGCGCACCTGCTGCTCGTTGGCATCCTCCATGAAGGTGGTGATCAACGGCGACAGCCATTGGATGGGCAAGTATGTGTCAGCCTCGTAGGGCTTGAGGCCGGATGGGCCGCGCCCGGTGCCCAGGCTGATGAGCGTGGTCTCCTTGGCCTTCCATTTCAAACACTGCCTGGCCTCGTAGGCGGCCACGTAACACGGGTTGGCGTACGAACCGACCCCGCCGTCGACGTAGCTGCCTTCCACGACCGGGAAAAAAGTGGGCACCGAGCAACTGGCGACCACCGCTTTCCACACTGGCCAGTCCTGGTAGGCGCTCTTCCACGACTTGATAAAGTGCGTCTTGCTTTGCACCAGGTCGCGCACGGGCAGAACGACGTCCATATGCCGGCCGGGCTGCCACAGCTCGGCCATTTTCTTGTCCTTGAGATAGGCTTGGAGCACCTGGATGAGGGGGCGGTTAGGGTAGCGATAAGGGAAAATGGGCCACAGCGTCGAGCTGATGGACTTTTTAAAGATCGTGGCCGCCATCACGCAGTAGAGCTGGTGAACCTCGGCCGCGCTCAGGCCCAGGCCGATGGCGGCCGAGATGACGCTGCCGGTGGACGTGCCGGCGATCAGGCGGGCCACGTCGCCCCACTTGTGGGCCAGGCCGCCTTCCCACGGTATGCCGGCCCGCTCAACCACGGCCATGGCGCGCGTCGTGATCACGCCGCGCAGCCCGCCGCCGTCAATCGCAATCGCCACGTTCTTGCGCAGGGGTTTCATAATCCTCCTTGAGCTCGAGTGTATGAAAACAGTATACTGCAAAGCCAGGCCCAAGTCAAACACGCGCCCGGGCATTCGAAGCGAAAGGCAATTGCGAGCATACATCCCCCACAATGGCGTCATTTTGCGGCCTGGCGCCCCACTTACCTTCCCGA
>JAFGFO010000023.1 GCA_016931085.1 Thermoflexales bacterium
CATTCCAACCCACGTCCCCCATTCACCGGGTTGGCGGTGTGTAGGAGGGACTTGAATCGTCGTGGGCAATTGCACGCCGAGTGTGATCTGTGTCCATATTAAAGAAAACATGGCGAATCGGAAACTCCTGTTAAGAGCGTCGTTGTGTCTTGGTCCGCGCTCGTGTGCGGGAATCGAGGGCAGAGGGTTCGCCTGGTGCGCTATGCCGAGCGGCTCGCAAGCCAGTCGATCGAGCAAGGTCAAGCGCGCCTGCTGGACAGCCGCGCCAGCACGGCGCGCTCCTCTGCCCCAATCGCCCCCAAGCCCAGCAGCCCCACCACGTAAATCGTCCCGCCGGCTGCCAGGGCGAGCACGGCGTTGGCGTGCCACAAGGCGGCCGTGACGGCCAGCATCAGCCCGGCGGCGGCGGCCGGACGCCACAGCAGCCGCAGCCACGGCAGCGGGCCGATTGCCTGGCGCAGGTAGACGTAAAAGGCCAGGCCTTCTACGATCTCAGAGAAGATGGTCACCACCGCCGCCGCGCGGTACGAATAGAGCGGGATAAAGATCAGGTTCGCCACGAGGTTGAAGGCCAATCCGATGCAAAAGGCCACCGTCAGCTTGCGCTGCAGGCCGAGCGCGATCATCATATAGTTGGTCACGCTGTTGATCCAACCGATCGGGATGCTCCAGATCATCAACTGCAAGGCGATCGCGCCGTCCGGCAAAAAGCGCGCCCCGCCCAATATGCCGATGGCCAGCTCGGCCAGAAACGTAAAGGCCACCGCGCACGGCAAGGCCAGCATGACCAACAGCTTGACCGCCAGCAGGTACGAGCGGCGGGCCGCCGCCTGGTCGCCTCCCGCTTGCTGGGAAAGCACCGGGAACAGTGCCATGGTAAAGTAGGCTGGGATGATGTTGAGCATGTCCACCACTTTGTAAGCCTGGCTGTACCAGCCTACCACCGTGTCGCCTTTCATAGGCTCCAGCAAGAGCACGTCTATTTTGAAAAACAGCGTCGCCAGCAGGTGATTGAGCATCAGCGGGAAAGACTCGCGCAGCATCGAGCGCTGCAAGCGGTGGTCGAACTCGCTAAAGAAACCGAGTTTCTCTTCCTCCCTCTCCCCGCGTTCGACTTGCGAGCGGCGGGAGACGCCGAAGGCGGGAGTGAGGGTCTTCACCATCCGCATCGCCAATACGGCCAACACAACCAGGGTGATCAAATTGACGGCGATTGACGCCCCCGCCAACCCGACAATCCCTCCCCCCGCCAGCAGCACCGGCACGCTGATGCCGACCCTGCTCAGCGCGGTCACCACGCTGATAGCGGCCGGTATTTCAGCCTTTTCGTAAGCGTAGAACAAGCTGCTCAAGCCGGTCGACAGGCTCTGCGGCGCGAGTCCCGCATACAGCAGGCCGATCGTCCAGATGGTGTCGGGGGCCAGCGGTGTGCTGGCCAGCGATTGGCGAATGAGGATAAAGGCGGCCAGCACGGGCACGCCCGTCACCCCCAGCATCAAGCGCAGGACGGTCGTGTTGGCCAGGTAGCGGCCGGTTTGCCGCCGGTCCTTGCTGACTTCGCGCGTGAGCAGTGTGTGCAGGCCAAAGCTGGTAAAGATGTCGAAGGTGGTGAACAAGAACACGGCGTAATAGTATTTGCCCGTGCCATCCGGCCCCAACACGCGGGCCATCAGCATCGCCAACGCCAGGTCGATCGCGCGCGTCATCAAGGTCAAGAGGATGGCCGTCAGGCTGTTTTTGGCCACCCGCCGCGCCGGGCTATCTCCCTCGCCCTCGTGGTAAAATCGCCGCCAGGCCCACACCACCAGCACGAAAACCAACGCCATCGCGGCGATGAACGAGCCAAACGCGCCAAACTTGACCGAGTTGGGGCTGTACCTGAAGCGCACGGTCCACGCGCCCGGCGCCAGGCTCACGGCGCGAAAGTTGCCGTCAGCGCGGACGATGTCCAGGGCCTGCTCTGCCTCTTCACCCGCCCCCCATGGCCGGGCGTAAGCGACCCAGCCGGGGAAATAGGAATCGGCCAGCACCAGCCAGGACGGCTCGCCCAGCTCCACGTCGATCCAAACCTCGTTGGGCTGGTAGACGGTAATGGAAGAAGGTTCCAGCTTACAGGTTTCAGGGTCCCAGCTCGCGGCGTTGAAACCTGTCACCGGCAACTTGGAACTCGATAGGGCTTCGATAATCACGGTGGTGCGCGGATCGTGGCTGCGCAGGGCATCGAGTGGGTCGTCGGCGACGACGGTGCAAGCTTGTGGCAGCGTAAACGCACGCGGGGCGACCGCCTCGTTGCGGTAGACGCGCACGGCGTTGTCCGAGTAGACCTGGGTGAACTTGGTGTTGGGGATTTCTTGCTCGCTCAGCACGTACTTGACGTTGAGCAAATCCAACAGGGGGCTGTCGAGCGCTGCCTGTTGGCGTACCGGGGCGATGCGATTGTAGGCCAGCTCGTCTTGCTGGTCGATCACGCTCATGTAACGCGCGTACTGCTTGGGGAACATCGAGTCGTAGCCGCGCACGTCTTGCAAGTTGTAGAACCAGCCGGTATTGGCGTTCATGGTCTTGAGGCTGCGTGGATCGTAGGTGGTGAATCGCCACAGCCCGGTGTCTTGCTGGAGGAACTCGACCACCGGCGGGGTATAGTCGAGCAGGGCCGGATCGACGGCCGGGTTGAAGCCATAGCCATAAGCGAACAAATCCAGGGCGATGACGGCCACGGCCAGCAGCTCCCACACGGGGCGGCCCCCCAGGTAGCTTGGCAGATAAATCGGGCAGCGGCTCACGCGCAGCACGATGCCGGCGCTCAGCAGCATCAGGCCAAAGAGCAGGAGCCAGGGGAACTGGTACGAGTAAAACATCCGACCGTCGGCAAAAACCTCGTCGGCCAACGCCAGTTGCTGCACGGCCCCCTCGGCCCAGGCCAACGACTGGGCCGGGAAGGCGTAGCGGCTGAGCAGCAGCCCGGCGATAACGAGGACGCCTCCCCAAAAAGCGAGGCCGGCTGTAAAGGTGATGAAAGAGGGCCGCGAGTCGAGGAAAAAGACCCGTGTCAGAAAGCGAGCCTGTTTGTAGGGCGAAACGGCAGCGCCCAAGCTCTGGCGCGTTTCGGCCAGGACGTCGGCCCCAAAACCGGCCAACACAGCACTGGCCAACGTAAGCGGGAACACCCAACGAAACGGCGAATGAAGTTGGCTGAGTCCCGGCAAGGCATAGATCACGGCGTATAGGCGGGTGGGAAAGATGCAGCCAAGCGAAAACAGGGCCAGGAGGGCAAAGAAGAGTTGTGAGTTGTGAGTCGTGACGCGGAGCGGTGCGATTTGAGATTTGAAACGTGAAACGTGAAACGTGAAACGTGAAACCCAAGACCCGAAACTCGCAACTATTAAAAACAGTGTCAATATCCCAACATACGCCCCGCCTTCCACCGACTGCTTGAGACCCCACTGGGTACAGTAGGGGCAGCGCGAGCTGATTTCTCCGGCGGCGTTGAACAGCACCGGCACCAGTTGGCCTGAAAAGACGTCGGTGTAAAAGTGGTGGGACTCGTTGCCGAAAAAGTTGGGGATAAAAAAGGCCAGGCTCCGCCTGGCGGGGAAGGACCAGCTCAACACCTCCGCCAATGACGCCCCCCCCTCGCGAAAGTTCAGGCGGGCCATCTCGACCATGGGCACGAACTGGATCGCGCCCAGCCCCAAGCCCAGGCCAACCATCACGCCCAGCCACACAAGCTGCCGCGGCCTGGCCCGGCCGGCCGTCAGCCAGCGCCAGCCGGCGAATGTGCCGAGCACGAACAAGGTGTAGGGATAGACCATCTCGGCGTGCCCGGCCAGCATCATGATCCCAATGCCCAACGCGCCCGCCGCGGCCCAGGGAGCTGCCCCGGTCGAAGCTTGGCGGCTGATCAGCAGCTCGGCGGATGCCAACACAAAGGGCAGCCAGGCGGCGGCGGCGATGACCATGGGAAAAACCAGGCTCACGACGAAAAAGGCGCTGAGCTGGTAAATGACGGCGGCGATGACGGCCGAGGCGCGGCGCTGGCCCAGCACGCGGCACAGCAGGTACATCCACACGCCAGCCAGCCACAGTTGTGACACGGCAAACCATCCATAAGCTTGCCCCAGCGGCAGCACGTAGAAAAGCAGGCTAAAAGGGTACAGGGCGCTGTGCTGGCCGTTGGCCAGGAAGGGCTCGCCGGCAAAGGTGTAAGGATTCCACAGCGGCAGCTGTCGCTGCTGGATGGATTCGACGATAAAGCGCTTCCAGGCATAGTTTTCTAAAACCAGGTCTTTGAGGAGATGGTTTTGCGAATGTGTTCCAAGCTGCCCGTCGGCGCTGGCTTTCCATGGTTGGAACTCGAACAGCGTGTCGGCCGGCAGCAGCGTTTTGCCACCCAGCGTCTGCGGCCAGAGCAAGCCCAACGGCAGCGCCAGCAGGCCAAGCAGGATGAGGACGAGGGTGCAATATCTGCGCTGCACGGGCGTCAACCTGGTGGGGGGGAGGACAGACGCTGGGGCAGGGGACGAATGTGACGGTGCCGCCAGCGCACTTGCCATACGCGCCAGGCCGCTTCAAACTTGATCGGAACGCTCATCTTCGATTGGCCGATGCGCCGATCCTCAAAGTAGATCGGCAGCTCCAGGATGCGCAGCCCCAGCCGCTCGCTGAGATAGGTCATCTCGACCTGGAATACGTAGCCGTTGGAGCGCACGCGGCTCAGGTCAAGGGCCTGCAAGGCGCTGGCGCGCCAGCATTTGAAGCCAGCCGTCGCATCGTGTGTGCTCAGTCCCAGGATCCAGCGTGCGTACACATTGGCCCACCACGACAACAGATAGCGCCCCCACCCCCAGTTTTCGTCGACGCGCCCCTTGGCCACATAACGCGAGCCGACAACCACGTCGTACTCGCGGGTCCCCTCGACCAGGCGCGGGACGAAAATGGGCGCGTGTGAAAAGTCAGCGTCCATCTGGACGATGGCATCGGCGCCGTGCTCCAACGCGCGGCGAAAGCCTTCCAGATAAGCTAGCCCCAACCCGCGTTTGCCTGTGCGATGAATCACCGTGATGCGATCGGGGGTTCGAGCGGCCAGGCGGTCAGCTACCTGCCCGGTCCCGTCGGGCGAGGCGTCATCCACGACGAAAACGTGCAGCGCCTCTAAAGGCTGCGCCAATAACTCACCGATGAAGGGCGGCAAGTTGTCCGCTTCGTTGTAGGTGGGAACGACTATCGCAATTTTCATGAATAAAGCCCTCCAAGGCGTGGAGGGCGTGCTGCCGGCGTCAGGCCTCAGACGGGACGCAGCGCATTGAGCGTGACCTCTTTCAATGCGTCGCTGTCGGCGTAGGGTCCGTTTTGCTCGTTGACCAAGCCCAAGGCCAGGCGGATCGGTGCGAGGGCGCGGCGCTCGTCCTTGAGTGGGTAGAAATACTGGACGGCTTGCTTGAGCCGGGTGGATAAAAGATCGCGCAATTCCGCACCGCGCGCCGGCTCGACGATGATGACAAAGACTGAATTGCTCAACTGTCCCACGAATGTCTCGGACGAATCGCTCACCTCGCGTGTGGTGTTGTTCAACATGAGCGCCAAGGCCCGCAGCACGTCATCGCGAGCGACAAAGCCATACACGTCACTGAATTGTTCCAGGCCGTGGACTCCCACACACACAACCGCCCAACTGCGCTTTTGCAGCAGATCCGTGAAACGCTCGCCCACAATCTCTTCGGTGGGCAGGTTGGTGATCGGGTCCGTCAACGTGACCAGGGAAGCGCGGCGCATGACGTTGCGCACCCGCAGGCGCAGTTCTTGAATGTCGAAGGGCTTGGTGATGTAATCGACTGCGCCGAGGTCCAAGCCAGCCAGTTTATCTATTCGCTCGCGTTTTTCGGTGAGGAAGATGATAGGGATCGATTCGGTGCGCCGGTGGCTGCGCAATTGGCGGCAGACCTCGAAACCATCAATGTCTGGCAAGCGGATATCTAGCAAAACCAGGTCGGGCTGCTTTTCACGGGCAATCTGGACGGCGTCTTGCCCCCATGCGGCTGCCATGACTTCGAAGCCTTGCGCCTCAAAATACGCAGCAAGCATGTCGGCGGTGTCCCGCTCGTCTTCAACTACAAGGAGGCGAATCTGCTCTGCCATGCTACCTCCGGGCCAGGCCATGGGGGGGACAAGACCAAAAGACCGCCCAGAAAGTTCTGAGCGGGCAGAGTAAGTTCCCCTTTACTTAGCCAATCGGTTCCTTATAAATCGTATACGTGCACGTTGCATCGCCCGTGCCGATACAGGTGATTTCGTCGACGCGGAATTCCTTGCCGCCGCTGACCCAGCGCAGGGCTTCTTGCAACAAGCCCGTGCCGATGTAGCAGCAAGGTTTTTCTACTTTGCGTCCCCAGCACTGCGGGCAGCGATCGATGTGCCAGAGATAATGGTCCGGCTGTTCTTCTAGCCGCACGATTTGGTCGCTGATCTGGTTAAAGACACCCGCCATGCCCGGCAAGCCTAGCTTGAGCTTGGCCGTTAGCGGCAAAACCCTGAAGGCCATATCGCCTACGCCAGACAACGCTCCCATACCCTGTAAACCGCGCGCAAACGTTGCGCGGCCGGCGCGCAAGGCCAAACCACGTCCGCCGCGCGGCCCGTACATATCCTCCAAGGCCCGCATCAACGACGATAGCTCGGCAAAATCAAAGCCTTTCTCAAGATCGTCGGGGGGATAATTGTCGATGAACTTGGGCAGCTTGGCCATGTTGAGGATTGCGTTCAAGCCATTCTTGCCCATGATTTCTTCCAAGGCCAAGATGATGATGCGCCCCATTCTGTTGGGGTAGTAGTAGCCGCTTAGAGGAATTGACACCTTATACCTCCTACAGGGAGATCCATAATGCTAAACGATCTTGCCGAGTCCTTCAGCCGCGCGCCGCATGTCGAGGAACAGCAATCCAAGCTTGGCCTTGCCCCTTGCCAGGACAGTCAGCACAGCTTCTTCTCCAACCGACATTAAAACGACGTAGCCCGCCTCGCCCTTGATATAGACTTGATCGAGTACGCCTCGGCCAAGCTCACTGGCGATGCGTTCGCCCAGGGATAGCATGGCTGCGGACATTGCCGACACACGATCTTCCTCGACGCCGGCCGGCAGCGAAGAGGCCATAATCAGGCCATCTACACTTACTACCGCAGAAGCTTCAATATCGGGTGTGCTGGCTTGCATTTCACGCAAGCGCTCAATCATTTGGTCGGTTCGCGATTTGGCCATATACCAGGGCTCCTGCGTAATGGATCATGACCGCCTTGGTCAAGTAATGATATTACTGATGAATAGGTTACCACAAATACAATGACTTGTCAAGGCAACTGCTGTTGTCACCAGGGCTGTTGCAAAGTCGGTAGGTTGGGTTGAGCGCAGCGAAACCCAACATCCTCCACGATGGAATACTGTTGGGTTTCGAAGACTCAACCCAACCTACAGCTACGAACTTCATTTGTCAAGGGACTTTGCAGCAGCCCTACTGTTGGGCATTCGTAGCAAATCGCCCAAGTGGGGCAACCTCCCCGAAAGCTCTAAGCTTTCGGGGAGGTAAGTGGGGCGCCGAGCCACAAAATGACGCTATTGTGGGGGATATATGC
>JAFGFO010000214.1 GCA_016931085.1 Thermoflexales bacterium
CCAGCAGATGTATGGTCTTGAACGATTGTGCGAGGTGCTCAGTCGACAGTGGGACAAGCCGGCTGAACAGATCAAGCAGGCGGTGGTTGAAGATGTGCTGCGATTTATCGGCCTGCAAAAAGTCTATGATGATATAACGTTGGTGGTGTTAAAACGGTAGCTCCCCACTAAACCGTGGTGGGGGCTGCGTTCTTTCCGGCGCGGAATGAGGCTGCCCGCCGACCATCCCGACCGAATGGCTAGGCTATTCCAATAACCCATCATCCCAAATGCGCCTTGACGGCCTCGGCCACCTGGCGCGGCACGAGCCGGACCAGCTCGTCGAGGGAAGCGGCGCGGATGCCGCTCACCGATCCAAAGCGCCTGAGCAGCGCCTTGCGGCGCGCCGGCCCCACGCCGGGGATGCTGTCCAGTTGGCTGGCTAAGCCGGTCTTGGCCCGCTGGGCGCGGTGAGCGGTGATGGCAAAACGGTGCGCCTCGTCGCGGACGCGCTGCAGGAGGAACAAGCCCTGCGAGCGGCGCGGCAGCAAGATGGAAGAGGGCCGGCCGGGCACAAAGAGCTCCTCCTGCTGCTTGGCCAGGCCGGTCACCGGCACCTTGTCCAGCAAGTCCAGCCCGCGCAGCACCTCGACGGCCACGCCCAGTTGCCCCTTGCCGCCATCCACGATCAGCAAGTCAGGCAGCATCGCAAAGCTCGCGTCGCGCTTTTGGCCGGGGGCGTGGGTGGCCTTCTCGCCGGCCGCCGCGCTCAGGTAGCGTTGGAAGCGGCGCGTGAGCACTTCACGCATGGAGGCAAAATCGTCCGGGGAGCCCGAGACGGTCTTGACGTTGAATCTGCGATAGTCGCTCTTGCGCGCCACGCCCTTGACGAACACAACCATCGAGCCGACGATGGCCGTGCCTTGGGTGTTGCTGATGTCAAAGCACTCGATACGCGCCGGTGGGGCAGCCAGGCCCAAGGCCTCGGCCAGCTCGGCCAGGGCCCCTTCGTGCTTGTGCTCGTCGGCCTGCCATTGGGCGCGCAGAGAAGACAACATCTCGACCGCATTCTCGGCCGCCATCCCGACCAGCTCAGCCGAGATGCCCTCGTGCGGCACATCCAGCACCACGCAGCCACCCCGTTTCTGCCGCAGCCACTGCTCGATGATGATCGCCTCTTCGACTTCCGTTTGCAGCAGCACCTCGGGCGGGATAGTGGCCGCTTCTTCGTAAAACTGCTTGAGAAAGCCGCCCAGGATTTCTCGCGGGTCCTCTTCCTCGGCACCTTCCAGCACAAAGTACTCGCGCCCGATCAGCTTGCCCTGGCGGACGAAAAAGACCTGCACGCACGCATCGCCATCTTCGCTGGCGAAGGCGATCACGTCCTGGTCTTGGAGCGTGGTGCCGATCACCTTTTGGCGCTCGGTGAGATAGCGCAGCGCCTTGAGCTGGTCGCGGTACCAGGCGGCCCGCTCGTACTGCAAGGCAGCCGCCGCCTCTTGCATGTGCTGGTCCAGATGGGCTTCCACCTTCTCGGCCCGGCCCTCTAAAAAGTTGCACAGTTGCTCGATCGTGGCGCGGTACTCGGCCTGGTTCACCGCGCCGATGCATGGCGCGGCGCAGCGCTTGATGTCATAGTACAGGCAAGCTCGCCGGTCGTGGCCGCTGATGTCGCGGTCGCACGTCAGGTAAGGGAAGATCTTGCGCAGCGTGTCCAGGGTTTGGTAGACGGCTGCCGCGCTGGTATAGGGGCCGAAATAGCGCGCGCCGTCGTGCTGCATGGTGCGCGTGACCTCTACCTTGGGGAATGGTGTCTGCCAATTGACCTTGATGTAGGGATAACGCTTGTCGTCTTTGAGCCGGACGTTGAAGCGGGGCCGGTAGCGCTTGATCAGGTTGCACTCCAGCACCAGCGCCTCCAGCTCGCTCTCGGTGATGATCCATTCCAGGTCGGCGATCTCCTTCACCAGGCGAGTCGTCTTGGGGCTGTGATTGGCGCTGGCGTGGAAATACGAGCGCACGCGGCTGCGCAGGTCGACGGCCTTGCCCACGTAAATCACCGTCCCGCGCCCGTCGCGATAGAGATACACGCCCGTCCGGGTGGGCAAGCTGTTCAGTTTCTCTTGAAGATCGCTCGAAACGCTCACCATTCGTCCCTGGAGGTGTACATCGAAATACCCCCTCCGGCCGGAGGGGGTATAGAGTGCACAAAGCGCCTCTCCCGCTAGAGAGGACGTCATTCTGGCGCGCCCGGCGGGCACGCCTACACGGCATGCGCCATTCGGAAATGGCACAGCGAGAAGGTTGGAACTAGGCCACCAGCAGCCACAGCGAGCGGCTCATCTCGCGTTCAATCTCTTCAAAAATCTCTTCCACCTGTGGTCCCATCATCGTCAGGGTGCCCAGGACACCACAGCAGCAGCACAGGATCAGTGCAACCACGACGACGGCAATGATGATCCAGGTCGTGTTGCTCTTTTTCTCGGGTGCAGGAGTCGCGTAATCCGCAGGTGGGATGTATTGAGGTTCTTCCATAGCTTTTGTCCTTTCCGATCATGTGATCAAGAGTCCACTGAAACAAGTTTTTCACCGCCAAGACGCAAAGAATTTCGCTATAAAACTTGGCGCTCTTGGCGCCTTTGCGGTTCAAATAAGTTTTTGCGGTAGAGTCATTTGAACAGATTAAACAAGATTGTAACGCACTTTTCCTATCCGGTCAAGGCTCACAAAAACGGATTGTAGCGGCGCTCCCGGCCGATGGTCGTGGCCGGCCCGTGCCCCGAGTACACAATCGTCTCATCGGGCAGCGCCAACAGCTTGGTCTGGATGCTGTCCATCAACTGCTTGGTGTTGCCGCCGGGCAAATCGGTGCGCCCGATGCCGCCGGCGAACAACACATCACCGTCAAACACGGCCCGGTGGGCCGGCTCGTGAAAGGCCACGTGTCCGGGAGTGTGGCCTGGGGTGTGCAGCACGTGCAAGCGCAGCGTGCCCACCTCGAGCACCTGCCCCTCGGCCAGGCGCACATCGGGAGGCGGGGCCGGCCGGACGACGAAACCGAACAGCGCCCCGCCGCCGCCCAACTTTAACAACGCACTCTCCGCCGGGTGAGCGGCCAACGGCGCGCCGCTCGCCTCGACCAACTGGGCGACGGCTCCCATGTGGTCAAAATGGGCGTGCGTGAGCAAGATATAAGCCAAGCTGACCCGGTGTTGCTCGACCGCCGCCGCGATATCGTCCGCGTCTCCGCCTGGGTCGATGATGACGCCCGCCTGGGTTTCCGGACAGACGACGAGGTAGCAATTCGTCTGCAGCGGTCCGACGGGCAAGGTGTAAACTTTCACCGTGTGAGCAACCGAAACCAGGCTACGACAGCGGGCGCTTGAACACCCAGCTTTCGCGATAGCGCGCGCCAACAGGCGCGGGTTGATCGCTGGAAACGCCCGCCAACTCCCAGCCCTCCCGCCCGAGCTGGGCCAGGAATTGGCCAAAGTTTTCCTGCCTGACCACCTCCAGATCGGGTCCGGTCAGCGTGTACTGGATAAAAGTCACTTTTTCCGCCGAGTCATCGTTCTGGTAATGATCGATGATGAGGCTGCAATATTCCCATTGTTGAATGGCCATGTCTGCCTCCAGATGGTTTCAAGGTACAAGTTTCAAGTCTCAGGTCCCAGGTTTTAGGCTACCGGCTTGGGCCAGGCAGCCAGTTCCAGCTTGACCCGGTCGAAAAAGCTTTGGGGGGGCAGCTCGCCCATGCCATAGTCCATCTCGATGACGCGGACGCGCAAGCGGAGGGTTTGAGTGTCGAGCATGACGCTTTGATCCGGCCCGATCAACACAGCCTCGCCCTTGGGCGCCAGCTTGCCCCGCAGCATATCGTCCCCGAAGCAATGCTCACTCATCAATACCTTGGTGATGGTGCGAACGTCGTTCTTGTCGAACAACCAGACCTCCAGCGCGGTCACTTTTTTCGGATCGGGCACGCCGACGGTTTCCGAGATCGCCACGCCACACTCGCCCAAGAAATCGGGGCCTGATTCGATCGCAAAGGACATGTCGTAGCGGTCATCACCTAGCTCGTAGGTAGTGACAAATTGCGAGACGGGCTTGTCCAGCTCGTCGGTCCAATCGGTGGGAATGACCGCCTGGCTGGCGCGGGCGCGTTCGACCGGGCTAACGACACCCGGCTCGCCGACGTATTTCTCACCGCCAGCCATCCTCTGCAACAAGAACCAGCCGCCACCGACGAGGATAAACAAGAACAGCAAGCCGAACAAACAGATTTGCCAGGAGGCAAGCCCACCCTGGGGCTTTTCGGTCTCAGGCGGGGACAGGGCCTTCAGCCGGCTGGCCAGGGCCGCCATCTGCCCCTGGTAGAGGGTATAGCCGGGATCCTTGTCCTTGGCCATCTGTTCCACGGCCTTGAATGCATCGAGGGTGTCCCACCGCTCGCCCAGCAAAGCCTTTACCTCATCGTCGTTCATGCCGGGATTTTGAGCATAGCGCTCGGCGACCATCGACAAGTACTGCTGTTGGTAACCGAACTTGGCGCTCAGGTCGACCGGCGCGGCGTCAGTCCACTGAAACGACGGGGCGAGCCAGGATAAAGGCGCCCACCCGATGAGCATGCCAAGCAACAAGCCGATAATAAACCCGGTGGCCAATACAACCGGGGCCTTGATGATATTCACGACCAGGCCTAACACTTTGTCAAGCATTTTAACCTCCTAGGTTAGATGAGTGGATCTTTGCTCGTTCGGCTAACTAATTGTACACCATGTTTGCCAATTATGACAAGGTCTTCGATGCGTACCCCTCCCCAACCGGGCAGATACACCCCCGGTTCGACAGTCAGCGTGGCGCCAGCCGGCAGCGGCGCCTCGGAGCGGCTGCCGGCAAAGGGCTGCTCGTGAACAGCCAGCCCCACGCCGTGCCCCAGGCTGTGGCCAAAGCGCTTGCCAAAACCGGCCTCGGCGATCACGTCGCGGGCCAGGCCATCGGCCTGCTTGCCGCTCATGCCGGCGCGAATGCTGGCCAGGGCCGTCTCCTGGGCCTGCCGCACCAACTCGTATATCCTGGTAAAGCGCTTACTGGGGCGCCCTATCCAAAAGGTGCGCGTGATATCCGAGCGATAGCCCTCCACACACGCCCCCAGATCGACAATGATCGGCTCACCCGCCTGGACGATTCGCTCACCCGGCTCGTGGTGGGCCTCGGCGCCGTTAGCGCCGGCGGCCACAATGATTTTGAACGCCACATCGTCCGCCCCGTGGGTGCGCATATAAGCTTCCAACTCCCAGGCCACCTGCCGCTCGCTCAAGCCCGGCTTGAGCCAGGTGCGCAGATCCTCCAGGGCCGCGTCCGAGATGCGGGCGGCGCGTTGGACGAGCTCCTGCTCCTGCCTGGTCTTGACCGTGCGCAGGGTCTCGACCAGGCCGTCCACCGCCACCCACTCGGCCGTCTTGGACGCCAGCATCGCCTGCTGTTGCTCGACCGTCACGTGGCTACTCTCAAAGCCGATGCGACGCACTCCCTTGGCCGCCGACGCCAGCGCCTTGAGATAATCCACGTACTGACGCGCCTTCATTTTGACAAGCTCGAGTTCCGGCGACTGCCGCTTGGCTTGCTCCCAGTAGCGAAAATCTGTGGCCAGCAAAGCATGCTCTGGAGTGACCAGCAGCAGCCCCTCACCCGTATAAGCGGACAGGTAGCGCATATTTTCCGGCCGGCTTACCAGCAACCCATCAAGCTCGTGTCGTTTCAAGCTCTTGCGCAGTTTATTCAAGTGCATAGTGTATTGTACCTTTAAGTTGAAAAAACTTCAAATCTTGCCACCGTACACTTTTGGATTTCTCTATCACGAATTACACGAATTTACGAATTTCACGAATGTTTTTTTGTTTTTCATATAATTTGTGTCATCCGCTTCGGAGCCCCGAAGGGGGCTATCGTCTCTTTGTGTCATTCGTGATAAAAAATGCCTGACAGCAAATTTGGCATCTCATTCCCCAATGTTGTCAAGTGCAACTTGCTTCTCGCACTTGTAGCACTGCGCCAGGCCCAGGCCTGCTTCGAGCAGCAAGCCACCGCAGGCCGGGCAAGGCTGAGACAGGGGGCGTTTCCATGTGCTAAAGCGGCAGCTTGTTTCGTCTCCCTCCCGAAAGCCGGCGCAGCCAAAGAAGGTGCGCTTGCGGCGCGTCCGCCTCTCCACGATGTCGTTGCCACACTCTGGGCAGCGCAGGCCCGTCTTGACCAGGATCGAGGCGCGGTAGCGACAGGCTGGGTAGGTGCTGCAACCGATAAAGCGACCGTGGCGGCCCAATTTGATCAACAGTGGATTGCCACACTGGGGGCACGCTTCGCCGGTCGGCTCGGCGGCAAGCCTCAACTCTTCCATCGTCTCGCGAGCGGCGGCCAGAGTCTGCGAGAAGGGGCCGTAAAATTGGCGCAGTAAGCTGAGGCGGGCCAGCTCACCGCTGGCGACGCGGTCGAGATCGTCCTCCATCTGGGCCGTAAAGCCAAGGTCTGCGATGTCTGGAAAGTGCTTGACCAGCAGGTCATTGACGATATAACCCAATTCGGTCGGGACCAACTGCTTGGCCTGGCGTTCGACGTAGTAGCGCTGCTGGATGGTGGACAGGGTCGGAGCATAAGTGGATGGGCGGCCGATGCCGTGCGCTTCCAGGGCGCGCACCAGGGAGGCCTCGGTGAAACGGGACGGCGGCTGGGTAAAATGCTGCTCCGGCAGCAGGCGCACCAGATCGAGCGCCTGGCCGGGCTCTAATGGCGGCAAGCGGACACCCTGACCGGCTTCGCCCTCGTCCGGCGCTTCG
The DNA here is from genome assembly GCA_016931085.1 of Thermoflexales bacterium. Next base: position 6,813 of record JAFGFO010000214.1, read on the forward strand.
CCCTCGTCACGCGCCTCTTCGTACACGGCCAAAAAGCCGGGGAATCTGACAAGCGACCCGCTGGCGCGAAAAATGTATTTGAGATTTGAGGTTTGATATTCGATATTTGGCTTCGCCTCGACTTCCACGCTCGTCAGGTCTAGCACCGCTGGCGCCATCTGGCTGGCGACAAAGCGTTTCCAGACCAGCTCGTACAGGCGGTATGGGTCGCGTTCCAGGTAAGGCTTGGCCGCGGCCGGCTGGCGCATCACGCTGGTGGGGCGGATGGCCTCGTGCGCTTCTTGGGCGGCCTTGGCCCTGGTCTTGTAGACCGGCGGGTGCTGAGGCAGGTAGGCGGGGCCGAATTTTTGGCCGATCAAGTCCCGCGCTTCTCGTTGAGCCGTCTCCGCCACGTTGGTCGAATCGCTTCGCATATAGGTAATGAGGCCAACGCGCTCGCCGCCGCCGAGGTCGACGCCCTCGTACAAGCCCTGCGCCACGGCCATCGTCCGCTTGGCCGTGAAACCCAGGCGGCGCGAGGCCTCCTGCTGCAGCGTGCTGGTGGTGAACGGCGCGGCCGGGTTGCGCCGGCGCTCGCGCCGCTTCACGTCGAGCACGCTGTAAGCTGCCTGCTCTAATTCGGCCACGATGGCCAAAGCCCCGTCGTGGCTTTTGAGCGCCACCTCCCGGTCATCGATGCGCCACAACTTGGCCTTGAAGGGATCGGAGGGAGTACCCAGGGCAGGGGCCAGCCCTGCCCCTACATCCGCTGCGCTCGCAAGCCCGGCCTTCACGAGTTCAGCCTCGATAGACCAATACTCTACCGGCGCAAAGGCGGCGATTTCACGTTCGCGTTCCACGACCAGCCGCACGGCCACGCTCTGCACGCGCCCGGCGCTCAGCCCTTTGCGCCCCATCTTTTCACGCAGCAGCGGGCTGATGGTGTAACCCACCAGCCGGTCGAGGATACGGCGCGCCTGTTGAGCCTCCACGCGCTGCAGGTCGATCTGGCGGGGATGCGCAAAGGCATAAGCGATCGCTTCTTGGGTGATTTCGTGGAACTCGACGCGCTGCACGGGGCGGTATTGGGCCTCCCGTCCCAGGACTTGGAGCAGATGCCAGGCGATGGCCTCGCCCTCGCGGTCGGGGTCGGTCGCCAGGTAAATCTCGGAAGCCTGCCGGGCGCCGGCTTTCAGCTCGCGCACCACGTCTTTCTTTTTCTGGGGGATGACGTAGCGCGGCGCGAAATCGTTCTCCACGTCGATGCCCATGCGGTTGGCCGGCAGGTCACGCACGTGGCCGACCGAGGCCTTGACAAGATAGGCCTGGCCCAGGAAGCGCCCCACCGTGCGCGCCTTGGCCGGCGACTCGACGATGACCAGCTTGGGGGAGCCGGCCAGGGCAGCCTTGATGTGCTCGCGGGGATCCAGCCCAGCGTGGGCAGGCGTGTGACCTGGGAGAAAGAGCTTGGTGCCACACGCCGGGCACGTCCCTTGCGTGGCAGCTCGCCCGGCGCGGGTAAAGACCGGCCGGGCATCTTGCATCGCTTGCTTTTGCCGGCACTTGACACAATAGGCAATGACTGCTTCGCTCACACAAGCTTCCTAGCCAGACTTCCCCCTACAAATACCTTCCCCCGCTGGTAGCACGCAACTTGTCCACCAACTGGCGCACGTCTTGGGCGCGCTCGCTGGGGCAAATCAACAACACGTCGTCGGTATCCACGATGACCAGGTCACTCAGGCCGATGGTAGCCACCAGGCGATTGTTGCCGTAGACCAGCGTATGGCCGGTATCCACCTCCAGCAGCTCGGCGTCGATGACGACGTTGCCGTGTTCGTCGCCGGGCAAGATGTCGAGCAAGGTCGCCCAACTGCCGATGTCACTCCAGCCGATATTGGCCGGCAGCACAGCCACGTCCCCCGCGCCCTCCATAATGCCATAATCGATCGTCTGGGCCGCCACGCGCGGCCATTCGTAAGCCAAAGCCGCGTGCTCGCGGTCGCTGCCCAACGCCGCGTCGATCCGCTCCAACTGGGCGTAAAAATGGGGCATCTGCCGCTCGAACTCGGCCAGGATGCGATCCACGCGCCACATAAACATGCCGCTGTTCCAGGTATGTTGGCCCGAGGCCAGGAAGCGCTCGGCGGTGGCGTGGTCTGGCTTTTCTCGAAAGGCCTGGACGCGATAGGCCGGCTGCGCATCGAACTCGCCCAGCAGCTCGCCGCGCTCAATGTAGCCAAACCCCGTCGAGGCGAAACTGGGCGTGATGCCGAGTGTGACCAGGAGGCCCTGCTGAGCAAGCTGGTAAGCCGCCGCTAACGTGTCACGAAAAGTCTGGGCGTCGGCGATGTAATGGTCGGCGGTGAGGACGGCCATCGTCGCTTCAGGGTCGGCCCGGCGCAGCATAATAGCCGCCAGCCCTATGGCCGGCGCGGTGCCGCGCGGCAGCGGCTCGACGATAAAGTTGCCGCCCGGCAAGTTAGGCGCCTGGCGCAGCAGGGCGCCCACCTGGTCCTGGGCCGTCACGATGTAAATTTGCTCCGGCGAAAAGAGCGGCGCCAGGCGCTCGACGGCCAGTTGAAACATGGTCCGGTTGCCGACCAGGCGCAGCGCCTGCTTGGGGCGCATCTGGCGGCTGAGCGGCCACAAGCGCGTGCCGCTGCCGCCAGCCAAAATTGTCGCATAATAGTGTTCCACACCTCACTCCACGCGGTACGGCGCGCGTGCCTCGCGCGCCACGACATAATTCATGCCGCCCGTCTGGCGCACCATGCCCTTGAGTTCCATCATCGCCAGCGCGCTCGACACCTGGGCGACCGGCAGCCCAGTCTGGCGGCTGATCTCGTCGATGTGCACCGCCTCGGACGACAGCAAGGCCAATACCTGGCTTTCGGTTTCGTCCTGGGGGGGAATGGCCGCGCGCGCCTCGATGTGCTGGGTGATCATGGTCATGTTCAGCTCTTCGAGGATATCCTGGGCCTTGAGCGCCACCAACGCGCCGTCGCGCAGCAGCCTGTTGGAGCCAGCCGAGCTGCGGGCAAAGACGTGGCCTGGCATGGCAAACACGTCACGCCCCTGCTCGGCGGCGAAATCGGCCGTGATGAGCGCGCCGGAACGCTCGCCAGCCTCCACGACCAGCACGGCCAGGCTCAAGCCGCTGATAATGCGGTTGCGAGGGGGAAAGTTGCCGGCATCGGGCTTGGTGCCAAGCGGGTAATCGCAGACCAGTGCGCCGTGCGCGACGATTTGCTCGGACAGCTTGCGGTGCTCTGGCGGATACAGCACGTCGATCCCGTTTCCCAGCACGGCGATCGTGCGCCCTCCGGCATCAATGGCCGCCTGGTGCGCGGCGGCGTCGATGCCGAGCGCCAGGCCACTGACGATGGTGATGCCGCTGGCCGCCAGCTCACCGGCAAAGACGCGGGCAGCTTCTTTGCCGTAGGCCGTGGCGCGGCGCGTGCCCACCACGGCCAACGCCCACTGGTCCGTTTCGACCAGCGTTCCCTTGACGTACAGCACGGGCGGCGGGTGAGGGATTTCTCGCAAGCGGAGCGGGTAGGCCTCGTCGTCCCAGGTCAGGGCCCGCGCCCCGAGGCGCTCCAGTTGGCGCAAATCGCTCCCCGCGTCGTAGGATGAGCGCCACTTGAGCAGGTTGTCGACCGAGCGCCGGTCAAGGCCGGCCCGCAGCAGCTCGGCCGGCGCGGCTCGCCAGGCCCGCTCCAGGTCGCCAAAGTGATCCAACAGCAGCCTTACCTTTGCCGGCCCGATACCGGGAACGCGGTTAAAGCCTATCCAGTAGCGAAGGTCCGTCATGACCAGACTATACCTGAAAGATGGCAAAAGGTCAAGCGTGTGTTCTGTTCCAAGCGCCCGCGAATCTTTTCCGCCGCCAGGAGGGCCAGGTGAGTGTTCCGCCCACCGCGGCCAGGCGGCTGGCCTTCGGGCAGGCGAATCTTGACGGTCGCCTCGCCTCCAAAAATAAAGGCCAGCTTTCGAGACGGGTCGTTCGGATTGGTCACGAGAACCAGGCATATATCGGCCACGTTCGTGCCCGTGGGACCGGTTTCAATCCCCAAGCCGAGCTGGGTGAAAAAGGAGGCTGAGTCATAACGGGCGATATAGTCCTCGTAGGCCAGGCCCCGGCCGTGGGCCGCAGCCAGGGTATCCCCATCGGCCACCGCGCCGGCTAGGCCAGAGTTGCCATCTAGCCCGTCAGTAGAAAAGCTCGCAAAGGTGAGCTGGTCCGTCTCCGCCAGGCAAGGAGTGACGACTTTCCAGATGTTTTCTATTTCTTGGGTCACCTCGGCCTTGATCTTGCCCTCGGTCGTGCCACTTCTCCAACCAAAGAGGTAGCTCGTGTAACCCAATCCTTCTGCCCTCTCCCTGGCCGCCTCCATGGCCTGGTCATTGTTGGCGATGATGACGTATTGGCTCCTGGCCGGGGCCAACAGGGGTGAATCCTTGGCAAGAGCGCCGCGATCCGGCTTGCCCAGCCCGGCCTGGATATACGCCCTGACAGCCGGCGGGGTTTTGTCCCAGATATCGTACTTGCTCAGGACCTGGCAGGCCATCTCAAAAGTCGACTCGTCGCCGACGGTTGGCCCCGAGGCAATGACCGAGGGGTCATCTACCATCCCCGTGCTGGTCACGGGGGTATCCGAGATGGCCAAAGAAATAAAGCCGCCGGCGTTCCTGGCACAGCGGCGCATCCGGCCGCCCTTGAGCTGGTCGACGTGCTTGCGCACGGCGTTGACCTCGTCGATGGTGGCCGGGACGGTGAGCAAGAGCCGGCTGGTCTCTTGATAATCCTCCAGGCTGATCCCTTCCACGGGCAAGGCCATCAGGGAAGAGCCGCCGCCGGAGATGAGGGCGATGACGAGCGAGCTAGCGTCGGCGCTCTTCAAAAGCGCCCGCATCTGCCGCGCCCCTTCGACGCCTCCCTCATTGGGGGTGGGGTGATCGGCCGCAAAGAGCTTGATTCTCTCTGAAATAGGCTCGTGGGCTTGATCCCGGTAGACGTTCAGGACGCCGGCGGTGATCCTGTCGCCCAGGATGCTGGCCAATTCCGTGCCCGTGCGCCTGGCGGCCTTGCCGCCGCCGGCGACGAGGATCCGCTCGTAGTCGTCAAGGTTATACATCCTGCCGGCTACAGTGAGCGTATGACCCTCCAGGCTCACGTGGCGCCGCAAGGCCGGTCCAGGCATCACCCGCTCCAGGGCACAGGCCAGGATGCGCGTAGCGTCGGCCCGGGCTGGCGCGAGGCTCGCATATCTCAACGCGTTGTCATCCAGACGTATCTGCCGCACGCGATCATTTTAACACGGCGGGCATGGAAAAGCAACGTGCGTTCGGCGCGGACCACAATCCGCGCCCCCTCGGCGGGTGGTGATGCGGCGAGAACGACGAGTGGCGCAGTGGCGCTCGTCGTTTGAGCCTGCTGGCAAAACGTGTTACAATGATGTGTGATGACGGCTGGTGTGACATCTCTCAATGGCACGCCATTTCTTAATAGCGCATTACACACGAAACTCTACATCCCGCCCCGGCGGGCCGGGCTGATAGAGCGCCCGCGCTTGCTGGAGCGGCTGGCCGACGGCCTGCGCCAGGCGCACAAGCTCATCCTCATCTCGGCGCCGGCCGGTTTTGGCAAGACGACGCTGTTGAGCGCATGGGCCTCCGAAATCCGAAATCCACGCGGAGCGTCCAAAATCCAAAATCGAATCGCCTGGTTTTCGCTCGACGAAGACGACAACGACACCACTCGTTTCTTCACTCACATGGTTGCCGCACTCGAGACAGCCCAATCAGGCGTTTGCGCCGAAACTAGCGCCTTGCTGCAATCGCTCCAGCCGCTGCCACCCAAGGCTGTCTTGGCCTCGCTCGTCAATGACCTGGCCACGTTGAGCTTTGACGTTGTTTTGGTGCTGGATGATTACCACGCCATAGAGCAGGGAGCCATACACACCGCCCTCACCTATTTGCTCGACCACCTGCCGCCGGCGCTGCACCTGGTCATCGCCAGCCGCACCGATCCGCATTAAGAAATGGAAAGTATGGTAAAATCGCAATGGAGCAAAACTTGCTTTGCTAGATCACCAGACCGGATTTTTATCCGCTAATTCACGCTAATTTTCACGAATTTTACAACC
>JAFGFO010000215.1 GCA_016931085.1 Thermoflexales bacterium
GGTATGATTGAAGTCACAATAGACAGCATTCGCATCAGCTTGATGTCCCAACATCGCGTGGTTATCCTGAAAGAAGTCGACAGCGAGCGTTATTTGCCGATCTGGATTGGGCCGTGCGAGGCCGATGCCATCACGATCGAATTGCAGGGCATCCAGATTGCCCGGCCGATGACCCACGACTTGCTCAAAGCCCTGATCGCCGAGATGGGCGCCAAGGTCTCTCACATACTGGTCAACGATTTGCGCAACGAGACATTTTACGCTCGAATCGTTCTGGACGTGAACGGGCACGGCATGGAGCTGGACAGCCGGCCCAGCGATGCGATCGCGTTGGCGGTGCGCGTGCGAGTGCCCATCTTTGTCGACGAAGACGTGATGGAGCGCGCCGCGATTGTGCCGGAGGAGAACCTGGCCGCCGAAGGAGGCACGCCACCGCCTGACGAGATGGCTCAAGGAGAGCCCCCCTCCGCGTTCAAGGACCTGCTCGACGGCCTGGATCTGGACGTCTTGGACGGGTAATGGCTCAAGAGGGCGACTTGAATGTGCGCATGGCGCCCCACAGCCTCGAAGCTGAGGAGGCTGTGCTGGGATCGATTCTGATCGATCCCGAGGCGCTTTATCGCGTGTTGCCGTTTTTGGCGGCGAGCGACTTTTTCCTCACCAAGCACCAGTGGATCTGGCAAGTCATCGTCGCCCTGCACGAGCGGCGCGAGCCGATCGACTTTCTGACCGTATGCGAGGAGCTTGACCATCGTGGCCAGTTGGCCGAAGCAGGTGGTCAAGCCTACATCTCTCACCTGATCGGCACAGTCCCCACCGCCATTCACGCCGAAGGTTATGGCCGCATCATCGAGCAGGGCAGCATCCGCCGCCGCTTGTTGTCAGCCGCCAGCGACATTGCCCAACTGGCTTACGAAGAAACGGTGGACATTGACGAGATCGTCGACCGCGCCGAACAGACCTTGTTCGGCGTGTCCCAGCGGCGACTGACCCAGGAGATAGCGCCGATCGCCGAGGTCATTCGCTCCTATTACGCCCGCATCGAGTATTTGTACGAACACCGTGGCGAGCCGCTGGGCATTCCCACTGGCTTTGTCGATCTCGACCGGCTCACGGGCGGCATGCAGCGCAGCGACCTGGTCATTATTGCCGCGCGGCCTGGCATGGGCAAGACCAGCTTGCTGCTGAACGTCGCGCTTAACGCGGCCCGGCGCTTTCACCAACGCGTGGCGATCTTTTCGTTGGAAATGTCCGACGAGCAAATCGTACAGCGGCTGGTAAGCCAGGAGACCGGGATCGACAGCCAGCGCCTGCGCCTGGGCGATTTGCAGGAGGACGAATGGCCGCGCTTTGTCGGAGCCACAAGCGCCCTATCTGAGAGCGCCATGATCTATCTCGACGACACACCCTCCATCACCCCCTTACAACTGCGCACCAAGGCACGCCGCCTGCACGCAGAGCACGGCCTGGATATGATCATCGTGGACTATTTACAATTGATGACGGGCGATGCGCGCTCCGAGAATCGCGTCCAGGAATTGGCCTACATCTCGCGCTCGCTCAAAGGGCTGGCGCGCGAGCTGAACTTGCCGGTGCTGGCTGCCAGCCAATTGAGCCGCGCCGTCGAGCAGCGCAGCGACAAGCACCCGATGCTGTCTGACTTGAGAGAATCAGGCAGTCTTGAGCAGGACGCCGACATGGTCATGTTCATCTACCGTGACGATATGTACGACCAGACCAGCGAGCGCAAGAACGTGGCCGAGATCATCCTGGCCAAGCACCGCAACGGGCCAACCGGCTCGATCGAGCTGTATTTCCGCAGCAACCTGACCCAGTTTGTCAACGCCGCCCGCCGCGAGGTGACGCTGTAGAAAGATGAAGAGTTTTGTCGGATTTCGGAATATCAAAGAACGCCAGATAAGCTTGCCCGAGTCGTTTTTCACCGAGTTGATGCCGCTGGTGGACGACCTGGACGAGTTGAAGGTGAGCCTGGCCTGCTGGCGCATCCTGATGGCCAAGGCCGGGACGATACGTTTCGTGTGTTGGGAAGACCTGGTGTGCGACAAGGCGCTGGTGGGGATGGATGAGAAAGGGCTGCGCGACGGGCTGGAGCGGGCCACGTTGCGCGGCACACTGCTGCGCGTCCAGACCCGCGGCCAAGAGGGCGGAGAGAGCTGGTATTTCGCCAACACCGAGCGCGGGCGCGCCGTGGTATCTGCGATCCAAAGGGGCGAGCTGCCAGATGACGTGCTGCCGTCCGAAGTGGAAGTCAGCGTCGAGCGCCCCAACATCTTTAGCTTGTACGAGCAAACAGTGGGCCTGCTCTCGCCATTGATCGCCGACGAGCTGCGCGACGCCGAAGCGACTTATCCGGCCGGTTGGATCGAGGAGGCTTTTCGCCAGGCGGCCCGCCAGAACGCTCGCTCGTGGGCCTACGTGCGCAAGATACTCGAACGACGGGCACGGGGCGAGCGGAAAGCGATGACGCGCGACGGTGACGTGTCTGACGAGTGGCGGCGATTTCTGCGAGGTGAAGGGTGAAAAAAACAAGCCGGGCGCACACGCCGCGATCTGCCGCTGCGCCGCCCTGCCAGGTATGCGGCGGCCTGGGTTACGTGACCGAAGACGTGCCGGTCGATCACCCTAACTTTGGCCGGCTGCTCCCCTGTGTATGCAAGCTAACCGAGATGAGAGATGGGGAGCTGGAACGCTTGCGCCGGCTGGGCAACATGAACGCGTTGGCGCGCATGACATTCGAGTCGTTTCGCCCCGATGGCTTTGGGCTTGATCCCACCCGCCAGGCCAACTTGCGCATCGCCTATGAGGCATGCCAGGGCTACGCGGCCAAGCCGGACGGCTGGCTAGTCCTGTTCGGCGGTTACGGCTGCGGCAAAACACACCTGGCAGCCGCCATCGCCAATACCTGCATCGATGCTGGCCGGCCGGCTCTGCTCGTCGTCGTGCCCGATTTGCTGGACTATTTGCGTGCAGCCTACAGCCCTGCCAGCGAGATGTCCTACGACAAGCGGCTCGACCAGGTGCAAAACACGCCACTGCTCATCCTCGACGATTTGGGCACGCACAACGCCACCGAGTGGGCCGGCGAGAAGCTTTACCAGATTTTGAATTATCGTTACAACGCTCAATTGCCCACGGTGGTGACAACGAACCAATCCCTCGACGACCTCGACCCGCGCTTGCACAGTCGCCTGGCAGACCCGGGCCTATCGCGAATAGTGACCATTCTGGCGCCTGACTTTCGCCTGAGCGGCGCGAGCAGTCCCGACCAGGGAGTATCTAGCCTGGGCCTGTTCCACAATTTGAACTTTGATAATTTCCATTTGCGCGAACGGGAACTTGAGCCAGGGCAGCGTTCGGCCCTGCGGGATGCCTATCGCCTGGCGCAGGCTTACGCCGGGCAAGTCGCCCAGCACGAATCCGCGCTCACGGTAGGCTGGCTGCTGCTGACCGGGCCGTATGGCTGCGGCAAAACGCACCTGGCGGCAGCCATCGCCAATTATTGCCACGAGCGTGGCGTTCCGACCATTTTTACAGTCGTGCCTGACTTGTTGGATTATCTGCGCAAGATGTTTGCGCCGCAGAACCTCGTGCCACACGACAAGCCATTCGACGGGGTGCGCCGGACGATGCTGTTGGTGTTGGATGACCTGGGCACCGAAAGCGCCACGCCGTGGGCCAAGGAAAAGCTGTACCAGATCGTGAACTATCGCTACAACGCGCGCCTGCCGACCATCGTCACCACGGCGGTCTCTCCCGGCGAGCTGGACCCACGCATCAGCTCGCGCCTATTCGACCGGGGGCGCTGCACCCACGTCGCGTTGGACGGCCTCCCCAGCTATCGCATCCAAGAGAACGGAGCGCCGCCCCCCCCGTCGCGCGGCCAGAAAGCACGGGGAAGAAAGTAGGGGCAGGCCCCTGTGCCTGCCCAGTAGGCTGGCATCCATAGGCCAGCTAGACCATCTCTCGCACGCGCGGGTAGCGCCAGGCATTGAAAGAATGCCTTCGGTTGTTTTTGTAACGCGCCATATTGTATCACGGCTCGCCTGCCTGTCAAAACGGGAGTAGGGAGTAAGGAGTAGGAAATACGGGTTCACCTGCGGCATTTTCGTTTTTGGCACAGATGGGGTATCATGCAGGGAACAAGGTGGATCACGAATGACACGAATGAACGAATGGCACGGATCTTCTCAAACGAACTCTTTTGCCTGGCCGCTGACCCACGTGCTGTGCTTTCTCACGCGCGGCAAGCGCGTGCTCATGCTGCATCGCAACAAGGCACCCAACCGGGGGCTATGGAATGGAGTTGGAGGTCGAATCGAGCCAGGCGAGGCGCCGCTGGCGGCCTGCCTGCGCGAGGTGCGCGAGGAAAGCGGCTACGTGCTGAGCACGGCCCGTTTCGCAGGGCTTCTGACCTGGCAAGGCTTTGAGCTTCCCCCCGGCGGCCTGTACCTGTTCACAGCCCCCGCCCCTGCTGGCAACCCGGTCTCGTGCGAGGAAGGGATCCTGCGCTGGCAGCCGAGAGCGTGGGTGCTGAGCTCGCCCCAGGTCGTGGCCAACATTCACATCTTTGGCCCGGCGGTGCTCGACGGCGCGCCTCTGCAGGCGTACCATTTCGAATACGGCAATGGCCAGATCGTGCACCACGAGCTGAAGCCACTGCCTGGCTGGCTGGAATTAGGGTAGCTACTTGAGCTCGTTCGCCAAAGGTCTCCAGATCGAGGCGAAACTGGCTCCAGCCTGGCCGAGTAGTTACGAACAGCCAGCTAGGCTGTCATGGCTTTGAAGCCATAGCCCAGCACTTCGTGCGCGTCGCTGATGACAACAAAGGCTTGCGGATCGATCGTACCAAGCAGGCGCTTGAGCACCGCAATCTCGCTCACGGCTACGACGACGTACAACACCTGCTGCTCGGTATCGGTGTAGCCCCCCCGCCCTTCCAGGATCGTGACGCCGCGCTCCAGTTCGTCGAACACGGCCTGCCGGATCGCGTCCGTCTTGCGCGAGACGATGATGGCCGCCCGCGAGTAGACCGCACCCTCTTGGACGGCGTCGACCACACGCGAGGCGATAAAGGTGACGATGAGGGCGTACAACGCCGGCTGCAAGCCGACCAGCAAGGCCGCCGACAGCAAGACGCCCGTGTTCACCCACAAGATGACCTGGCCCAGTTGGATACCCCAGAAGCGGTTGACCAGCTTGGCAACGATGTCTGTCCCGCCCGTCGTGCCGCGCGCGCGAAACACTAATCCCATCCCCAAGCCATCCAGCAGCCCGCCAAAGATGGTGTAGAGCAGCGGGTCGGCCGTGACGGGTGGAATGTAGGGGGCAAGCAGGTCAATCGCCACCGACATCACCGCCGTCGCGTACACCGTGCGTATCCCCAGCCTCAAGCCGCCGGCATAACGCATCAAAAGGATGAGCAGGGGGATGTTCAGGCACAACAGCACCGCGCCGATGGGCAATCCAAACGCAAAGTGGATCATCATGGCAATGCCGCTCACGCCGCCAGATACGACGTGGTTGGGAGCCAGGAAGGCGTTCAGCCCGGCCGCGATCATCACTGCCCCCACGGTCAGTTGGGCGTAATCCCACGCCTCGCGCAAGACCATACCCCACGATAGTTTGGCTTGGATGTGTTGGATAGTTTTCATATTTTTCCTAATTCGACAACGTCGTGATCGGACGGCATTGGAGCAAGTAGAGCTGGCCGACCTGGAAGGCGCACTCGAGATCGACGGCCCAGCCCTGGCTGGCCTCCAGCGCGCACGCCAGGCGCGCCAGTGCCACGATCTGCCCGTCGTCCAGCGACGGCACAAGGCGCATGCAGCGCGGCACGGGCACTTCGCGCGTGCCCTCAGGCCGGGCAACCGTCATCGTGGCCTTGTCCATGACCTGGCGGGACAGGATCGCGTCGTTCGCAAGGCGAACGGCGTCCGACTTGCGCACCACGAACAGGTCCGGGGTGACCGTGCCGCCCACCAGGCTTTCACCCAGCCCCCAGGTGGCATTGATCACCACCCGGCCACGGTCGCCCGTGCGCGGGTCGGCGCTAAAGACCACCGCCGATACATCGGCCACGACGAGCTGCTGGACCAGCACAGCCACACTTGGCTCTCCCTCCAAGCCGTGCGATCGGCGGTAGTGCAACGCGCGCTCGGTTTGGGCCGAGGCCAGGCAGCGCAGCACAGCTTGCTCAACGGCGTCTGAACCGACGACGTTGAGATAAGATTCGTGCTGGCCAGCGAAGGAAGCCTGCTGCCCATCTTCGTCCACAGCCGAGGAGCGCACGGCCACCGAAGGTTGGAGGGCGCCGCAGCGTTCACCGAGCCTGGCATAGGCCGTTACCAACTCGGCGTGGAGCTGGGGGGTCAAAATATTGCTGCCGGCGTTGTGAGCAGCCAGGCAAAAACCAGGCGGCACCGGGTGGGTCGAGGCCAGGCGACCCAGATTGGCGGCCTTGCCGCCGACGACGAGCGGATCTTGACAAGCAGGTGTGTCGAGCCAGTAGATGTTCATCGTAACCTCCTTGCACAACCATGCAGATTGAGCGTGTATCGATTTCATCTACACTATACAACACCCCGCGCGCCGCCGCTATGACGGCAATCACAAAGTAGGGGCGCAGCAAGATGGCCCCTACCCAAGCAACCAGCCGACGGCCTGCCGCAGCAAGCGCCGGTAGGGCTCGAGCATCCAGACCTTTGCGTCGTGCCCCAGTGCGACGTAAGCCACCCGCCCTTCCCCCTCGCTCTTGCTCCAAACCAGCGGGTGAGCCACACCGCGGTCCAGGCCAATCATGTGGATGTGCACCGAGGCATCGTAAGCCTGCACGTAAAACTCGTCGTGGACGCTAAAAGCCTCGAGGCTGGCCGTGATTGGATGCTCGTGACTAAGAGGATACGCGGTGAAGGCAAACGGCGGAGGATGATTGAGAAAGACGCCGCCGACGAGCGCCTTGAACGCGGGCTTGGCCTGGGATGCCACGGTCGCGGCGTGAACGGCCAAAAGCCCCCCACCCGCGCGCACCCAGGCAGCCAATGCCTCGACCTGCGCATCGCTGTGAGCCGGCGGCGGGGCTGAGTCACCCTCTCCAACAGCCGTCAAGCACGTGTAGAGCAGCACGACGCCGTAACGACCCTCGTCCAGATGAGTCAAGGCATCCAGGTCATAGCTCGCCTCGACCGTGTGTCCATCGGCCTCCAGGATCGTCTTGGCGGCCGCCGCGAAGCCTTCAAAATCGTGATAGGTCCCACCGAGAAGAAGCAATATGGATTGTCCGTTCATGTTCACCACCTCATTGGCTTGCCGGTATAGTCCATATAGATCGGGCTGCCGGCTCCCCACTCTTGGGTAGCCAGCCGGAAGATGCCTTGAGCGGACTCGTCGGGATGGATGTCGGCACTGGCGCCACCCATGTCCGTGCGCATCCAGCCCGGGTGGATGGCCAGCACGGTAAATCCCTGGGGCCCAAGATCATTGTGCAAAAGCATCGACTGCATGTTCAAAGCAGCCTTGGACATGCAGTAAGCGTACACACCCTTTCGCCAACAGTCGGTAATGCTGCCGGCCTCCGAGGAGATATTGACGATGCGTTTGCGCTGGCCTTGCCTGAGCAGGGGCAAAAACTGCTGGGTCACGCGCAGCGGGCCAAAAGCGTTCACGTCCATGGTGGCCTGCAGGCGAATGTCCAGCTCCAATGCCTCGAGCGTTTTCGATTCATCTTCCATGTAGACGCCCGCATTGTTGATCAGCACGTCCAGGGCCGGGGTGTGCTGGGCAACAGTCTCGGCCGCCTGGCGGACGGACGTCCTATCTGTCACGTCCAGCGGAACGACGGTCAACTGGCGCGAGGAAGGATCGGTCAGGCTGTGCAGATTGGCCTCGGCGGGGTATACGCCGGCAAAGACCCGCCAGCCCTGGCCAAGAAATTGCTTCGCCAGCGAAAAGCCCAGGCCTTTGCCAGCGCCGGTGATGAAAATAGTGTTAGTCGTCATAATCCTCCTTTTTACTCAGCGCAGGGCTGAGGGGACAGCGTGCGCGGGTTACGCACCAGGGTCCGAAAAATCGCTGCCGTGGCGAACGCGCCGGCGGCCGAGAAGAGAAAAGTCGCCTGGTAGCCGGCCATGTCGGCCAACCAGCCGCCCAGGATCGGCGCCACGATCGTGCTGGGGACGACCAAGGTATTGGCCATGCCAACGTAGACCGGCCGCTCGGCCACACTGCCGAACTCGAGCGTCATCGCCAGGCCACACGTCCACAGAGCTACCAGCGCCACCCCGGCCAGGATAAAGGCCAGGTAAAACCAACTCGCGCTGGGCGCCCACCAGGCCAGCAACGCGCTGGCGGCGGCCGCTAACGCGCCCGCTTCCATCGTCACCCGGTGCCCCACGCGGTCGCCCAACCAGCCCATCAGCGGGTTGGCAATGACCTGGGCCATCATAAACACACTCGTCATCAGGCCGGCGGTACCCCCGCTGATGTGATAACGTTGAACCAGGTAGACGGTGTAAAAGCCAAATGCCAGGGAACCTAGCGGTGAGACCAGGCGCGCGGCCAGAAAGTATCGAAAGTTCGCGTCGCAGTGAAAAATTCCTTTCATGCTTTGCCAAAGCGCCGGCTGCTGCGCCTCTTCGGGAGGATTATCCGACTCGCGGGTGCTGGCTACGAAAAACCACGAAACAACCATCGCGCCGCTAGCCAGCAGGAAGCTATACGTAAAGCCCAAGTGCAAGTCTCCCCGCTCCAGGAGAAAGCCGGCCAGCAAAGCCCCACCGCTGGCCAACAGATTGGCTGCCCCCGATTGCGCCCCGAAAAAAGTCCCGCGATACTTTTCGGGGATGATCTTGCCGATCATGCTCAGCCAGGCGGTGGCGGCGAACCCGCCTCCCAGGCCGTGCCAGACGAGCATGCCGAAGGTGAGCCACAAGGCCAGTCGTGATCCCAGCGTTGGCAAGAACCAGGCGATCAGGGCCAATCCCAATATCGGCAGTCTCTCGTGGATCGTCATGAGAATGGCCATAGACTTGTAACGCCTCAGGCGCGCCACCCGCCGGGCAGTCAGCAATTGAGGTAACTGCCAGCCTATGGTGCGGATGGCCGGGATCAGCCCGATCAAGATCGCCGAGTTGGTCATAGTGCTGACGAACAAGGGCAGCATGGTCACGTAGGAGGCCAGGCCCAAGGCCAGGCCAAAGAAGGCGCCGTCGAACATGCCGACGGTAAAGTTGTAACGCAAGTTCCGCTCGACGTCTGTTTTCATGGGCCGCATGATAACACAAAACGATCGATTCCGAAAATAGCCAGAGGTGACCAGCATCTTAAAAGTGCCGGTCACCTGAGATCTTCCCAACACGTGCTTGACGTATCAAGACAGGCCGCTTATAATCATAGAGAGAGACACTTTCCCCCAATCTTGGTCGCACCTCCCAAGAGGGGCCAGAGGTCATTGAGATGACGCACGAAAAGAGTCACATCCTAGTCGTCGACGACAGCCAGACCAGCCGGCTGGCCCTGGCGCTGAGCCTGGAGGAGCAGGGCTACGAGATCGCCATGGCCGAAGATGGCCAGCAGGCCCTGGACATGCTGGCGGCCGAGGCGTTTGACCTGGTGCTGCTCGACATCGTGATGCCCGACATGGATGGTTACCAGGTACTGGCGCAAATGAAAAGCGATCCGCGCTTGCGCAATATCCCCGTGATCGTGATTTCGGCCATGGAGGAAGTGGACTGTGTCGTCAGGTGCATCGAGATGGGAGCCGAGGATCACTTGCCCAAGCAGCACGATTCGGTCTTGCTCAAAGCGCGCATTGGCGCCAGCCTGGAAAAGAAACGCCTGCACGACCAGGAAGTGGAATACTTGCAGCAAGTGAGCTGCCTGACCGACGCGGCGATGGCGGTCGAGAACCACGACTTTGAGGCCGGCCGCCTGGCGGGGGTGAGCGCTCGCGCCGACGCGCTGGGGACGCTGGCGCGCGTCTTTCAACGCATGGTGTCTGAATTCTATACTCGCGAACGGCAATTGGAGCAAGACAACCGGGTTAAAACCGCTTTTATCGACGTGATCAACCACGAGCTGCGCAGCCCGTTTGTCTCGGCAGCTTTTTCCGTCGAGTTGCTGCAGCGTTACGCCCAGGAGAAAATGTTCGATGAGCTGCAGGCACAAATCCAGCAACTTGACAAAGAACTGAGCGAGGGACGCCGGCTGATCGAGGTGCTGATTGCCTTCGCAGCCCAGGTGGGCAAAGACGTCAACCTGCGCCGCCAGGAAACAGATTTCAGCGCGCTCATCCGAGACACGACCTTCGCCCTGGAAACGGTGGCCGAGAGTCGTGGCATCACTATTTCGTACAACCTCGCGCCCCACATGCCAGCGCTCGTCGATCGAGAACGCATGAGCGACGCGATCCATCACCTGGTCTATAATGCCATCAAGTTTAACCGTGAGGGGGGCCTTGTTCGGATCGATTGTTGGCCGGCCGATCAGCACATCGTCTTCAGGGTCAAAGACAACGGTGTCGGCATTCCACCCGAAAAACTGGACACCCTCTGGGACGCCTTCGCTCAAACGGCCGAGCGGCTCAAGCGCGGCGTAGAAGGGCTGGGCCTGGGATTGGCCCTGGTCAAATCGGCCGTCGAAGCGCACGGGGGCGAAGTGATGGCGACCAGCGAACAGGGCCAGGGCAGCACCTTTGGCTTTCGCATCCCCATTTAACCACGTGGCCTACTCGCCTAATTCCTCGACCTGCCCCATGGCTACGCGAAGCAACCTGGCGCGCGACCTGAACTCGTGGCTGAACAATTCGGGATCGGTCGAGGTCAGCACGGACTGCTGCGCGCCGTTCACACGCGCCAGCAGGTAGGCGCGCCGCCGGGCGTCCAGCTCGGCCAGCACCTCGTCCAACAGCAACACCGGCCAATCCCCACTGCGTGCCTTCATCCATTCGACCTCGGCCAGCTTGAGCGCCAAAATCGCCGTGCGTTGCTGCCCGCGGCTGCCATAGATGCCAAGGTCAATCCCATCGACCCTGAAGCGCAACTCGTCACGATGTGGGCCAACCAGCGTCACGCCTCGCGCGATTTCTTCGGCGCGTTGCTCTTGCAACTGCGCCGCAAAGGTCTTTTCCGCCTCTGCATTTGCGATTCGCGATTTGCGATTTGCGATTTGAAGAGGTAATGCTATTTGGAACTCGGGCGCGGGCGGGCGAGCCAGGGCCAGGGAGGGCTGATATTCGAGTTGCAGGCTGTCGCTCCCACCGGTCAGATCGCGATGGATAGGATCGGCCAGGCCCTCCAGCTCGGCCAGAGCCAAGCAGCGCGCCAAGGTGATGGTCGTCCCGGCCTGAATCAGTTGCCCATTCCAATAACCCAACTCATCCGGGTCGCCGCCGCGCTCGGCCAATTGCTTGAGCAAGGCGTTGCGCTGTGACAAGATAGTGCGGTAGGTACTCAGCGCCTGGGCGTAATCGCCGTCCACCTGGCACAATAGATCGTCCATGTACTGGCGGCGCAAGCCGGGCGATCCGCCGACCACCTCCACGTCCTGCGGCAGGAACAACACCACCATCAATCGGCCGGCCAGGTCAGCAGCCTTGCGCGGCACATCGTTGATCTTGATCTGCTTGCGAAAGCGCCCGCCGTCCGAGTTAGCCGTTGGCTCAAGCGCCAGTGTGATGTCGATCTTGCACGGGCGGCCGGCGGCCGCGACCTCGCCCGCCACCCGTGCGGCCGGGATCAGGCTGTCTTGTCCGGCCAGCCAATGGATGAGCTGCCGGTCGCTGCTCGTGTGCGGCGAGTGGGCCGTGGCCAGGTAGTAAATCGCCTCCAGCAGGCTGGTCTTGCCCTGGGCGTTGTCGCCCAAGAGCAAGATTGGCCCGGCTGGCAGCTCAAGCTCCAGGCGAGCGTAGTTGCGAAACGAGGTCAGCGACAGGTGACGGACAATCATGCCGATATTATAAAACGTAATGCGTCCCTCGACAAGCTTGGATAGATTACGAATTACACGAATTTGCGAATTTCACGAATGCTTTTTGTAAGGTGATGTTATCCCTCCTCGCTCACCCCTTGCAAGGCCGCTTCGACCTCACGCTTGAGTTCAGGCAAGTTAACTTGCTTGAATGGTTTGCCAGACTTCGTCCAGGTCTATGCCAAAGTCTCACTTCTTTTTCCGAGTCATACTATTGTCTAGCCCATTATACTACTCGTTCCCGCTTTTGACCAAGGGCCGCAGGGGATAGAGTGCAGCTCAGGAGAATCGGTGTAAGCGTTTATGAGTTTCGAGTTCCGATTGATCAAGAGCCTGCTCCAGATCGGCCACGATGTCAGCCGCATCTTCGATCCCGGCCGACAAGCGCACCAGCCCATCGCCGATGCCCACTCGCAAGCGTTCTTCGACGGACAGGCCGCGATGCGACGAAGTGGCCGGGTGCAAGACCAGGGTATAAATGTCACCCAAGGTTGTCGCCGGCAAGCACAAGCGAAGCGATTCCATAAACCGAAAGGCCGCGGAACGATCCGCGCCGGCGATCTCGAAGGACAACACCCCGCCAAAGCCCCTCTCTTCGAACAGGCGGCGAGCCAGGCCGCGTTGTGGGTGGGCTGGCAAACCAGGGTAATTGACGCGCGCGATCTTGGGATGCCCAGACAACCATTCAGCGACGTGCAGCGCCGTGGTGCACTGCTGGCGCATGCGCAGCGGCAGGGTTTTCAAGCCCCGCATGGCCAACCAGGCCTCAAACGGCCCCAGCACGCCGCCCACGAGTTTGTTCCACTCGTACAGCCTGCGCCGGTTTTCGGCGGACGCGACGACAATACCCGCCATCACGTCGCCGTGTCCGCCGATGTATTTCGTGGCGCTGTGAATCACAAAATCCACCCCATAGCGCAGCGGATTGCACAGGTAGGGTGAGGCGAAGGTGTTGTCTACCAACACTTGGGCGCCGCAGCGATGGGCCAGGTCTACCAGGGCCGGGATGTCAGCCACTTTGAGCAAGGGGTTGGAAATGGTCTCGGCCAGCAGCGCGACCGGGCGGACGTCGGCCAGCGCTCGTTCGACGGCGGTCAAATCCGTCACATCCACCAGGTGGGTCGTCGCGCCCAGCTCGGCAAAGAGGCGCGTGAGCAGCGTAAACGTTGCCCCGTACAAATCGAGGGCAACCACGACCCTCGCGCCGGCGCGCACGCCGGCCGCCAGCAGCGCGCCGTGGATGGCTGCCATGCCAGAAGCAAAAGCGCAGGCCGCCTCGCCGCCTTCCAGTTCGGCCACGGCGATCTCGAAAGCCGTGACGGTCGGGCTGCCGTGGCGCGAGTAAACACAGCCTTCCTTTGTCCCGGCAAAGACGGCGTCCATGTCGCTCATGCTGTCGTAGAGATAGCCCACACTAGGCTGGATGGGAGTCACCACCGGCGTATAGTCACCAGGGGCAACCCGCTCGCCGGCGTGGACAGCCCGGGTAGCAAATGTTTTGTCTGTCATCGTTCTACTGGTAGTATTCTACTGTGGATTCGGGACTCGTCCCGCCCAGGATGCCAATTCGTTTGCTCATGATTGCTCTCCAGTCGCTTGTGATGTAAGGGGGACGATCGACAAAAGTCCAAGCGTTCGCCCCAACGGCCTGTGGCAGGTGAGCATAGTTTAGCACGATTTGGTCCTAGCGCAAGGTGACTTTTTCCACTGATGGGGGTACATTCGGCCCAGATTGTGGGGGATATCTGACTTGTCAAGCGCCCCCTCTAGCCCCTTTGCCTGCCCAGGCTTCACCATCGTGTGATATAATAATCTCTGCTTGCCTGACAGTGTAGAGACCAGGAGTGATAAGATGCCAGATTTAGCTCAAAACGATGTGATGGCTGCACGTGAGACGCGCTACCGGCGGCGAATGGATATCCGCGTGACAACCCAAGAGCAAGCCAGAGAATTTGTGAACGATGTGGGGTTTTGTTTCCTCTTTCCAATAAAGGGTGTTGACCTCCCAAGCCTGTGGGATGCCATCGCTGGGCGGGTGGTGCCAACCTACTCTCAACACCAGGGCTACGAGATCGAGCGCACATGGGGTTGGAAAGATGAAGCGCTTGGTCAGAAGCACTGGTATTACGGCAAGCTGGTGCGCAGCAAGGCCACGCTGGTCAGCCTGAGCTTCCTCCCCAACTTTTATGCCCTGAGCGAGAATTTTGGAGACTTTGAACACGACTATCTCGAAGAGTATCGCGCAGGGAGATTGAGCGCCGAGGCCAAAGCCATCTATGAAGCCATCCTGCTGCACGGTGCGCTGGATGCGGTGCGCCTGCGGCGCGAGTCGCGCATGAGCGCCGACTCGGCCAAGGGCCGCTTCGATCGGGCCCTGACCGAGCTGCAAAAGGGGCTAAAGGTGCTGCCGACAGGCATCGCCGAGGTCGGCGCCTGGCGCTACGCCTTCATCTACGAGCTGCTGCCGCGCTGGCTGCCCGACATCCCCGACAAAGCGCGCGAGATCGGGACAGGTCAAGCCAGGCAAGCCATCCTCGACCAATACCTGCGCAACGTGATCGCCGCCACACCCCAACAAGCCGCTCGCCTCTTCGGCTGGACGCTCAAGCAAGCACGCAAAGCGGCCGAAACGCTGACCGACGAAGGCCGCCTGCGGCTGGATGTGAAAGTGGACGGCATGAACGAGTTGCAAATGGTTACATCTGGCCGCTTTGCCGCTACCGCTACTACCGCTACGAACCCTTGACACATCACTACCAGCATGATAAGATAGAAGTAGTCCGGATTCTAAGGAGTATGCCGATGCAAGCAACCATAACGATCCAACTGCATCTACCTTCTGATGTAGCAGCAGCGATTCGGGCACGGGCGAGCGCAATGCTAACCGATGAAGAGCAAATCAAGGTCCCTCTGGCTATCGGCTTGTTCACAGAAAAAGCCGTTAGCCTAGCCAAGGCCGCCCGGTTGGCAGGAATGACACGCTACGAGTTTGCTACGCTCCTCAAGGGAAGAGGAATACCCGCCTACGAGTATACCCAATCTGATTACCAGGAAGATTTGACCTTTGTCGCTTCAGCATCGGAGTCATAATGGCCCCACTCCAGGTCGTAGCTAACACAAGCCCACTCATCTACCTGGCTGTTCTTGATCAATTCTTGCTCCTCAAAGAGTTATTTGCGCAAGTTCACATCCCTGCCGCTGTTTACCAAGAGCTTGTAATCCAAGGAGTCGGGCAGCCGGGTGCCGATGAGACCCGAATCGCTGTAGACATGGGTTGGATTCAACAAGTTGTTGTCCAAAATAGAACGGCGGTAGATGCCCTTCTGGGCGAGCTAGATCTCGGCGAAGCAGAGGCTATCGTGTTAGCCCGAGAATTGAACATAAAACAGGTCTTACTGGATGATCGAGCTGCTCGGACCAAAGCCAAGCTTATGGGCCTTACACCAAGCGGCACAATAGGCGTCCTGCTTCTGGCCAGGAAAGCTGGTGTTGAAATTGACCTCAAGCATGACTTGGATGTCTTGATCCAACACAATTTCCGCCTCTCTCGTGACCTATATGACACCCTAGTTGCCACATAGCCCTAGTTTCCTATATCCTCATACTCTCATCGTTTTGCAGCACTTCGGCCAATGAAAGCGGCTTCCAGCCTATAAACTCGACGCGCAAGCTTTCTGACCAGTTACTCGACAAAAAGTGGTGGTACTATGGCAAGCTGGTACGAAGCAAGGCCACACTGGTCAGTTTGGATTTTCTAGCACACTTTTATGCATTGAGCGACAATTACGGAGATTACGAACACGATTACCTGGAGGAGTACCGCGCCGGGAGACTGAGCGCCGAGGGAAAAGCGATCTACGAAGCAATACTCAAGAACGGCGCGCTGGACGCCGTGCGCCTGCGGCGCGAGTCGCGCATGAGCGCGGACTCAGCCAAGGGCCGCTTCGATCGAGCGCTGACCGAGCTGCAAAAGGGGCTGAAGGTGCTGCCAACAGGCATCGCCGAGGTCGGCGCCTGGCGCTATGCCTTTATCTACGAGCTGCTGCCGCGCTGGCTGCCCGACATCCCCGAAAAAGCGCGCGAGATCGGCCTGGGCCAGGCCAGGCAAGCCATCCTCGACCAATACCTGCGCAACGTCATCGCCGCCACACCCCAACAAGCCGCCCGCGTTTTCGGCTGGACACTGAAGCAGGCGCGCCAAGCGGCTGAAACGCTTGCCGACGAAGGGCGTCTGCGACTGGACGTGAAAGTGGAAGGGTTAGACGGGTTACAGATGATTACAGTTGTAGCTTAATCGGAGTCGTGATGGCCCTACCCCAAGTTGTAGCCAACGCAAACCCACTCATCTATCTGGCTGTCATCGATCGATTCCTGCTCCTCGTTTCAGTGGGTAGCTCCGCTGAGACCAGGTCCACCCCCGGCGCATACTCGCGGGCGATGACGCAGCAGCAATCCGCGATCGCCGCCTGCCTGAGCGTGTAATACACCTGCTTGCCTTCGCGCCGGGTGTCCACCAGGTTGGCCGACTTGAGGATTTGCAGGTGGTGAGACACCGTCGGCTGGCTGACGTTTCCCAACTCGCTCACCAGCTCGCTGACACACATCTCGCGACAGCACAGCAATCTCATGATCTTCTGGCGGGTCTCGTCGGCCAAGGCCTTGCCAAAAGCCAGCGCTTTAGAGGGCATACATCACCTATTGCATAGACACTTGTAAATACGTTGGCATTGTACACCCGCCGGCAGCCTTTGTCAAGACGGGTGTATTTCCCACGCGCGAAAACCTGCTTGACATTTATCTATTAATACAGTATAATCGGTATATACCGAAAAGAGTGAAAGTAATGATAGAACTGACGCCAGTGATGCAAAGATTCATTCTCCGTTGGGGCGAAATGGGCACCGTCTGGGGGATCAACCGGACGATCGCTCAGATTTACGCCCTGCTGTATCTTTCGCCCAGGCCACTCACGGCCGACGAGATCAGCGAAACCCTGAGCGTGGCGCGCTCGACCGTCAGCACCGGCCTGCACGAGCTGCAAAGTTGGAAGATCGTCAAGATCGTACACGTGCTGGGCGACCGCCGCGATCACTTCGAGGCCATGAGCGACGTGCCCGAGATGTTTCGGGCGATTCTCCGACAGCGCAAAAGCCGCGAGATCGACCCACTTTTGGCGTCACTGCGCGAGAGTGTCACCGAGCTGGGCACGGAGGATGCCGCCGTGAAGGACAGGTTGCAGGCCATGCTCGAGTTTCTCGAGGCGGTTATGACCGTCTACAATCAAGTCGAACAGATACCGACCGAGACTCTGATCAAGGTCGCCCGGCTAGGAGACAACTTTACCAAGGTGCTCAACAAGGTCATCAAGATCTAGCTTGTCGGAGAGAAATGTTCCCAATAAGAGGATATCGAAACCATGCGACTATTTTACAGGATTACTGCATACGCGTTGTCATTACTGGGCGTCCTGCATACGGTTTTGACGCCGCTGTTCTACGATCGGCTTTCACCCGATGCATTGTGGTTTGCCGGGACCGGACTGGCATTGGTATTCCTTGGCTTGCTGAACCTCGTGGCAGAACGAACCTGGCAAGCCTGGGCAATCCATATCTGCATCGCCGCCAACGTCGTCGCTTGCATCTATGGCATCCTCATCGTCATCGCTTTACCCGAAATCCAAGCCTACGTCGCAGCGATCATATTCATCGCCATAGTCATCGCTTCGATACTCGCACAGCAGAATGTTAGAAGGATCGAACGATGAATCACCTGAAACCCTTGCTCGGCCCAATGCGCGTTCCGTTTCTCATCCTGACCCCGGCTTGCGTCTTATTGGGAGTGGGGACGGCCGTCTGGGAATCAGGGCACGTCAACTGGATCCACGCCGTCCTGATCTTGATCGGGGCCGTGTGCACTCACATCAGCGTCAACGCCTTTAACGAATATTTCGATTTCAAGAGTGGTCTGGATTCTCAAACGAGCCGGACGCCTTTCAGTGGAGGCAGCGGCACGCTGCCCGCCCGGCCCGAGTTAGCCCGCCCAGCGTTGTGGATAGCCGGGGCAGCTTTGGCACTCGCCTTGCTGATCGGCCTGTACTTTCTGTCTGTGCGTGGCCTGGCCCTGCTGCCCCTGGGACTTGCCGGCGCGTTCGTCATCGTCACTTACACCACGTGGTGGACGCGCCATCCCCTGTTGTGCCTGGTGGCTCCCGGGCTGGGGTTCGGCCCGTTCATGGTCATGGGAACACACTTTGTCCTGACCGGTCAATACTCGTGGACGGCGTTCGTGGCCTCACTCGTGCCCTTCTTCCTGGTGAGCGACTTGCTGCTGCTGAATCAATTCCCCGACGTCGAAGCCGATCGGAGCATCGGCAGGAAGCACTTGCCCATCGTTGCCGGACGGCAAGCCAGCAGCCTGGTCTACGGCGCATTTCTTCTCCTGGCCTATCTGGCCCTCGTCGTGGGCGTTTGCCTTCACTACCTACCCCCGGCCAGTTTGCTGGGACTGCTGACCGTCTTCCTCGCCGTGCCGGTGAGCGTCAATGCCTACAGATATGCCGAGGACATCGCCAAGCTGATCCCGGCGATGGGACTCAACGTCATCATCAACATCGCGACGCCGGTTTTGGTCGCGGTTGGGCTTTTGATCGGATAGAGACAATGAGCGCAATTCACACCGCCGAGTTATTCGCCCCGGTTCGAGACAGGTTGGCCGCCGTCGAGCTGCGCCTGCGCGAGACCGTTGCCGGCCAACACTGCGCCCTGACAGCCGCGACCGAGCGCCTGTTGAATGCCGGCGGCAAGCGGGTCCGCCCGGCCATGTGCCTGATGACGGCCGGCGTCTTTGGAGCCGATGCGGAGCGT
The DNA here is from genome assembly GCA_016931085.1 of Thermoflexales bacterium. The sequence goes on from JAFGFO010000215.1 coordinate 18,846, forward strand.
TCGATTGCGCTCGCGGCGGGCGTGGAGATGGCGCACACGGCTACACTCGTCCACGACGATCTGATTGACGTGGCATCGTTGCGGCGCGGCGTGCCCACCCTCAACGCCGATTGGCCGGCGGATGCCATCGTGCTCGCCGGCGACTATCTCTTCGCGCGCGCCGCCGGTCTCGTCGCCCGGACACGCCATGCCGACGTGATCGATCTGTTTGCCCAGACCTTGACGACCATCGTCAACGGCGAGATCAGGCAACGGTTTTCCGGCAAAGGCTGCATCAGCCGCGACGAGTACTATGAGCGCATCTATGCCAAGACGGCGACCATGTTCGTCCTTTCCACGCAAGCCGCCGCCATGTTGGGGGAGGCCCCCCCACCCGCCCAGAAAGCCCTGGGTGAGTTTGGGCATCACGTGGGCATGGCATTCCAGATCGTGGACGACGTCCTCGATTTTGTCGGCACGCCCGATCAAATCGGCAAACCGGTCGGCAGCGACCTGCGCCAGGGAGTGTTCACACTCCCCGCCATCTATTACGTCCAAGCTCATCCAAACGACCCGGATGTGAAGGCCTTGTGCAATGGAAAGGCTGGAGATACGAGCACAGTCCAGCGGGTGATCGCGGCTGTGCGAGCGTCCGGCGCGGTGGGACAAGCGCTGCTCGAGGCGCGCGCGCTCGAGGCGCGCGCGCAACTTGCCCTGGAAAGCTTATCCCCTTCTCCTTATAGAGCAGCTTTGTCTGCGGTCTCCCGCTACATCGTCGCCAGAGATCTCTAGTGGTCGCCCAGGCTAGACACAAGGGTCGGCCCCTACGGCGGCCTCATGTGTCCTGCCTGGGAAACAGCGGCGCACCGGCGCTCACTTGCGTCCCAGGCTGTAGCCCACCCCACTCCAGGCCCTCCGGCGGCGAGCCGGGCCAACCCAGGCAGTGCCACACTTGCGCCATCCGCTCCGGCATCACCGGCTGAAGCAGCACAGAGCACATGCGCAAGGCCTCGGCCGCGTGGTAGAGCACTCTCTCGACCTGCCCGGTCTGCCCCAGCTTGGCCAATCGCCAGGGAGCGGCTTGATCCAGGTAGCGATTGATGTCTTTAACGACACCCATGATTTGAGCCAGGGCGTCGTTGAGCGCCATGGTCTCGACTTGCCCCAGCGCCTGGGGGACCAGCACCAGGCAGCGTTCACGCAGACTGAGCTCCTCGGCCGCCGGCTCACCGGGCTGGGGGATGCGCCCGCCGCAGTAACGCTGGATCATGTTGACCAGCCTGTGCAACAAGTTGCCCAGGTCATTGGCCAAATCGCTCTGGTAACGGCGTGCCAGTCTCTCTTCGTCAAAGTCAGCATCGCGGCCCAAGGTCATGTCGCGCATCAGGAAATAACGAAAGGCGTCCACGCCATAGACTTCGACCAGGTCAAGCGGGTCGACCACATTTCCCAGCGACTTGGACATCTTGGCCCCCTCGCAGATCCACCAGCCGTGGGCAAAAATCGCCTTAGGCTGGGGCAGGCCGGCGGCGCGCAGCATCGTCGGCCAATAGACACAATGGGTGGTGAGGATATCCTTGCCGACCAGGTGCAAGGCAGACGGCCACAGGCGGCCAAAGCACTCGTCGTCGACCAGGTAAGAGGCGGCGGTGACGTAGTTGATCAGGGCGTCAAACCAGACATACGTGACGTACTGGGGATCAAAAGGCAAGCGGATGCCCCAACTGAGGCGGCTGACAGGCCGGGAGATGCATAAATCGCCGAGCGGCCGGCGCAAAAAGCCCAACACCTCGTTGCGGCGAGAGTCGGGTTGGATGAACGACGGATGCGCCGCAATATATTCGACCAGCCAGTCCTGGTAAGCGCTCATCCTAAAGAAATAGTTAGGCTCTACGATCTGCTCTACAGCTCTGCGGCAGTCGGGGCACGTGCCGTCGATCAACTCCTTTTCGGTCCAGAATCGCTCGTCGGGCACGCAGTACCATCCGCTGTACTCTCCCAGGTAGATTTCACCCTTGTTCCATAAATCTTGCAAAATCGTCTCGACGACGCGCACGTGGCGTGGCTGGGTGGTGCGGATAAAATCGTCATAAGCCACGTGCAAATGTTCCCAGGCCTGTTGAAAGCGCACGACCATGTCGTCAGCATGGGCGCGGGGGGATACCCCTCGGCGCTGCGAAGCTTGCTGCACCTTTTGGCCGTGCTCGTCGGTGCCGGTGAGGAAAAAGGTGGGCTGTCCGCGCAGCCGGGCGTAGCGCGCCAGCACGTCAGCCAAGATCGTCGTGTACGCGTGGCCAAGGTGCGGCTTGTCGTTGACGTAATAGATCGGCGTCGTGATGTAAAACGGCTCGTTCATCGAGTGCCTCCTTCGTGCCATAAAAAAAGCCTTCCATTGGGAAGGCTTCAATCATACGCCAAGCTTCAGACTACAGCTTTACCTGCCTCCCAACGACCTACAGCCAAGGCCGGCGGCCTTGGCACTGCTCATGACCATGATGTTGGAGAAGTCAAGCAAGCGGTTCATTCCTTGAATCATACCATATTCACGTTCAATCGTCAAATGGGTTGACAAGTACCCAAACTTGCGCTATGCTAGAGGGTGTGAAGAAGCTTCGCCTGGACACGTTGATGGTCGAGCGCGGGCTGGCTCCGAGCCGCCAGCAGGCGCAGCGCTTGATCATGGCTGGCGAGGTGATGATCGGCAGCGTGCGCGCCGAAAAGCCGGCCCAACAGCTATCGCCCGACGTAGACCTGAGCGTGCGCACCCGGCCGCCGTTTGTCAGTCGGGGGGGAATCAAGTTGGACGCCGCCCTGGCACACTTTGGGCTAGACGTGACAGGCTGGACCTGCGCCGACGTCGGCGCATCGACCGGCGGCTTCACTGACTGCTTGCTGCAGCGCGGCGCGGCCAAAGTTTACGCCATCGACGTGGGCTACGGCCAGCTCGACTGGCGGCTGCGGCAAGACCCGCGCGTCGTGGTGAAGGAACGCACCAACGCGCGTTACCTGGTGGCCTTGCCAGAGCCGGTGAAGCTGGTTGTCGTCGACGTGTCATTTATATCGCTAGAGATCATTTTGACAAGCGTGTTGAATTGGTTTGGCGAGGGTTGCTGCGCATCCGAGGGCCAGGTCATCGCCCTCGTCAAGCCGCAATTCGAGGCGGGGCGACGGCAAGTTGGCAAAGGTGGCGTGGTGCGCGACCCGGCTATTCATAGACAAGTTTTGACCAAGATCGCCCGTTGGGCGGTGGCGCACGGGCTGCGGCCGGCCGGACTGATACCATCGCCCATCACCGGGCCGGCCGGCAACGTAGAGTATCTGCTGCACGTGTATCGAGCGCAGCCGGCAGCCGCCTGGCTCGAAAATGAAGCGGATTCGGCCCTTGTCTCAATGGTTGAAACGTGCCTGGCTTCCGCCAGGGGATGAGGTTTTAGGGAGGGCAGACACATGGGAGTACAACAAGCGTATAGATCGCTGTCAAGCACCGGTGATCTGCGCGCCAGCCTGTCGCGGCTGACTCGCATTCTCGAGATCAGCGAGGCGCTCACCTCGACCCTGGATCTCGAGCCGCTGCTGCAGCAAATTCTGTTCGCTGCCACCGAGCTGACCGAGACCGAGGCGGCCTCGCTCATGCTGTACGACGAGCGGGCGAGAGACCTGCGCTTTGTCGCCGCCAGCAACAACCAGGAACTGGTCAGCCAGAACATCCGCGTGCCGCTCGAGGGCAGCATCGCCGGCACGATCTTTACAACCCGGCAGCCGATGTTGATCGAGAACGCGGATAGCGACCCGCGTCACAACGACCAGGTCGATCAAAAGATCGACTTTCAAACGCGCTCGATCCTGGGTGTGCCTCTGCTGATCAAGGATCGCGCCACCGGGGTAGTCGAAGTTGTAAACAAAGTCCAGAATGTTCCCTTCTCCAGCGAGGACATCCAGGTGCTCTCCACGCTCGCCGCGCACGCGGCGGTGGCGATCGAAAACGCCCAACTGGTCAACGCCCTGCGCAAGGCCTATCAAAAGTTGAACGACCTGGACAAGCTGAAAAGCAACTTTATCGCCATCGCTTCGCACGAGCTGCGCACGCCGCTGGCCTTGATCCTGGGCTATGCCTCCATGATCAAAGAGGAGGCTGGCGGCCAGGCGGACGAAAAGCTCGACCGGGTGATCGAAAGCTCGCTGCGGCTGCGCGGGCTGATCGAAGACATGGTCAACTTGCGCCACATCGAAGCCGGCGAGACTGAATTGGAATTGGCCACGTTCGACATGCGAGAACTGGTACAAACGATTTGCACGGACTGCGAAAGCCTGTCCAATCCCAAGGGGCAAACCATCAGCCAAAAGCTGCCGCCCACCCCCCTACCCATCTATGCCGATCGAGGCAAGCTGTCGATTGCGTTGACCAACCTGGTGCTCAACGCCATCAAGTACACCCCCAACCAGGGCCAGATCGAGGTATCCGCCGAAATGCGCGGCAGCGAAATCCGGGTAGCCGTTACCGATACCGGACCGGGCATACCGGCCAAGGATCTGGAACCGATCTTTGAGCGTTTTCACCAGGTGGAGGGGCACATGACCCGCCAGCACGGTGGGCTGGGCCTCGGCCTGCCCATCGCACGCAGCATGGTCGAGCTTCACAACGGGCGGATGTGGGCTGAAAGCAAGCTCGGCCAGGGCAGCCGCTTCACGTTCACACTACCAATCAGGGAAAGGCCATGAGCGGAGATCAAACCGTTGTGCTCGATCCACACATCGTGCGCCTGGGACTGCATCGCGCCATGGCGCGCAGCACGGACGCGGTCTTGTGCATCGTCCGCCCGCACAAGGTGGCCTTCGTGGGCGTCAGCAGCCGGCGATTGCTGGTGGCCTGGGAACACGCCTTGGGTGAAGATGGCCGACAGGCCAGCCGGCCAGTCCAGTACTATCTCTTCCCCCCGCTGATCGTCCACATGTTGAGCGGCCACGCCGCTCAAAGTGTCACCCGCATGCGATTGGGCATGGCCGCCAAAGACGTATGCCTGACGATGACGGATGCGGCCGGCAGCTACGAGCTGCGCTGGCGGGCCGACCCGGCCTCTTTCCCGGCGCCGCCCGAGTTTTCCAAAATGCTGGCAGTGCCCGAGGGGATGCTCGAAGTCAGCTATCTACACATCTCGGACGCCGCCCACCAGGCCATCGCCAACCTGGTAATGCTGCACTCGGTCCATGACGTGCCGCCCAACAAGCTGGCCATCCTGATCGATTTTTCTCCTAGCCACCTGACACTTAACGGGCAGACGGTCATGCACGGGATACGGGGCCGGCACTATTTCGACCCTCGCCTGATCATCCGGGCGTTGGAATTCATCAAGGGGCGCACGGTACGCGTGGGCTTGAACGTCCTGCCCGGCGCCAGCCGCGCCGTGCTCACTCTGCTGGCCGAGCAGGACAACTGGCGCGTCCACTGCTCGCTGCTGTCGATCGGCCTCGACACGCAAAAGCTCTATCCGCCGCCGGAAACGTAAGCACATGGATACTCAGCATATTCGCAACTTTTGCATCATCGCTCACATCGACCACGGCAAGTCCACCCTGGCCGATCGACTGCTGGAAAAGACCGGCACCCTGACGGCGCGCGAGATGACCGAACAAGTCCTCGACACCATGGACCTGGAGCGAGAGAAGGGCGTGACGATCAAGGCCAGCGCCGTGCGCCTGCGTTACACGGCCCGCGATGGGCGCGAATACGAGTTGAACCTGGTGGACACCCCGGGGCATGTGGACTTCCAGTACGAGGTCAGCCGGGCATTGGCCGCCTGCGAGGGTGCTCTGCTGATCGTGGACGCCACGCAGGGCATCGAAGCGCAAACCATGGCCAATCTCTACCTGGCGCTCGAGGCCGACCTGGAAATCATCCCCGTCATCAACAAGATCGACTTGCCCTCGGCCCAGCCGGAGTTGGTGGCCGGCGAGATCGAGCACATCCTGGGCACACCGGCCGGCGAGGTGCTGCGCGTCTCGGCCAAGACGGGAGTGGGCATCGAAGAGGTACTGGAAGCCATCGTCACCCGCGTCCCGCCGCCCAAGGGCGATCCCGAAGCGCCGCTGCGGGCGCTGATCTTTGACAGCCACTACGACTCGTTCAAAGGCGTGATCGCCTACGTGCGCGTGGTCGAAGGCAGCGTGGGCAAGAAGGCGCGCATCCACATGATGGCCACCGGGGCCGAAACCGAGCCAGTCGAGGTGGGCATCTTTAGCCCAAGCATGAAGACAGTCGAGCGTTTGAACGCGGGCGAAGTCGGCTACGTGGCGACCGGCCTCAAGAGCGTGCGCGAGTGCCGGGTGGGCGATACGATCACCCTGGCAGCCCGTCTAGCCCAGCAGCCCTTGCCCGGCTACGCGCCGGCCAAGCCCATGGTCTTCGCCTCGTTCTACCCGGTCGAGGCGGACGATTACAACGAGCTGAGAGAGGCGTTGGAAAAGCTGCAACTGAACGATGCCTCGCTGGTCTACCAGGCTGAAACCAGCCAGGCCTTGGGCTTTGGCTTCCGCTGCGGCTTCCTGGGCCTGTTTCACCTGGAGATCATCCAGGAGCGCATCGAGCGCGAATTTGGGCTGAACGTGATCGCCACCGCCCCCAGCGTGCAATACGAGGTCGTCTTGCACGCCGGCCAGACGATCACCATTTCCAACCCGGCCGAGTTGCCGGCCGAAGACCTGATCGAGGCCATTCACGAGCCGTGGATGAAGATCCAGGTCTTCACCCCCAGCGAGTACGTGGGAGCCGTGCTCGACCTGGTGAACAAGCGGCACGGCGAGCAGAAGAACATGGAATACCTCGACCCAACCCGCGTGGTGCTCACCTACGAAGTGCCGCTGTCAGAGATTATCGTGGATTTTCACGACCAGCTCAAGAGCCGGACGAGGGGCTACGCCTCGTTCGACTACAGCTTTGCCGGCTACCGGACGGGCGACCTGACCCAACTGCAGATATTGGTCAACGAGGTGCCGGTCGACGCCTTGACGATGATTGTGCATCGCGACCGGGCCTACCAGAAGGGCCAGGCCATCATCACCAAGCTCAAGGAGTTGATCCCGCGCCAGCAATTCCTGGTGCCGATCCAGGCGTACGGCAACGGGCGGGTGATCAGCCGGGCCAACGTCAAGCCGGTGAGGAAGGACGTCCTGGCCAAGTGCTATGGGGGCGACGTCACCCGCAAGCGCAAGCTGCTGGAGAAGCAAAAGTCCGGCAAGCGGCGGATGAAGATGATCGGCAGCGTCGAAGTGCCGCAAGAAGCGTTCATGGCCGTGCTGCAGCTCGAGGACTGAGCCATCCCAAGCTGGTGCATCAGGATCACCCCTTGATCATACTACCTCACAAGGCTAACACGTGACAGTCAACTTTCTCCTAGCCCTCATCGCCAGCGCTTTTTTCTTCGCCGGCTTCCAGGCTCTCTTCCCCACCTTGCCACTGTACGTGGAACACCTGGGCGGCGGCGCGGCCGACAACGGCCTCGTCACGCTGGCTTTTACGGCCACGGCCGTGATCTCGCGCCCCTATATCGGCGGGATCGCGGATCGCGGGGGGCGCAAGCCTATGCTGCTCGTTGGCGCGCTCATTTTTACGCTGGCCCCGCTGTGGTGCGCCGCCAGCGACAGCGTCGCCATGCTGGCGGCGGCGCGCGCCTTCCAAGGCCTGGGCATCGCCGCTTTTACGACGGCCTTCCAGGCGCTGATCGTCGACATGTCGCCGCCAGACAAGCGCGGCCAGTGGCTGGGCCTGAGCGCCAACGCCACGGCACTGGCGCTCGTCGTGGGGCCGCTGGCCGGCGACGCGATCCTGGCCCGCTTTGGGTTCACCGTCTTGTTCGTGATGGCAGCTCTTTCCGCCCTGGTCTCTGCGCTCGTATCAGCCGCCGTGCGGCCGCCGGTGAGCCAACAGCGGCGCGCCGCCCCATTTTGGACGGGTCTGCGTGAGGTGCTGGTCCAGCGCGGGCTGTACAGCGGGCTGCTTGGCATGAGCTTGTTGGGGGTGGTCTTTGGGGTGTTCATGACTTTCATCCCACGCTACGCGCTCGACTTCCAGTTGGGCGCGCCAGGCTCTTTTTTCACCGCCTATGCCCTGGCGATGCTGGCCATCCAGCCCATCGCCGGGGGCTTGTCCGACCGCACCGGGCGGGCGCGAGTGGCCGTGCCGGGCCTGGCACTGGCCGGGCTGGCCGTCCTGCTGCTGGCGGGGGCGCACACGAGCTGGACCGCTTTGAGCGCCACCTTTCTTTACGGCCTGGCCGCCGGCGCGGCGCGGGTGGCTATAGACGGCATGGTCGCCGACAGTGTGCTTCCACACCAACGCGCCACGGCAGCGGCGCTGCAGTTCACGTGTTTCGATTTATGCATCGGCCTGGGCAGCGCGCTGCTGGGGCCGGTCGCCCAGGCGGGCAGCTACCCGGCCATGTACGCCATCGCCGGCGCATTGGTCGCCGCCGGCGCGTTGCCGTTCTGGCTCCTCACCCGCCGCCGCCATTTGACAAAAAGGATCTTTTGCACAATGGCCAAAGACTGTTCGAAAATAAATCACGAATGACACGAATATACGAATTTCACGAATATCTGCTCTTTCCTACAAGCCATGATGTTTAACCCAAGGACTGACAAACAAATGCACAAGACGATTGTTATCACCGGCAGCACGCGCGGCATCGGCTACGGGATGGCCGATGAATTCCTGAAACTAGGCTGCGCGGTGATGGTCAGCAGCCGCACCCAGGCGGCGGTCGATCAGGCCGTGACAGCGCTGGCGGCCAAGCACGGCCCCGAGCGCGTGGCCGGCCATGTCTGCGATGTGACGTGCTTCGAGCAAGTGCAGGCCCTGTGGGAAGCGGCACACGCCCGCTGGGGCAAGGTCGACGTCTGGATCAACAACGCCGGCATGTCAACCCCGGCCGTGGACTGGTGGGAGCAGCCGGCCGAGCGCATCCGCACGGTCGTGGAGACCAACGTCGTCGGCGCCTTCTACGGCAGCACAGTGGCCTTGCGCGGCATGCGCGCCCAGGGCTTTGGCAGCCTTTACAACATGGAAGGACTTGGCTCGGACGGGTACCAGGTGCGCGGGCTGGCGCTGTACGGCAGCACCAAGGCTGCCCTGCGCTATTTGGACCGGGCGTTGGCGATAGAAACACGGGGCACGCCGGTGCGCGTGGGCGCCCTGAACCCGGGCATGGTCGCCACCGAGCTCATCACGGGCCAGTACAAAGACAAGCCGGACGAGTGGCAAAAGCTCAAGCCGATTTTCAATCTCATCTCCGACCGGGTAGAGACGGTGACGCCGTGGCTGGCGCGCCGCGTGCTGGCCAATTCCAAAAACGGCGCACTCATTTCCTGGTCGAATCCTTTGCGCATCGCGGGGCGCTTCCTGCTGGCGCCGTTCCGCAAGCGCCACGTGTTTGATTAGGGTGTGACCAAATCTGGTTGAGACGTAGGGGCAACCCCCACCTGTCTGTCGGCAGACAGGCGGTTGCCCTTGAGGGCAGGCACGGGGGCCTGCCCCTACTACTCTACCAGCAACCAGGCAGCCGCGTTGAGGGCCAGCGTGCGCCGGGCCGCCTCCGGCAAGCGATAGAAAGCAAAGGTGGCGATGATGACACGACTCTCGGTGCCTCCCTCATCCACCCCAGCAACCATCGCCGGCGTCCCAGCTTCCGGGCTGTCCGGGCCACGCTCAAAGACAACGTCGAACTCGACCTCCGGAATGGCCATAGTCTGGACCGGCTTGTCAAGCGGCAATAAGGTCAAGACCTGGCCCGTCTCAAAGCCCTTCGCCAGGGGATGGTCGCCGTCAGCTACGCGCAGGTCGCTGATGGAGCCCGTTTCCTCAGCTTCCACCTCAAGCGGCAGCGGCTGTTCCCCAATCAGCATCACCCCGCCCTCGACCCCAGCCTCTATAGCCTCGAAAATCTCCATATCATCTGCCGTCGCCGGGCGATCGCCGGAAGCAAAGATGTACGCGTCGTACGGCTCCAAATCACCGGCCTCCGGCGGGCCTTTTTCGTCGATGGACCAGATGTCCACCTCATAGTCTTCTTGCAAGATGCCTTCAAGCTCCTCAGCACCGGTATGGACCTTCGTATCGCCTGTGTCAATGGCAACTAGCAAGATCCGTTTGCCGGTCTGGCCGGACGGCCCGGCAGCATCATCCTTGTCCGCTTCCTCTTCCTCGGCCGGCTTCTCTTGAGCCTCGCCGGAGGAGCAAACGGTGAGCTCGTCAGCCTGGACGCAGCCGCTCAAGTCGTGTGCCACCAAGCGCTCGACGGCCGCCACGAGGGCTGGCTCACTTTCTGCCAGGACCAAGACCGCCAGCCGTTCATCGCCGCGATCGAGGACAAAGAGGCTCGTCCCTTCGAGAGCCATTTTCCCCACATCCGCCAGCTCGAGCGTGCTGCTCGTTATCACCGGAGTTACAACGGGCCAGCCCGTTGTAACTCCGGTCACTGTAAGAGGAGGCTCAGCCGTGGGGGCAGAGGGCGCGGTGTCAGTGTCTTGGCCAGGCTCTTGGGCCAGGGTAATCGTGACGCCAGCACGCGCCAGGATGTCCTGTACACGCTCCAAGTCGTCGTAGACGCCCAGCAGCAGCGCGTCGTGGAGCGGCCCTGGCTCCGCGCGCAGATCGAGTGTGAGGCCGGCTCGCTCGAAAGCGTTCTGCCAATCGGCGGCTTTGACGATGAGCTTGGGAGGCAAACGCTGGCCGCTGACCTGCACCAGGTCGACGGGGCGCTCGAAAAGATAGGGGAAATCTTCCAGCTCGTCGCGTTGGCGGCCGTCGACAGCGAGCCAGTCGGCGATGCGGCTGAGGAAGCGATCGTTGTCGGCCATCGTATGATACGGCGCTGTCAAACACGTGATGTCGCCCAGCGCCAGCACATTCCCCTCGGCGGCCAACATCACGGCGGCCAGGCCGCTTTCGCCGGTGCGCACCGAGGAAGAGGTGTGCTCGTCGCCGCTCAACAGCGCCAAGCCGCTGCCGCGCAGCGAGTGAGTGGCGTAGAACACGACCGTGTCGAGGTCGCGAGTCAGACCATGCACGTCACCGGCCGGTCTCAACTTGACATTGCGATAGTTGCCGGCGTTGTCATGAATGTTGTACAGATAATCATCAAAATAGACCAGGCCGAAAGCGTTAGCAATGCTATTGATAGCCGGCACAGCGCTTTCGGGGAAGAAAACGGCGTTCAAGTCGGGCTCATCGCCCTCTTCGCCATCCTTCGCTGGGACCGGGCGGGTCGGGTCGGCCGCCAGCAGCAAGCGCCCGCCGTCCCGCACGAACGCGACGATCTCGTCGCGTTCTTCTGGAGCGTACTCGCTGGTCGGCGCGACGACCAGCAGCGCCGTCGCCTCATGCAGGCGGGCTGCCAGGGACGTGTCCTCGCCATCCAAGGTCTCGACCTCCACACCGCGCGTCTCCAACCTGGACCAGAGCGGCGCCAGGTCGTTGACCGCCAGGTTGCTGGCGTGGGTCATGTCAACCAGCACGCACCCGGTGCCCTTCGAGGCTTCGTCCCCGACGGCCCGGTACGCGACCTCGGCCGCCGCTACTTGAGAAGGGTCGATGGTTGGGATTGCCGGCTGGCGATACGTCGCCCGGTAGAAATAGACCCAGCGGCCGGCAAAAGTCAGGACAACGAGGCTCACCAGCAAAGCGACAAGGTAGCGTTTTTTCACGGCACACCTCGCAAGCGGGTATCGTACAACACATAAATGCCGGGCGGCAAAGAGCGCTGCCCGGTCTGGGGATCGGCCGCGCCCACCCAAGGTTTGATAAAGATGGAATCGCTTTTCAGGTACTTGTCAACGACCCGGCCTTCCAGGTCAATCACGGTGTAGTGAGCGATGCCCGCCTGTCGGGCCGCCTCGGCGATGGCGTCCGACTGGGAACCCAGGGCATCCACCAAGCCCAGGCGCAGCGCCTCGCGGCCGGGATACAGCAGGCCTTGCGAAAGCTCGACCGGGGAAAGCGCCAGGCGTTGGCCGCGCTGGCTGGAGACCGTGGCCAGGAACTCGCGCTTGATGCCCTCGATCTCGCGCAGGAATTCATCGCGGTTGCTGCCGGTCAGCTTGAACGGGCCGCTGGCCAGGATCACGTCGTTGACCGCCAACTCGCTGGGCACGTAGCCCCATACGCCAACGTTGCCTACCGACGAGGAGGGCCTGGCGTAGAGCGGCGCGGTCCCCAGCGCGGCATAATATCCGCCGCTGGCGGCCATCGTCTCGATGCAGCCCACGACGGGCATTTCGCGCCGCAGGGCTTGCAGCTCCAGGTAAAGCGTCTGGCTGGCGACCACCTCGCCGCCGGGCGAATTCAGCGTCACGACCACCGCCTTGATGCGGGGGTCATGGCGGGCGGCCTCGATCTCGGCCATCACCAGTTCGACACTGCCGAAGTAGTAATCGTTGCCGGTGGCCCATATGTCAGTGTTGACGCGAATGATCCCCACGGCCGGGTTTGGGATCAGCCTGACCGCCAGCGACCAACTGGCTGCCACGACCACTACACAGAGGAACGCCCACAGCAGGACAGTTCCGACTTGCCTCAAACGGGAAGGTTGTGTCATTGTGCCCCCTTATACCCCCACCAGCGTGCTGCGCCGTTCGAGCAGCACGACATCTCGCCATTGTCCGGCGTACTGCCCGTGCTGCATCTTGCCCAGGCGCTCTCGAATCCCCACCTGGCGAAAGCCGTGCTTTTTGTGCAGGTGCAGACTGGCGGTGTTCTGGGGGAAAATGCCCGCCTGCAGCGTCCATATCCCGCCGGCCTCCGTCGCCTGGATCAAGGCCCGCAGCAAGGCGTTGCCCACTCCCCTACCCCGTGCCGACGCGCCCACGTAGACGCTCACCTCCGCGATGCCGGCATACACACAACGGCTTGAGGCGGGGCTCGCCGCCGCCCAGCCTGCGATGGCGCCATTTCTGAATGGCGCGTCGTCGACGCGCGCCACCAGACTGCAGGCATTGATTTTGCCCTGGCTCCACTCCTCCCAACTGGCCGGTGGGTGAAGGGCAAAAGTCGCCTGGCCCGTATCGATCCCTTCCTGGTAGATTCGCGCTACCTGTGGCCAATCCGCCGCCTGCATGGCCGAGATGATGGTCGTCATGCGCGCCAGTATACACCAACAATCCATCCCTTGCAAGAAACCCCTTCAAAACCACCATTGACAGACTGGCCCAATGCGTGTAGACTTGCAGTATGGGGACGCGAATACTGCTTGTCGACGACAATCCCAACGTGCTCTCGTTCGTCCGGCCGGCGTTGGAGCGCGAGGGCTACCAGGTCGTGACGGCCGGCGACGGCGCAGAGGCGCTGTACCAGGCCGAGGAGTTCGACCCGGGCCTGATCGTGCTCGACATCGAACTGCCCGAGCCGAACGGCCTGGAGGTGTGCCGCCAATTGCGCCGGCGCGGCGACCAGACGCCCATCATCTTTCTCACCGTCCGCGACAGCGTCACCGACCTGGAAGTGGGCTTTGAGTTCGGCGCGAACGACTATATCACCAAGCCCTTCGACGTGCGCGAGCTGCTGGCACGCGTCAAGGCTCGCCTGCCCCCGAGCAGCCTGGAAATCGACAAAGTCTTGCGCATCGACGCCTCCCGGCGCAAGGTGTGGGTCCGGCGCGACGACGCCTGGCAAGAGGCCAGCCTGACGCCCAAAGAGTTCGATCTCTTGCAGTATCTGGTCTACAACGCCGGCCGCCCCATCGGCAAGGCGACGCTGCTGGAGCAGGTCTTTGACTTTCCGGACGACGTCGAGACCAAGACGGTCGAAAAACACATCTGGGCGCTGCGCCAGAAACTGGAAGCCAACCCGGCCGAACCGTGCTACATCCTGAACGTGCGCGGGATCGGTTACAAGTTCGAAGGCTAATAGCGATGAAAGACCTGATCATCTATTTTGGCCTGCCGGAGTTCAGCCTGATCGTGGGCGCGATCGTCCTCGGCGTCGGGGCAGGCGGATGGGCGCTGGCCCAGTGGATGGAAAAGCGCTCTCCCCGCCGGCTCGCCGCGTTGATCGAGGCGCTGCCTTATGGCGCCATCCTCGCCTGGCGCGATGGCCGCGTGGTGTCCGCGAACACCGAAGCCCGCCAACTGTGGGGCGAGGGAGCCTTGTCCAACCTGGCAGAACCCCTGTCCGTCCTGCTCACAGGGCAGGCGCGCGGCGTGTGCAGCCTGGATGCGCCATCTGGATTGCGCCTGCAGGCGCGCAGCGCGCCGCTGGAGCGAGGCTTGACACTGCTCATCCTCGAGGACCTTAGCTCCCGGCAGAGCCAGGAAGCGTTCTACCGCCATTTTATCCGCCACGTCTCTCACGAGCTCAAGACGCCCCTCACCGTGATCCAGGGCCACGTGGCTGCGGTGAGCCAAGATCTGCCCGGCGACAATCCCCAGCAGACCTCGCTGCGCATCGTGGCACAGGAAGCGGTGCGCCTGACCCAACTGGTGGACAATCTCTTGCTGCTCTCGCGACTGGAGATGCCGGATTTCGCGCTCGAGCGCCGCACGGTGAACCTGGAAGCGGTGGTCGAAGACGCCATTTTGCAACTGGCTGACCTGGCAGAAGCGCAGGGCGTCACGCTGAACCTGGAAAGCACACCCGCTTTGCCGCGCCTCATGGCTGACCGGGCGCGGCTCAAGCAGATATTCATCAACCTGCTGGACAATGCCATCAAGTACAACCACGCCGGCGGCAGCGTGACGGTGCGCTTGAGCGCCGATGTCAGTTACAGTGCGCTGGCTCACCGTAACTGCGGTCACCTCATCACACAGGTAGCGGACACCGGCGAGGGCATCCCAACCCAGGATTTGCCTCACGTCTTCGAGGCGTTGTATCGCGTGGAACGGCGGCAGGGGCGCCAAATCGAAGGGAGTGGGTTGGGCTTGTCCATCGTGCAGCGCATCGTCGAGCAACACGGCGGCAGCCTGGCCGTGGAAAGCCAGCTCGGCGCAGGCTCCACGTTCACGGTGACGTTGCCGTGCGGGACAGACGAAACGGTAACTCAAGAGTGACTTGGCGGTGAACTTGCGGTAACCAAGATGTGGTAACATAGACTCAAATCAAGTTACGGGCTATGCGAATAGCCCTGCTATTTCTTAATAGCACGATAAAAGGAGTATCCTATGCGCCACATACTATTCTGTCTGCTTGTGTGTCCTGTGTTGACGGCCTGCACCATCGGCATCGTCCAGCGTCCAGTCATCGTTGAGCCTACAGCGGTCGCCCTCGCAACCATGCCACCATCTTCCACGCCGGCGGCAAGCTTCACGCCCGTAGCGACGGCGTCGCCCACTGCCACCTCCACGCCCACCGAGACTCCCACGCCCACCTCCACGCCCACGGCGTCGCCCACCTCCACCTCCACGCCACGCCCGACGACCGCCCCTACCCGTGTCCCTCCCACCTCCACTTTCACACCTACGCCCACGCCGTGTGTGAGTAGCATTAGCGCAGCATTCCAGGAGCGTTTGAGTTTATATCCCGATCTGCTGTCCAGGCTAGGCTGTTCCACCGGCGACACCAGAGAGACGTGGGCCGCCGAGCAGCGATTCCAAGGTGGGCGTATGTTCTGGCAGGACGACAATGACGCCGTTTACATACTTTATGACTATGGCTCGTATACGATTGGCAGCGAGCGATACGTCGAGGGCGATCCCGACGATGCCTGCCCGGAGATTGGCGATGCGCCCAAAGGGCTGTTCAAGCCGGTGAGAGGCTTCAACCGTCAATGGTGCAGCAATTACTATGTGCGCTACGCGCTGAATTGGGCGCTAGAGGAGGAAGTCGGCTACAATGCCCAGTGGCAGCCGTTCGAGCACGGCCGCGTCTGGCAAAGCCGTGCCAACCATCTCTACGTGTTCTTCTACGACTATTGGTGGTGGAGCTATATCGAATAAGCGACTATTCAGGCAGCACTTTAACCAAGTACACTAGGAACACAAAAGGAAAACCTGTAACCCATGTGTTTTGGAGCTAGAGTTTGGGCGCCAGGCTGTTCGCCCAAGCACGGATGGCCTCCCAATCACGGACGTCGCTGGCCGGCGCGTTGTGCAGAGGGCTGGCGGGCAGTATGCCCAGCAAACTATCGGGGAAGCGCAAGCTGGCCGGGTCGTATTTGCCGCCAAACAACTCTGCCGTGATCGGTTTGAGCCAGGGGTACCTGGCTAGCTCCTGGTCGAGTTGGTCGCGCACTTGGGGGTCTTTCAGTTCCTCTGCGCGTGTCGGACCGAGCGTGAACATGGCCACCGGGCGCTCGATCAACGCTTGCTGGTGGCGTTTCAGGAAATTCTGCGCATCCTTGAGCCAACGGCCGATGTAGAGCGGCGCGCCCAACACCACTGCGCGGTAGCCTTCCAGGTCGTGCACCTGCCGTGCAGACTTGACGTCTACCGTTAGTCCATGCTCGCGCAGCGTCGCCGCAATTTGTTCAGCGACTTCCTGTGTCGAGCCATAACGAGTAGCATAGGCGACAAGAATTGAGCCTGACATAAAGCCTCCTTTTTGAAAGTATATGTGCGGCTGCCTTCTCAAGCGCCGCCAGCGCGGCCGGCGGCTGTGGCATCACGATCGTGTTTCAGCTTTTTGCTCTGCCAGGTACTTTTGGTAGGCCTTCCAGCCAGGGCACCAGGTGGTATGCCAGCGCCACAGCCGCGCCCACCAGGTATTCGGCTTAGCTTCGGCCTTTGCCCGCATGGGGCAGCTTTCGCAGCCCGGCGTGGCGGCCCGTGAAGTATCGGTGCTCATGATTGCCTCCTTAATTCGTATAGTCTCCTCTACGTCGACGCGTTGCAAGCTGTCTTGCGCAGCCAGCTCGATACCACGCGCTCGTACTCGGCCGGCCTCTCCAAAAAAGGCATGTGGCCTGCGCCCTCTATCAGCGCCAGCTCGGCGTTGGGGACCTCGTGCGCCACCAGGCGCGCCTGCGCTGGTGGGACGATGGGGTCGCGCTCGCCGGCCACCGCCAAGGTGGGAGCGGTGATGCGCGGCAGCAAGTTGCTGATGTCAATCTCGGGCATGCGGCTAAAGTAGTGAATCATCGCGTCCAGGTCGAGCCGCTTGACGTCTGGATGGGTGTTGTTCAAGGCCTGGTCAAGGTACGGATAGGCGTCCATCGCGCGCCTGTCGGCCACGTACATGGTCCAACCCAAGCGAAACATCGTCCGGCTGGCGCCGGCGGACTTGTAGATCGCCTTGAACAAGCCCTGGCCAAGCGACCCGCTGCGCACCAGGCGTTGATACAGCCCCAGCGCGCCCGTCCACTGACCGTGAGCGAAGCCGGCGATGCTGAGGACGCGCTGGGCGATTTCGGGCGTGTGAGCGGCGATCGACAGGGCGGCAAAGCCGCCGCTCGAGTGGCCGATGAGGGTGACGGGCTGGCTGCCCACCAGCTCGCGGATGGCGGCCGCCAGCACGCGGGCGATCATCTCGGCGGTGAGCGACTCAGCGCGAAAGCCGGCCGGGAAGGCGGCCGGGGAGTGGCCGGGCAAGCTCAACGCGTAACAAGGACCTTGCTCGAGAAGGTAAGGCGGCGGCGCGGTGATCCAAAAGTTGATCGAGCCGGTGATGCCGTGCAGCAAGACAAGCGGCTGTCCTGCCGCACCCGGATTGAGCGGCAGCGCCGCCAGCGTGTGACCTTCAATCTGCATGTGATGCATGGTAGCCGCTCTCAAATTTGTCGTGCCCAGGCCGCCGCGCGCTCCAATTCGCCATCCCTGAGCGGCCCTTCCGTCCCTTCCACGATAAAGCCCTCCGGCAAAATGGCCCGCGTCCCACCCTTTTTGACCAACTGCTCACCGATCGGCTCGGCCGCGTAGCCAAAGACCTTGGTAAAGCCGGTCAAGATGCGCGAGTTGACCTCTTTCACGTCCACACGGGTGTCAAAGGCGGCCACCTTGATGCCGCGCAGGCTGTTGGGCTTGAGGCCCTTGAGCCATTTTTTGACCGCCGGCGTGGCGCTAAAGGCGCGTGTTGGCGAGCCGACGAGAAGCACGTCCAAGCCAGCCAGGTGCTCTGGTTTCACATCGCCTACCCGGACGGCGTGGGCCTCTCCCCCAGCGCCGAGCGCATCGCCAATCGCCCGCGCGATTTGCTCCGTGTTGCCAAAAACCGAATCGTAAACGACCAGTGCTTTCAAGATATACCTCCTTGTCAGGCCAGGCAGCTATACTATCATAGTATACCACACTCCGAGAAATCCGCCGATTGGCCAAGTAAAAAATCAGCCAGATGGCCAATGGAAGCAGGGAACCCGGCCAGGCCCAAAACAGTCTCATATACAAATCGACATTAACCAGTCAACTGCTAAAAATGGAGGTCAACATGTTTCGTCAAGCATCATTTACCCTGATCGTGCTCCTCGGCAGCGTGGCCTGCGCCGCGTGCAGCCCGGGTCAAAGCGACCCATCGCCTGAGGCCAACGTGCCCAACCCAGCCTCTGTTCACTGCGAGCAGAATGGCGGCCGGCTAGAGTTGGTCCCAGACGCGGCGGGCGGAACTGCCGGTATATGCATCTTTCCAGACGGGAGCCAATGTGAGGAATGGGCTTTTTTCCGCGGCGAATGCGAGCCTGGCGGCGCGCCGGCAGCGCCTGGGGCGGGCGTCTCCCCCACTGCAGAGTCTCCCTCGCCGGCGTCCCAACCGGGTGCGTTGCGCGTTGCCTATTCCAAAGGCAACCAGGTCGCGGTGTGGACCGAGGGGGGAGCTCCCCGCGCCTTGGCTGACGCCAACAACGTCGAGCAAGTTCGAATCTCGGACGACGGCCAGGTGGTGGCCTACGTCGCCCGCAGCTCGCCCGGCGGCTATGAACTCTTCGCCGTCAACGCCGACGGGACGAACCCACGCCGGCTGGTTGGGCAAGACTACTTGCAAAGCATCCAGCCAGCGGACAGGGCCGTTTCCTTCGACTTTGCCCCAGCCAGCCACACGCTCTACTTTGTGACAGACCAATACGATCTGCACCGCGTCGACGCGGATGGCGGGGCGCCCGCCTCTCTATTTGGGGCAGGCCGAGGAGGCTTTTTCAGCTTCTCGCCGGATGGCCAATGGATGACCCTTTATCATCCCAACGAACTCGTCCTGGCCCGTTTAGACGGGTCAGAAGCACGCGTCGTCTTTCAATACCCCGAGGACTTTCAATACACCCTGATGGGGCCAGAGATTGCCTGGAAAGGAGATGCCAGCGGCTTTTACCTCGTTTCCGCTTCAGGCCCGCAGGGCAGTTTGAACAACATGACGGTCTGGTTTATCCCGTTGGCCGGCGAGCCGGTCAAGCAGATGTCGTACAGCGGCCCCTACGGCGCCCACCTGTCGCCGGATGGGCGCAGCGTGGTCTATGTTTACTTCCAACACGAACCGGTGGATGTGCACGTCGTCACGGCGGATGGGAAGGACGTCACGATCGGTTCGTACGCCAAGGTCTCTTTCTTGGGTTGGGCGCCCGACTCGAAGCATTTTCTGCTCAACTTGAGCCAGGATGAGCGGCTCGTGCTGCCCCATCTCTGTGCGCCCGGCGAACAGCCCGTCAAGCTCACCGATACCGACGATGCCCTGCCTGTCGTCTGGGTGGATGGGCAGCGCGTGCTCTTTGCCAGTCGTGGCAAGGCCCTGCGCCTCCAAAGCTTGGGCACGCCAAGTATCCTGCTGGACGTTGACGCCAGCTCGTGGTTTGATTATGCCGGGCTATCGGAATAAAGGAACGAGCAAAATGTAGGTTGCTCTTTCAGCACGCCATTTCTTAATCGCGTGACGATAGCCATCGCGTCAGAAGATGTCACACTGCAAGCGTGACCTACGAGGGTATCCGTCACCCGAACGCAAAAACGTGACGCGTACCCAATGTTGGTATCATCTCAATATTTCGGGGCCGCCGGGCTTCGGGCCAGACTTCCATCCCCCCGCTTTTTTGAGAAGATACCAATGTTGACAAGACGGCTCGATTACGATATAATGACACCATACAACCGAATCACGCGCTTTCTGTAGCCAGCACGATAGCGCTAGCAGCTCAAGGTGTGTATTGTGAATTGCTTCCCCCCAAGGAATTCAGAATACAGCAAGAACTATAACCCACCATGATGGGGGCGTCGGCACGCCGGTGTGCCACGCCCCTTTTTTATTTTAACAATCACACAAGCAGGAGGAAAGGATGAGCAATACAGACGATCTGTTGTACTTTAACGGCGTCAACGGCGCGAGCGGCGAATACGACCTGCCGCCCATGACGGCCGAGGCCATCGCGGCGGTCGTGCTGGGCGAGACGCTGGACGACGAAACCAGCACGCTGCTCAAGAACCGCTACGAAAACCAGGGCGAGTCGTTTGGCATCAACGCCGATACGCGTGACCTGGCGCAGACCGGCTGGGGGGTGATTTTCGCCGCCAAGGACGAACGAGCTTCCGCTATCCACGACGCGTTGAAACCCCTGCTCGAGCTGCGGCGCGAACAGGCCAGCCGCGCGGACGAGCGCTGCTACAAAGAGTTCGTGGGAGCGGAAGGCTACTACCCGGACGATTCCCACCTCGATTTCCTGGGCCGCGAGCCGCGCTTCAAGGGCGCCGGCCCGGCCACCCCCCACCAGGTGCCCTACTATCTGCTGATCGTCGGCGACCCCGAGACGATCTCTTACCGCTTCCAGTACCAGCTCGACGTGCAGTACGCGGTGGGCCGCCTCCACTTTGACAGCCTGGAAGAATACGCCCAGTACGCTCAAAGCGTGGTGGACGCCGAGCAAGCCAGGGTTCGCCTGCCCCGCAAGGCGGTTTTCTTTGGCGTGCAAAACCAGCACGACCCCGCCACCCAGCTCAGCGGAGACCTGCTCATCAAGCCGCTGGCCGAGGAGATGGCGTCCATGCAGCCCGATTGGGACATACAAACTTACCTGGGCAAAGACGCGACCAAGGCCAGGCTGGCCACGTTTTTGGGCGGCGAGGAGACTCCGGCCTTTCTCTGCACGGCCAGCCACGGCATGGGCTTTCCCAACCGGGACGCGCGCCAACTGCCGCACCAGGGCGCGCTGCTGTGCGCGGAGTGGCCCGGCCCCCGCGAGTGGCGCAAGCCCATCCCGGAGGATTTCTACTTTTCAGCCGATGACCTGGGCCAGGAGGCGCGCTTGCTGGGCAGCCTGGCCTTTTTCTTCGCGTGCTACGGCGCCGGCACGCCCAAACGTTTTGGAGAGAATCCAAGAGTATCTGCCGTACGGCTTCCCGGGCCACGAGGGCATTGACATTGGCCTGGCCACGGGCAGCGAGATCTACGCCGTGGCCGATGGCGTCGTGAGCCAGATCAAGCTGGATGGCAACACGAGCCCCTACGGCAACCACCTGCGCGTCCAGCACGAGGGCGGCAATTACGAGACGATCTATGCCCACCTGTCGCAGGTGACGGTGGCGCTGGGACAGGCGGTCCAGGCCGGGCAGGTGATCGCGCTGAGCGGCAACTCGGGCAGCCACACCACCGGCCCGCACCTGCACCTGACGCTCAAAAAGCGAGGCGCCCAGCAGGCCGGCGAGACCAACTACCCCAGTGACGTCGTCGACCCCACCCCTTACATGGAGCAGTTCACCGGCGGCGGCGTGCAGCAACCCACGCCCCCGGCCCAGTCCAGCTTTAACGTCCAGGTCTTTAACGCTGGCGATGGCCTCAACATGCGGCAATCGCCCTACGTGGGCAGCCCGGTCGTCACCAAGCTGCCCAACGAAACCATCCTGGGCGTGTTGGAAGAAGATGCCTGCCGCCGCAAGGTGGGGCAGCTCAACCAATGGTTGTGGGTGCGCGCGCCCGGCGGCCAGGTGGGGCACGTGGCCGCCGGGTACGTCTGCATGCCCGGCGCCGCTCCCCCGCCGGCGCCGGCGCGGGGAGACGTGTCGGTGAGCGAAGCGCACCACGTGCAAATCGCCAGCCAGGAGGGCGATGTGAACGTGCGCCAGGGGCCAGACACCGGGCAGCAGGCCCTCTGGCAGGTCCCCAACGGGGCCGTGCTGGAATCGCTGGAGGACCCCCAGGCGACCATCGCCAAGGTCGGGCAAGTCGGCCAGTGGCTGCGCGCGCGCAGCCAGGCGCGCAAAGAGGGCCACGTGGAGGCCTGGCACCTGCGCCTGCCGTCGCAGACCGACGATCGCCAGCCGGCCGTGGCCGGCGAGCTGCCCAAGGGCGTTTCGCCCTACATCTTTGGCATCCACGCCGCCGAGCTGCCCGATGACCCCCACACCAAGGACGCCATCCGCGGCCTGTACCGCGACAAGGGCAAGGCCGGCTGGGTGTTTTTTACCCAGCGAATGCTGACCCTGGCCGAGCAAGCCGTGCTGTTCTACGCCCAATCGGGGGCGGGCAAGACCTCGCTGCTCAACGCCAGGGTCATCCCTATCCTGGAAAAGAAGGGCGTGCAGGTCTTGCCGGTGGCGCGGGTGGGAAGCTCCCTGCCAGCGTCGATCGACCCCGGGGCGGTTGAGAACATCTTTGTGTTTAGCGCCTTGATGGGGCTGGCGGCCGACAAGGACATCCCTCCGGAAGCTTTGCTGGGGCACAGCCTGCGTTCGTACTTGCAGATGACCTACGCCTGGCCATCCGGCGGCGCATCCGTAGGGCGGCTTTCCATAGCCGCCGAGCAAGAGGCAGGTATGGAAACCTGCCCTACACCTCACCAGCCTACCTTGCTGATACTCGACCAATTCGAAGAGATCGCCACCACGCATCGCGAGCATTGGGAGCAGGCGGAGAGCTTTTTCCGGCAGGTGCGCGAGGCGATCGACCGGCTACCTGGCCTGGGGGTGCTGTTCGTGCTGCGCGAGGATTACGTGGCCGAGCTAGACCCCTACACGCCGCTGCTGCCCAGCCATTTGCAGGCGCGCTTTCGCATGACGTTGCCCACGCGGCCGCAGGCGATGCAGATCGTGATGGGCCCGGCGAGCAAGCCGGCTGCCGCTTTGCCGAGGAAGCGGCCCACAACCTGGTGGCCAACCTCAGCCGCATCAAGGGGCAACAGATAGAGCCGAATGCAAGGCATTCGGGATCAGATAGAGACAATGGTCCCCGAAGCGCAGCGGAGCGGGATAGAGAGGAAGAGCCGGTCTTGGGGCAGTACGTCGAGCCGGTGCAGTTGCAGGTGGTCTGCCAGCAGTTGTGGGAGAGCCTGCCGGATACCGTCAGCCAGGACGGCGTCATTGAGTGGGACGAGATCAAGGGCTATAACGTCGACCAGGCGCTGACGAATTTCTACGAGAACACGCTGGCTGAGACAAGAAACCGGGTTTCTGGGAGAAACCCGGTTTCTGAACGTCGCTTGCGCCGCTGGTTCTCCGAGCAGTTGATCACGCCGGAGGGGAGGCGCGGGCTGGCGTTGCAGGGCCAGGAGGAGACAGCCGGCCTGCCCAACGCGGCCGTGACGGCGTTGGAGAATCATCACCTGATCCGGGCCGAGGTGCGGGGTGGGTCGCGTTGGTACGAGCTATCGCACGACCGGCTGGTGGAGCCGATCGTGCAGTCCAACCAGGCGTGGGAAGCGGCGCGCCAAACGCCGCTGCGAACGGTGGCCAAACAGTGGCAGGCCAGCCAGAGCGAAGGCTTGTTGTATCGTGACAAGGTGCTGAACGAAGCAGTGACCTGGGCCCAAGCCCATCCTGACGACATCGAAGAGTATGAGAACGACTTTTTGCAAGCCAGCCAACAGGCACAGCAAACCCGCCACAAGATAAATCGTTTGCGCAAAACCATCATCGCCGGGCTGTCAATCGGCCTGGTTGTTATGGTTGCCCTGAGCGTCTGGGCCTTGAGACAAAGCCAAATCGCAACCGCACGCCAACTGGCTGCCCAGGCCCAACAAATCCAGTTAACGGATAACTCCCCAGATGGCGCCGCCAAAAGTGTGCTGCTGGCAACCGAGTCTATGCGCAGGGCGCCTTCGGCCGAGGCGGTTTGGAGCATGTACAATGAGAAGGGATTGGATCGCTTACCCGATATGCTCGCCAAGATGTGGTTAAGCACACTAGGGAATATGGCTGCCAGTCCCAATGGTAAATGGCTGGCGGTGACAGGCCTGAATACGCTGGCTGTCCTGGATACGACAACATGGGCGATAGCTCTCCAAGTCTTTGATCAAAATTTCTCGAGTGCCGCGTTCAGCCTCGATAACCAGTGGCTGGTGACGGGTGGCCAAGATCACATCGTCCGTATATGGGACACGACAAGCTGGAAGTCCATAATTGAATTGGAGCACGACGACGCTGTAAACACTGTAGCATTTGGGCCGGACAATCAATGGCTGGCGGCCGTCAGCGTCGCCGGAACGCTGCGCGTATGGCAAAGGACAACGGACGATTGGGCCGAAATAGCGACATACCACTCCGGCCCTCGTCCCCAGCTTGCGCCGAGCGTGGAACGGGGTCATTGTGTGGAGTGCCGATACGTGGGGTGAAGCGTTTCACGTGGATCACGAGTGCGATGTGTACGCCCTGGCTTTTAGCCCTGATGGACAACGCCTGGCGACGGTTAGCGACGACATGACGGCCAGGGTGTGGACTATGCCGGAGGGTAAGCCAGCGCCTCTGCCTACTTTGAGACACAATGGAGCAGTCTGGGCGGTCGCCTTCAGCCCAAATGGCAATTGGTTGGCCACAGGCAGCCTGGATGGAACGGCCAGGCTGTGGGAATCGACTAGCGGTCGCGAGATGAAACGCATGACGCAGGGAACAGTTGGAATGGGTTGTCGGGGTGACATGTTTCGGTCACATTAGCGACATAGCCCACGTGACCTTCACCACCTCGAGTATCTGGTAGGTGTGCTCATCGGCATAACGAGCAGACAACTCTTCCAACAATTTGTGCATCAACTCACCAATCGCTTGGAGGTGCGGCCTGGTCTCCTCGCCTTTGATGTGATAGATGTACTGCCCGGAACTGCCTTTCAGATAGGGACCAAACTCGTCGGCGTAGTGCGCTTGATCTGTTTCGTCCAGCATACGCTGCACACGCTGCACAA
>JAFGFO010000216.1 GCA_016931085.1 Thermoflexales bacterium
AGTCATTATAAACGTATCTGAAGGACTGGTCAAGAGGCGAGAGGCCCGCGAGCGCGAAAAAAGCCCTGGCAGGTGAGCCATAGGAATGGCTTTAACCCGCCAGGGCCATACCCCTAAAGTGACCCAAATCGAACAAATCGACATCCTGCTCGCCACCTCCGTATCCGAACCCGAATTACTGCACGCTATCTTGGTATGCTAATCGAGCCAGTGGCTCTCGTGGGCCGCTGGCTCGTTGCGCCGGGAGAGGAAATATGTCAGCTCAGGTTGATACAGACCAGTCTTTGATCATCAGCCCTGGGATACGTTCAAAATCACGTTGGTTGCGAGTGACAAGCGTAGCGTCATTGGCAAGCGCAATAGCTGCAATGCGCAAACCGAGCGTGCCGATGCGTATCTTGCGCTGGCTCAAATCATCCACTATAGCCGCGGCTTGCTCGTCAAAATCGACAACAGAAACAGTCAGGTAGAGACGGAGGGTCTCGTGAAGCAATTTGTAGGCAAAGATTAGTTCTTGTGCAGTACTGGCTCGATTCACCTGCGCCATGCGTCCTCGCAGTTGCTCGTGGGCCGTAACGATGCTGACAGCCAGTTCGTGGGGCAGAGCGGTTGCAATGTGTTTTGTGACGTGTGGGTGTCCGCGTTGGGCCAGGCTGACGTGGTCGGTATCCAGGATGTAAAGCATATTAGCGTGACTCGTCCAACTCACGGCGATAGCTTTCCATCTCGCCTACAAAGTCATCAAAGGTGGGATCGTCTTTCCAAATCCCCAAAAAGGGCAGCCAAGGATGGTCGGATGTGGCTGTCTCTACGTCCACACGCACAACTTTACCGCCGGCTAAGCGAGCGTGCATTTCTTGCCGGATGCGTTCAATGGCGCCCTGCTCGCTATCACTGGCCACACTCAACTCAGGCCAACCCAATACTGTTGCTTGCCAAGTTCCTCCAGGTTGAGGTCGGACCAGGATATCATATGTCACACTTGCACCTCCCAATGGTGAAGGGCCGGCTCTCGATTCAGCTTGATCTCATAGCAAGCGGCCCAGTCGGTGTAATCGCGCGTTTCGAGCGGATCAAGATCTGGCAGCTTGCCATCCTTGTAAAGCTCGTAAAAGTATTGAGAGCGAAGGCCATAGCGCGCTTCGTAGTGCACAAGCTCTTCATCCATTGCGTGGATGTCTTGGATGATCTCGGTCAAGGTCATTTTGATTTCCATTGCTTCACCTCAAATCAGATCAAGCTTGTTTTGCGCATATTCATTATAAACGCATCTGGGTTACTGGTCAAGACAGTGTAGAAGGTCAAGTATGAGCAGGTCAATTGTTCACAGTCCCGACCAAGCTTCTTGTGGCGTTGGGTGGAGAAAAACAAACGCCTTTCCACCTAGCGTGGAAAAGCGTTCGACGGGGACGAATGCCCCAGGAGGTACTGGTATCAATTACCCGGGACTTGTTCATGATGCGGGAAATTGACCTGGCAACCATGTTATTTGAACGCGCAGCGCCAATGGTAATAGCACAAGCGGCAGGCTGACGCCGGGCACCCCCACCGGCTCGCAGAATTCCAAAAATCATCGCGACCGAGATCGACAAGGCGTCGGCTGCCAGGTAGAAGCGCGGTTTCCCGCCGGCGGGGTGGCGTCGGACTGCACGCGCGTGTTGGGCCGCGTTTCACCGCAGGCCGAGTTTCTTTGCCAAATCCTGGCGATTTACACTATTTGACATGGCCACGCCATCATCCAGAATCAATTCTCTGGCCTCCTCTGCCGACCAGTCTTTGGCGCTGTCCAGCCAGCCAGCGGGTGCCCAATCCATCACCCGGCAGTAACGGGTGACTGGCCAACCGTAGAATTTACCCTTGGTGCTGACCTTGCGTTCATTGCCATCTACTGTGATGTAATACTCATACTGCAGTTGCTGGATTGCAGTATCTACGGCATGGGCACCCTGCTTGCGGCTGATACCCATGGTGTGCCGCACTTGGCTAATGTTAAGTGTGCTGTTTTCCTCAAAGAGCTGCCAAAGTCGCCAGGCCCTTTGGCTGACTGTTCCGCTGGCCCACCGCTCGGGCATAGAGAGCGGCGGATGGAAGGCAGCATAGAAAATGGGGTACATGCGTTGGGTGACAAAGCCCTTATGCCCGCCCAGAATACAGCCATAAGCCAGACGCTTCTCCTCAGCGATGCGATCTTTCCAACGCCAGGGGTCGGTATCGAGACCGGTGTGCCAGAGACTTTCTGGGGTCTCATCGCCTAGAGATGGCAATCCTGGCGAGAGATGCGACAAGGCCATGAAGCCCAGCGATTCGACGCGGGCAATAAAATCCTCATAGGTGATCAACATAGCCGTCATTGTTGGCATCCTAGACAGTCATAAATCCTGCAGCCCTCCCGGCGCGCGTCAGCCGCCGGCGCGGATATCAATCTGAAACCAGCTTCGCCAAAGCTCGCCGCCAGCTTCAGCGTATTCAGACAGTTTGCGTGGATTGACCACAGATTTTGCCCTTTCGTAAAGCTCGTCAAAAGTTGTAGATATCGTGCTCACTTGACCAAGGCCCGATGTGCG
Source organism: Thermoflexales bacterium (assembly GCA_016931085.1). The sequence goes on from JAFGFO010000216.1 coordinate 2,565, forward strand.
ATCTAAGGAATTGGGCAATGTCGTCCAGCGATTGAATAGCCTGTGGCAATGCTAGATAGAGCTGCCACACATGCCACATGCGCGGGTATATCTCCAGCCGCACCTCAACGCCGGCTGCCTTTGCCAATTCTTCGATACGAACCGCATCATCGCATAGAATCTCATCTTCTCCAGCGTGGATCAACAGCGGCGGCAGACCGCGCAAATTGCCAAACACTGGCGAAATCAAGGGGTCGTGAGCGTCGTTGTTTCCCACATAAGACTTGGTATAGAATCTCATTGCTTGGGGAGGCAGCAGAGGATCTTGGTAGCCTTGATGAACATTGTCTTTGGTCAGGTCTGTCACAGGCGAGAGACATGCCGCCGCCGCAGGGAGAGGATCACCACTGTCTCGTAATTTCATTAACAGTGTCATTGTCAAGTTGCCGCCTGCCGAATCACCCGTCGCCACGATATTCTGCGCCGAAATCCCCTGTTTTAGCAGCCAGCGATAAGCCGTTGCGCAGTCGTCCAATGCTGCGGGAAATGGATAGTTTGGCGCAAGACGATAATCCACCATCAGGATACGCATACCCATCTTGTGCGCCAAATATGCCCCCATCTGGAGGTGCAAGGGTGTCAATCCGAAAACGAAACCGCCCCCGTGCAGATAGAGCAACACTTGGCCTGTAGGGCTGTTTTGAGGAATGACCCATTCACACGACACGCCGTCTGCAGACACAGCTTCACGTGTCACATCATAATCCAGTCGTAGGCGCGCCATGCTTTGTTTAAGAAGCCAGTGCGCTACCGGGAGTGGCAGGTAGGCTTGCATGAAACGGACAACGGGCAAAACCGCCCGAGCTTTACGTTCAACGGAAGAGATTGTCATTGGCTATCTTTTCCCTAAAACGAAGAGTGCCGGCGCCTAACGGGCGCTTCACCCGCCCGGCAGAGATCAACTCTTCTCCTGTGCCTGGCGTTTTATCTCGTCCCATAGCTCTGTCAATTCCAATCGCCGCGCCCAATCTTCAAGGTAGACCACATCAAGCGCATTACCCATTGCCAGCAGGATGCTAACAATGTCGCGCACGTGTTTGGGCTGCTGGCTCAGTCGAAAATAGTGCAACTTGTAAAGGATCAAATCTTCGGGTGAATGAACGTATACCAAACCCAGCGGCGGCCCCAGGTCAATCAACTGGCGTCTGGCGAACGCAGCCGCACGCAAATCGTCTTCGGGACGCAACAAGAAAAGCTCAGCCTTGTAGCCCGCATGAACGTGAATGGCATTGAGTGGCAAATCAGCGCGCGTTTCCAGGAATATGTCCAGAATGACATCTACCGGCACGAGCATATCGCGCTTGGCCAGCTCCTCCGAAAGCCGATTGAAGCGCTCAAGTGGAACGCTCACCACAATATCCACATCCTGGGTAGAACGTGCCTCAGCCCAGGCGGCTACTGCCAACGCGCCGCCGAGCATATAGTCGGCTTCGGCAGCTTCCAATGCGTCAATCACCAGTCGGGCAAAATCAATCAACCCCAAGTGTTGCCAATCGCCTTGAGGCAACGATGGCTGTGTCATACTTGGACTGTCTCCTTTCGCTGGCGCTGAACACGCCGCCGGTTTGCCTGTCGCAGCCAGTCGGAAAGAGACGCTAATTGCCACACTCTTTGCGCTGGAGTCAGCCGTCGATAAATGGCGATCTGGCGCGGGTCAACCTCGGCCACTGCGCCGGCAATCAATTGCCGCGTATGCTCATCCAGCTCCAAGTTATGCGTCCCTGGCTTCGCTTCCATCAAGGTCATTCTGGGTTCCATTGCCCTCACCTCACAATCAGTTCAGGCCTGTGTCGCATATAATCATTATAAACGTGTCTGCGTGGCTGGTCAAGAGGTATGCGAAACGCGAAAGCCCTGGCAGGTGAGCCATAGGAATGGCTTTAACCCACCAGGGCCATACCCCAGGAGTGAATCGAACACTCGTTTTAGCCTCCGGAGGGCTACGCTCTATCCACTGAGCTACTGGGGCACGCGCGCGGGCTACGCACGCGGGCTAAGTATACCACAGGACAGGATAAGTGCAACGCACCCGGCAGGTGCGTTGCACTTGAATCTAGCCAATCCCCAAGGCGCGGTCGAGCTTGGGCCTGTCGAAATCGACCACGATGGTGCCCTTGATGTTGAAGGTGGGCGTGGTCTCGTTGCCGTTGGCCCACTCGCGCACGCGCCTGGCAGCCGCCCGGTCGTGCGTGATGTCCACCTCGACATAGTCGATGCCGCGCTCCTTCAGATAGGCACGCGCCCGCCGGCAGTCGGGACACCACGCCGTGCAGTACATGACGATAGGCGCGGCCGGCTCGGGCACGGCCGGCGGCGTGGCCACCTTTTGCGCCACGGCCGCTTGTGGCTCCAGCTCGCTCAATACGCAAAAGAGCTCGTCGTTGTTGGGCTGCTCGCCAATGTCGTGCACATCCACGTAGCGCACGATACCCGCCTTGTCGATGACAAAGACGGCACGCTCTGTGTAGCCTTCCTCGCGAAGTATTCCATAGTCTTGAGCTACCTTGCCGTGCGGGAAAAAGTCGCTCAGGAGCGGGTAGCTGATGCCGCCCAGGCTGTCAGCCCAGGCCTTCAAGCACGGGGCGCTGTCGACGCTGATACCCAGAACCTGGGTATACATCCCTTCGAATTGGGCCAGTTGGGCCTGGTAGGAAGGGATCTGGCTCGTTCAGACCGGGGTCCAGGCCAGGGG